>NZ_JBEPQT010000035.1:0-53402 GCF_040547985.1 Bradyrhizobium sp. LB14.3
CAATGCGCGCCGACAAGACCGACCAGAGCTTCACTTCAATGATCTATCTGGCCGCGGCCGCGATAAACTCCAGATGAATCCCAACAGACCCTAGACAAGCTCGGCAACGGCGACAAAGCAAAATAGGCTAATGCGGCGGGCGCTGACGCCCTGCGCTTGCGGAGGCTTTTGAGCTCCCTCCAAACCCTTGGCGCTCATTCTCTGCGCAAGGCGACTTCTGCGCGATTTTTCAAGGCATTGGGGCGAAGTGGCCGCGCAGAAATTCGCAAGATTTCGTCGAACCTTTGAGCGTCGCGATAGACATACGAGTGTTGGGGGATTTCAGCGCCCAATGCCTAACGGACGCCGCCAAGCGATGATATTCCGCTTGCGCGGCGTTGCGCTTTTCGAAGGTTCAGTTCGTGGCGTACCAGCCGAGCGGAAACGGCAGGAACGGCCAGACCAATTGATTGTCGTTGGCAGCCTTCCGCGGCTCTTGCTCCGGCGTCTTCGCGAACAGCGGAAGCAGCGTCGATTGCAGCGCCAGGCGCAGGCATGCACATTGCAAATTCATCGTGGTCGCCCCAGCCCATCTATGTTTCTCAAAATTTATGTCGGCTTAAAATCACTGCGCGCTCTCAAAACGGCGCGCTCATTCTCAAATCGTTCGTTCATTCTAGAAAAATTGGCGCCGGCTTTCAACCTGTCTTGCTGCTCCGTCCCGAGAAGTAAGGTTGATCGGTTAGGTTAAGGGCGAGCGGTTGTTGCAGCGGGCTTGGCGATCGTTATCAGATCGGTCCCGGCGCGCGACGGACTGCCCGAAATTCGTGTTCACACGAGATCACAGTTCGTCGCGGCGCTCGTATCCTGTGAGTTCTGCATCATGTCTTTCGATCGCAACCTCCGAACCGTCGGTCCGCAGGCGAGCTGGACGGAGATCTGGCACCTCTGGACCGTGCTTGTGCCGCGCCGCTCGATCAACGGGCAGTTCGTTTACGGCAGGGTCTGGCGCCGCCATGACGGCCGCGACTGGATCTACAAGAGATTCACCGAGTTCGACAGCGAAGCGGCGGCCTGAACGGCATTGCTGCTGACCGGCGCGGTATCGCTGCCGCCCCTTCAGGTAGCCTTTGCCGCTGCGGCTGCCGGCTTGGGCGGCGGCGGCTTCAGCGGCTTGTCCTGCTTCTTCGACCACGAGATGTAATAGGCCACCGTCGTCATGATCGCGATGCCGGCGACGCTGACGAAGATCTGCGCGAACAGCGAGCCCGAGCTCATCGACAGCTCGAAATGGCCGACGAAGGACAGGAACACGCCGACGCAGAACACGGCGAGCGATTGCTGGCCGCAGACGATGATCGGATCGAACCCTTTCCATTCCAGGCCCGGCCAGTCCTTCGGCACGAAGCGGATCACCAGGATCACGATCACGACGAAGTGGATGAAGCGGTAGGGCGCGAGGTTGGTCTTGTCGTTCGGGTTGAACGCCGAGAACAGCCATTCCGGGAACATGCCGGCGAGGGTCGGGAAGCGGCCGGCCATGGTCATGACCAGCGCGAACAGCATGTAACCAAGACACAGCCACAACGTGATCGGCGCGTTGATCAGCGTCATCGAGCGCCGCGCGCCGCCCATGGCGCACCAGGCGCCGAACACGAACAGCACCTGCCAGCAATAGGGGTTGAAGTACCACTGGCCGGCCGGATAGGCGTTCAAGTTCAAGCCGAAATGGCGCGCGGTCAGCCACAGCGCGATGGACAGCACCATCGTCAGGTCCGGCTTGCGCAGCATGAACCAGAGCACCGGCGGAAACAGGCCCATCAGCACGATGTAGAGTGGCAGCACGTCGAGATTGAGCGGCTTGAAGCGCAGGAACAGGCCCTGGCGCAGCGTCTCGGTGGCGTTGTCGACGAGACCGGCGACGTTGAACTCGTTGATCATCTCGGAATCGCCGAAGCGCAGCGCCAGATAGCTGATCGAGGCGATGTAGATCACGAACAGGATGATGTGGGCGACGTAGAGCTGCCAGACCCGCTTGGTCAGCCTCGTGGCGCCGACGAGGAAGCCACGCTCGAGCATCATCCGGGCATAGACGAAGGAGGCGGTGTAGCCGGAGATGAAGACGAACAGGTCGGCGGCGTCGGAAAAGCCGTAATTGCGGGTGGTGATCCAGTTCACCACATTGTCGGGGATATGGTCGAGAAAGATCGCCCAGTTCGCGATGCCGCGAAACAGGTCGAGCCTGAGGTCACGGCCCTTTTCGGGGAGCGTGGCGTTGATGTTCAGGAAGGCCATGCGACGGGAGCTTTCGGAGGGGACAGACAGGCTGATGTCAGCGAGGCAGTAGCGCCGGGCGGGATCCCGGCGCGGAACGCGGGTACGCAATTGTCACGGTGCAGCATAATGACTATACCCGTCGGCGAGCCACCCCGGGGGCCGGAATCACCGATTCAGTTCCCAAAAGGCGTCTCTATACTATGCCCGCGGTTTCCACCAACTGCTACCGTGACGCATCGAAATCGAACGAAAAGACGAACAAGAGGCCCGGACCATCCATGACCGCACGCATTTTCAAGCCCGCCAAGAACGCGATGCAATCCGGCCGGTCGAAGACCATGGAATGGCAGCTCGACTACGAGCCCGAGCAGCCGCGCGCGGTCGAGCCGTTGATGGGCTGGACCTCGTCCGGCGACATGAAGCAGCAGATCACGCTGCACTTCCACAGCAAGGAAGAGGCCGTGGCCTATTGTGAGCGCAAGGGCGTCGCATACCAGGTGATCGAGCCCAAGGAGTCGGTGCGCCGGCCGGTTGCTTATTCCGACAATTTCTCGTTCCGCCGCGGCGAGCCCTGGACGCATTGAGGGGCGGTCGACGCGCCCAAGACTCTCGTCGTGCCCGGGCTTGTCCCGGGCATCCACGTTTTAGCACCCGCGCAAAAGCTTGGATGCCCGGGGCATAGGCGAGCGGAAGCGACGGCGTCCTTCGGACAGCTGTGCCCGGCCACGACGCGGATTCTTCCCACCGTGCGGCCTCTTGGCACCAATTTCGCCGCGTGCTTCGCTGACGTGCATGATGGGCTCATGGCGAGGTGGGGTATGGCGGGGCGTGATCAGCTCGACGGCGTCGACTTGAAGATACTAGCCGAGTTGCAGCAGGACGGGCGGGTTCGCAACAACGAGCTGGCGCTGCGCGTCGGCGTGTCCGCGCCGAATTGCCTGCGGCGGCTGAAATCGCTGTTCAGCCGCGGCGTGATCCGGGCGGTGCGCGCCGTCATCGACGAGCGGCTGCTCGGCTACGAGGTGGCGTCGTTCGTCTCGATCCAGCTCGGTAGCCAGGCGCAGCCGGTGCTGGCGGCGTTCGAGAGCTCGATAGCAGCGATCCCGCGCATCCAGCAGTGCTGGCGGATTTCGGGCGACACCGACTATCTTCTCAAATGCGTGGCGCCGAGCGTCGAGAGCATGCGCCAGCAGCTGCTGCATTTCGCCGCGATGCCCAACGTGAAGAACGTCCGCAGCTTCCCCGTGCTGGGCGTCGCGAAGGACGTGCCGTTGCCGCTGCAGGGGATCGCGGCGGCAGGATAGGCGGCAGCGTCGCCGAAGCAAACGCAGTCGCGCACCAAGCTCCGTTGGGCGGGCAGACCAACTCGAACTGATCGAGACCGGTTCGAAACGTTGCGGCCGCCGGGTTTTATCCCGGGGACCGCAACAGCATGACAGTCCGCGGTTCTGCGCACTGAAGCGTGGCGAATAAATACCTCGTGGCGCATCCTTCGAGACGCCCGCTTTGGGCGGGCTCCTCGGGATGAGGCCTTGTTTGGCGGCGAAATGTCAGAACCTGGTGAGGAGCGCCGCCTCGCGGCGCGTCTCGAACCATAACGCCCGCGTCTCACCGGTACCGGCCGCGAAACTCGCGTGGGGACGCGCCGGTCCACGTGCGGAAGGCGCGGGAAAAGCTCTTTTCGTTGCGGAAGCCGGCGATCTCCGCGATCCGCTTGATCGGGGTGCGCCCGCGCATCAGCTCTTGCTTGGCGAGCTCTAACTTTGCCTCTTCCTTGAGATCGCGCAGCGAGGTTGCCTCCTCGCGCAGGCGCCGATGCATGGTGCGGGTGGAGAGCGCGAGTTCTCTCGCAACATCCTCGGCGCCGAGACTGCGTCCGCGCGCATTGCGAAGCACGCGGCGGACGCGCTCGACCAGCAGCCGGTCGCGCCGATAGGGCAGCACGGTCAGCCGCAGCGCACCCTTGAGCATGTTGTCGAGATCACTGGCGCTGCGCGTGAGCGGCAGCGAGAGATAATGCTTGTCGAAGATGATGCAGGCGTGGTCCGCATCGAAGCGGATGGTCCGGCAAAAGATGGTCGGATAGACCGAGACATGGCCCGGCTCCGAGTAAGGGAATTCCGCGGCGCGGAGCGCAATTCTGGAATCGACCGCCCAGCAGGAGAAACCCAGGACATAGCGGAGCAGGGTGACCAGGCAGAATTCGCGCAACGGTCCGAGGTCGCGCAGTTCGCGGATGGAGACGACCGCGGTTTCCTCGCCGACCGCGAGATCGAGCAGCACGTCCTCGGTGAGGAGGCGATGATGCCGGCACCAGCGCTTGAGCGCGACCTCCAGCGTCGGGGCCGTGATCGAAGCGCGGCAGAGCATGCCATAGGTGCCGAAGGGCAGGCGCCGCGAGAACCAGCCGAGCGCCTCGTCATCGAGCTCGCGCATCGCATGGCCCGCCATGGCCTCGAATTGGCCGGCTGTGACCCGGCCACCCGGAGAATTGACCAGGTCTGGCGCTACCTGACCCCGGCTCAGCGCCTCGGTCGGATCACGGCCGTAGCGTTCGTAAGCGGCAACGACGCCGCGGACGAAGGCGGCAGGGGTCACGGCGCGGCGCGGGATCGCGGTTGCGACTTGAAAGGGCATCGGAAATCCTTCGGGAAAATCCTCGCCAAGTTTGGCGGAAAATGCAACCTTTTCGACCGCAGAAGGGCCCTGATGCCGCTAGGTTCGGTCCCCAAAACACGGAGGAATCGCCTTGTACATCCCGAGCATCGATTTCGATCTGGGCGAAGACATCGGCATGCTGCGCGACACGCTGCGCGCTTTCGTGGAGGCGGAGATCGCCCCGCGCGCCGCCGACATCGAGAAAGCCAATCTGTTCCCCGCGGACCTCTGGAAGCGCCTCGGCGACCTCGGCCTGCTCGGCATGACCGCGCCGGAGCAATATGGCGGCTCCAACATGGGCTATCTCGCCCATATCGTCGCCATGGAGGAGATTTCGCGCGGCTCGGCTGCCGTGGGGCTGTCCTACGGCGCCCATTCCAACCTTTGCGTCAACCAGATCCGCCGCAATGGCACCGACGCGCAGCGGCAGCGCTACCTGCCGAAGCTGATCTCCGGTGAGTACGTCGGCGCACTCGCGATGTCCGAGCCCGGCGCCGGCTCCGACGTCGTCTCGATGAAGCTGCGCGCCGACAAGCGCGGCGACCGTTACGTGCTCAACGGCTCAAAAATGTGGATTACCAATGGCGGCGATGCCGACGTGCTGGTGGTGTATGCCAAGACCGATCCGGAGGCCGGCCCGCGCGGCATGACCGCGTTCCTCATCGAGAAGGGCTTCAAGGGTTTCACCCACGGCCCGCATCTCGACAAGCTGGGCATGCGCGGCTCCAACACCTATCCGCTGTTCTTCGACGAGTGCGAGGTGCCGGCAGAGAATGTGCTGGGTGAGGTCGGTGGAGGTGTCAAGGTTCTGATGTCCGGCCTCGACTACGAGCGCGCGGTGCTCTCCGGTGGCCCGCTCGGCATCATGGCAGCCTGCATGGACGCAGTGGTGCCCTACATGCATGAGCGCAAGCAGTTCGGGCAGCCGATCGGCGACTTCCAGCTGATGCAGGGCAAGCTCGCCGACATGTATTCGACCTGGCAGGCCACGCGCGCCTATGTCTACGCCGTCGGTCGCGCCTGCGACCGCACCGATCATGCGCGCACCCTGCGCAAGGATTCCGCTGCCGCAATCCTCTATTCGGCCGAAAAGGCGACGTGGATGGCGGGCGAGGCGATCCAGGCGCTGGGCGGCGTCGGCTACACCAGCGAATTTCCGGTCGGCCGTCTGTGGCGCGACGCCAAGCTCTACGAGATCGGCGCGGGCACCTCGGAAGTGCGCCGCATGCTGATCGGTCGAGAACTGATGGCCGAGACGGCTTAAAACCTTCACGAAATTGGAATCAACATGCCGCTCCATTCCAACATCGATACGTCTTCTTCGGACTTTGCGCGCAATTCCGAGGCCATGCGCACCCTCGTCGCCGACTTGCGCGAAAAGCTGAGCCAGGTCGCCGGCGGCGGCGGCGAGGTCTCGCGCAACCGCCACACGTCGCGCGGCAAGATGCTGGCGCGCGAGCGCGTCGACCTCTTGGTCGATCCCGGCACCGCGTTCATGGAGCTATCGCCGCTTGCGGCCTATGGCCTCTATGGCGGCGACGTGCATTCCGCGAGCGTCGTGACGGGGGTGGGGCGCATCTCGGGCCGCGAATGCGTGATCGTCGCCAACGACGCAACTATCAAGGGCGGCACTTATTACCCCATGACAGTGAAGAAGCATCTGCGCGCGCAGGACGTGGCGCGGCAGAATAATCTTCCCTGCGTCTACATGGTCGATTCCGGCGGTGCCTTCCTGCCGCTGCAGGACGAGATCTTTCCGGACGAGCGGCATTTCGGCCGCATCTTCTACAACCAGGCGCAGATGTCCTCGCAAGGCATCCCGCAGATCGCGATCGTGATGGGCTCCTGCACCGCCGGCGGCGCTTATGTGCCGGCGATGTCGGACGAGAGCATCATCGTGCGCAATCAAGGCACCATCTTCCTAGGCGGGCCGCCGCTGGTGAAGGCCGCGACCGGCGAAGTCGTGAGCGCCGAGGAGCTCGGCGGCGCCGACGTGCATTCGCGGCAGTCCGGGGTGACCGATCATTACGCCCAGAACGATGCGCACGCGATCGGCATTGCCCGCCGCATCGTCGACACGTTCAAGCCATCCGTGCGGCCGAACCTTAACATGCATCCGCCGCGCGATCCGCTGTTTGCGGCGGAGGAGATCTACGGCGTGGTGCCCGTCGACGGACGCAAGCCCTTCGACGTGCGCGACATCATCGCGCGCGTCGTCGATGGTTCCGAGTTCGACGAGTTCAAGAAGCTCTATGGCACGACGCTGGTGTGCGGCTTTGCCCACATCTGGGGTTTTCCGGTGGGCATCATCGCCAATAACGGCATTCTCTTCAGTGAAAGTTCGCTGAAGGGCGCGCATTTCATCGAGCTGTGCTGCCAGCGCGGCATTCCCCTGGTGTTCCTGCAGAACATCACCGGCTTCATGGTCGGCAAGAAATACGAGGCTGGCGGTATCGCGCGTGATGGTGCGAAACTCGTGACCGCGGTCGCGACCGCGTCGGTGCCGAAATTCACCGTCGTGATCGGCGGCTCCTACGGCGCCGGCAATTACGGCATGTGCGGCCGCGCCTATAGCCCGCGCTTCCTGTGGATGTGGCCGAACGCGCGCATCTCGGTGATGGGCGGCGAGCAGGCCTCGATGGTGCTGAGCCAGGTCCGCCGCGACAATATCGAGGCCAAGGGCGATAGTTGGTCCAAAGAAGACGAAGAGACATTCCGCAACCCGATCCGCGCGCAATACGAGAGCCAGGGGCATCCATATTATGCGACCGCGCGGCTCTGGGACGACGGCGTGATTGATCCGGCCGACACGCGCCTCGTGCTCGGCCTTGGCCTCTCGGCGGCGTCGAACGCGCCGATCGAACCGACGAAATTCGGCCTGTTCAGGATGTAATGCGATGGACCGCTCAAAGCTCTACCGCCGTTTTCGCACGCTCCTGATCGCCAACCGCGGCGAGATCGCCTGCCGCGTCATCCGTACCGCGCGCGCTATGGGCCTGCGCACGGTCGCCGTCTATTCCGAGGCCGACCGGGGCGCGATGCATGTCGCGCCCGCGGACGAGGCCGTGCTGCTCGGGCCCGCACGTGCCCGCGACAGCTATCTCAATGTCGAGCGGCTGATCGAGGCCGCGCGGAAGACCGGCGCGGAGGCGATACATCCCGGCTACGGCTTCCTGTCGGAGAATGCCGAGTTCGCGCGGGCTTGCTTCGATGCGGGCCTGGTCTTCGTCGGCCCGACTGCCGGGATGATGACGGCGATGGGCTCGAAATCCGGCTCCAAGGCGCTGATGGAGAAGGCCGGCGTGCCGCTGGTGCCCGGCTATCACGGCGAGGCGCAGGACGATGCAACGCTGGCGAAGGCCGCGGACAAGGTCGGTTTTCCCATCCTGGTGAAAGCCTCCGCCGGCGGCGGCGGCCGCGGCATGCGCATCGTGCGCTCGGCGGACGAGTTCGCGCCTGCGATCGTCAGCGCCAAGCGGGAAGCGAAAGCCGCGTTCGGCGACGATCGCATGCTGATCGAGAAATATGTCGATAACCCGCGGCACATCGAGGTGCAGGTGATCGGCGACAGCCACGGCAATCTGCTGTCGCTGTTCGAGCGCGAATGCACGTTGCAGCGCCGGCACCAGAAGGTGATCGAGGAGGCGCCGTCGCCGACGCTCAACGCCGCCCAGCGCGAGACAGTCTGTGCCGCCGCGCGAAAGGCGGCGGGGGCCGTCAACTATGTCGGCGCCGGCACCATCGAGTTCGTCTCCGACGGCAAGGACGTGTTCTTCATCGAGATGAACACCCGTCTCCAGGTCGAGCATCCCGTGACCGAGCTGATCACCGGGATCGATCTGGTCGAATGGCAGCTGCGGGTCGCCTTCGGCGAGGCGCTCCCCTTGAAGCAGGACGAGATCCGCTTCAACGGCCATGCGGTCGAGGCACGCGTCTACGCGGAAAACCCGACCAAGAATTTCATGCCGTCGGTCGGAAAGCTCTCGACATGGCGGATGCCCGCCGAGACCGGCGGCTTGCGCATCGACGCCGGCTATCGCGAGGGCGATACGGTGTCGCCGTATTACGATGCCATGCTGGTAAAAATGATCGCCTGGGCGCCGACGCGGGATGTCGCGATCGAGCGGCTGAACCGCGGTCTGGAAGAGTCCGACGTCCGCGGCATCGTCACCAACATCCCGTTCCTCTCGGCCCTGATAACGCATCCGAAGGTGCGGGCGAATGCGATCGACACCGGCTTCATCGAACGCGAGCTGGCGGTTCTGACGCAAGCCTCGCCGGCACCCGGAGAGCTCGAGCTCTGCGCCGCCGTCGCCGCTGTGATCAACGACGAGCGGCAGGCTGCGCAAGGCGACGCAAATTCGCCGTGGCAGACCTTTGGCTGGATGCCGGTCGGCCGCCGCCAGCGCAACTTTGCGTTTCGCGCCGGTCATGGTGTCAGTCATGGGCCCGAGCAGAAGATCACGCTGAATTATGGCAGCGGACCATCGACGCTGGTGATCGGCGGACGCGAGCTGGCGTTTGCGATCGCGCCCCGGGACGGCGGCTTCGACCTGACGCTTGACGGCGTCAAAACGTCGGTCGCGGCCGTGATCGACGGCCACGAGCTGTATTTGCGCACGCGCAATGGCCGCTTCGACCTGCATTTGGTCGATCCGTTCGGCGGCGAGACCGAGGAGCAGGCCGGCGCGGACAAGATCGCGGCGCCATTGCCGGGCACGGTCGTCGCCGTGCTGGCGGAGGTGGGTGCCAAGCTCGAGAAGGGCGCACCGATCCTGACGCTGGAAGTGATGAAGATGGAGCAGACGCTGCGGGCGCCCTATGCCGGCGTGCTGAAGTCCGTCAAATGCAAGGTCGGCGATATCGTCCAGGAAGGCGTCGAGCTGGCCGTGGTCGAGCCTTTGGAAGAGTGACATGAGCGACCAGGTCCGCATCATCGAAATGGGGCCGCGCGACGGCCTCCAGAACGAGAAGACCGCGGTCAGCGTCGAGGCGCGCATCGCCTTCATCGAGGCGTTGGTCGCGGCCGGGCTGACCACGGTCGAAATCGGTGCCTTCGTCTCGCCCAAGGCGATCCCGCAGATGGCAAGCTCGGATGCCGTGCTGCGCGGCGTGAGCCATTTGCTGGGTGCCGAATTCCACGTGCTGGTGCCGAACGAGAAGGGCTATGACGCCGCGCGCGCGGCCGGCGCGAAAGTTATCTCGGTGTTCGCGGCGGCCTCCGAGGGCTTTTCGCGGGCCAACATCAACTGCACGGTCGCGGAATCGATCGAGCGGTTCAAGCCGGTGCTGGCGCGCGCCAAGACTGATGGTGTGAAGGTGCGCGGCTATATTTCCTGCGTGCTGGGCTGTCCGTTCGACGGCGAGATCAAGCCGAAGGCTGTCGCCGATCTCGCCAACGCGCTGTGGGCGCTCGGTTGCTACGAAATCTCGCTCGGCGACACCATCGGGGTCGGCACGCCTGATAAGGCCAGGGAGATGTTGCGCGCGGTCGGCGCCAACATTCCTGCCGACAAGCTGGCGATGCATTTCCACGACACCTACGGCCAGGCGCTCGCCAATCTCTACGCCGGCCTGGAGCAGGGCGTCCGCGTCATCGACGCCGCCGCCGGCGGCCTCGGCGGCTGTCCCTACGCGCCGGGCGCGACCGGTAACGTCGCGACTGAGGATGTCGTCTACATGCTCGAAGGCATGGGGATCAGGACTGGCGTGGACATGGACAAGCTGCTGGCGGCCACGAACGCGATGAGCGGCGTGCTGGGCAAGCCGCCCGTGAGCCGCGTGGCGTCCGCGCTGAACGCGAAGAAGAGGCGCGTCGCTTGCTAGTTCTCCGTCATTGCGAGCGGAGCGAAGCAATCCAGAGTCTTTCCCCGGCGCGATTCTGGATTGCTTCGCTCCACTCGCAATGACGGGGGGAGAGAGCGTCACCTGCTCCCGTCCGGCCCCATCACCAGATCCGGCAGTGCGGTCGAGATCCCCGGCACGAAGCACAACAGCAGCACTGCAAGCATCATCAGCAGCACGAAGGGCAGGGTGCCCCAGATCACCTCGCGGAGCGGGATGTCGGGCGCGACGTTGCGGATGACGAAGATGTTGAGGCCGACCGGTGGATGGATCAGCCCCATCTCCATCACGATGGTCATGACCACGCCGAACCAGATGATATCGAAATTTGCGGCGCGGAGCGGCGGCAGGATGATCGGCGCGGTCATCAGGATGATCGAGACCGGCGGCAGGAAGAAGCCGAGCACGACGACCATGACGAGGATCGCGAACAGGAGGCCCCAGCGCGGCAGGTGCATCGCGACGACGGATTCGGCAGCCGATTGCGAGATGTGCAGATAACTCATCACGTAGGAATAAAGCAGCGACATGCCGATGATCATCATCAGCATGGTCGATTCCCGGATCGTCGACTTCAGGATGGGCGCAAGGTCGCTCGGCCGCCACACACTGTAGATCGCCGCGATCAGCGCCAGTGCCAGGAGGCCGCCGAGGCCGGCGGTCTCTGACGGCGTGGCATAGCCGCCATAGAGCGCGATCATGACGCCGGTGAGGAGCAGCACGAAGGGAATCACGCGCGGCAGCACGCTGAAACGTTCGGCGAGCGTGTACTCGTCGCGGGCGAGGATCGCGGCCTCCGGTCCGCCGTTCTTGTAGATCGCTTCAGCCGCGGCATATTCCTGGCGGAAGCGGATCACGGCGTAGGTGCCGAACAGCGAGACCAGCAGCAGGCCGGGCCCGATGCCGGCGAGGAACAGCCGTCCCAGCGATTTTTCGGCGGCGACTGCAAACAGGATCATGGTGATCGAAGGCGGCAGCAGGATGCCGAGCGTGCCGCCGGCGGCGATGATGCCCGCGGCAAAACCGCCGGAATAGCCGCGCTTGCGCATCTCGGGGATGCCGGCCGAGCCGATCGCCGAGCAGGTCGCGGGCGAGGAGCCCGCCATCGCCGCGAACAGGGCGCAGGCGAACACGTTGGCGACGCCGAGGCCGCCGGGCACGCGGTGCAGCCAGGCGTGTAGGGCCGAGTAGAGATCCTGGCCGGCGCGCGACTTGCCGATCGCGGCGCCCTTCAGGATGAAGAGCGGGATCGACAGCAGCGTGATCGAGGCCATTTCCTCGTAGACGTTCTGCGTCACCGTATCGAGAGAGGCGGCGGGCATGTAGATGCCCATGAACACGACCGCGACTGCGCCGAGCGCGAACGCAATGGGCATGCCCGAGAACATCACGACAAGCGTCGCAATGCCGTAGGCGAGGCCGATACCGAAAACGCTCATGGACGCCTGGCTCCTGCGAAGGGCAGCGCAAGCTGCACGATGATCTGGACGCAGAGCAGACTCATGCCGAACGCCATCAGCGTATAGGGGATGGCCAGCGGCGGCGACCACATCGAGTTCGAGACCTGGCCGTCGACATAGGCTTCATGCGCCAGCGTCCAGGACTTCCAGGCGAAGAAGGCGCAGAACAGGAACGTCACGGCATCGACCAGCCAGAGCCTGATCCTGTTCGCCAGCGGTGAGAGCAGGCCGACGAAGGCCTCGATGCCGATGTGACCGCGGTTCTGCTGCACATAGGCGGCCGTCATGAAGGTGGCGCCGACCAGCAGGAACACCGCAGCCTCGTCCTGCCAGTAATTGGCGGCCTTGAACAGAGCGCGGCTGAGCACGCTGTAGCTCAGGATGGCGCAGGCCGCGATCAGTGCGACCGCGGCGAACACGACGATGATGTTGTTGAGGACGGCGAGACCGCGATCGATCGCCGCCGCAAGGCCGGTCCTTGCGGCAGCGTTTGCCTGGTCGTCACGATCCGGAAGCGGACCGTGGCTCATGCCGCGACGTCGGTAGCGAGCTTGAGCAGGTTGGCAGCGGTCGCGGTCTTGGCGCCGTAGTCCTTCCAGGCGGTATCGCGGGCGATGTCGCGCCACTTGCCGACGGTCGCGGCATCGAGCACCGAGACCTTGGCGCCGGCCTTCTCGTAGACCTTGGCGACCTCGACGTCGTCGTCCTGCGCGCCCTTGCGGCCGAAGGCTTCGAGCTCGGTGCCGACCGCGAGCAGGACGTCCTGCTGGTTCTTCGGCAGCTTGTCGAAGATCGCCTTCGACATCATCAGCGGCTCAAGCATGAACCAGTAGGACGCGCCTGCGCCCGAGGTCAGCGACTTCGCGACCTCTTCGAGGCGGAACGAGATCAGGCTGGTGGATGAGGTGATGCCGGCATCGCAGGCGCCGGTCTGCATCGCCGCGTAAATTTCGTTCGAAGGCACCGACAGCACCGAGGCGCCGGCGGTCTGCAGCACCATGTCCATCTCGCGTGAGCCGCCGCGCACCTTCAGGCCCTTGGCGTCCTCAGGCGACACGATCGGCCTGGAGCGGCTGGCAACGCCGCCGGCCTGCCAGACCCAGCTGAGCAGGATGATGCCCTTGTCGGCGAGGAAGTCGGTCAGCGCCTTGCCGACTGGCTCCTTCTTCCAGCGCATGCCCTGGTCGTAGGTGGTGACGAGGCCCGGCATCAGGCCGATATTGGTCTCCGGCAATTCGCCGCCGGCGTAGGGCATCGGATAGAGGCTGATGTCGAGCGCGCCCTTGCGCATCGCGGAGAACTGCGCGTTGGTCTTGATCAGCGAGGAGTTCGGATAGATTTCAGCAGCGATGTCGCCATTGCTGCGCTTGGCGACTTCGGCGGCGAACATGCGGCAGAGGCGGTCGCGGAAATCGCCCTTGTCGACTGTGCCGCCCGGGAATTGATGCGAGATCTTCAGCGTAGTCGCGGCATGCGCGGTACCGGTGCCGAAACGGAGAATGGCGGGTGCGGCGACGGCGGTCGCGATCAGGTGGCGGCGCGTGAGCATGGTGTTATCCCCTTGAACTGTTTCTTGATGGTTCTTGTTTGCTGTGATTTTCAGTTGGTCTTTGAGACTGCGCTGAGGCCCATCCTAGCCGGTCTTTCAGGCAATGTTCTCTCATCTGATAGTTCGAGACCCAATGCCGCGGCAAGTGCCGGGTATGTTGCGTTGCACACTTTCAATCCTCGTGTGTACGCCGAACGAAGGGCGGCGACGGGCGCGCAGAAATTTATCAGCGTCCGCGTAACAACGCCCCGTGGCAATCCGTCGAGATCAGATAGCGGCGTCCGTCGCTGACAAACATCATCTCGAAGGGAAGACCAGTCATGACCATTCGTACCCGCATCGCGCTCGGCGTCTCGGCGGCCGTTCTCTCGCTCGGCCTCGCGATGTCGCCGGCCGCCTTTGCTCAAGACAAGATGGGCAAGGATGACGGTATGATGAAGAAGGACACGATGTCCAAGGACGGCATGAAGAAGGACACCATGTCCAAGGACGGAATGAAGAAGGATACGATGTCGAAGGACGGGATGAAAAAAGACGACGGGATGAAGAAAAACTGATCTTCGGTCGTCATCGGGCGTTTGCGGAAAGGCAAACGCGCGCCCAAAAACTCCGGGGCGGTCACGTGGACCGCCCCGGATTATACTTCAGCTCAAATTCAAATGAACGTGACTTTGCGAAACGTGGCCTGCGAACGTTACTTGCGCTTGGCCTTGCGGGCGGCGTAGCGAGCGTCGCGCCTGGCCTTTTGCTCGGCCTCGGCTTCAGCCGCCTTCGCGACGGCTTCTTCGGCTTCGCGGGCGATCCGCGCGGCTTCGAGCACCGAGGCTTCTTCCTCGTGACGCTTCTGCTCGGCCTTCTCCGCCTCGCGCGCAGCCTTCGCCTCGGCCCGCTTGGCCGCGAGGGCCTCGCGCTCGGCACGCTTCGCCGCGACCGCGGGATCGTCGATCCCTGGCTGCGACTTGAATTTGTTCAAAAGATTTTTGCGTGCTTCCTGCGCGGCCTTTTGCCGGTCGGAGAAGCCTGGTTCCCTGAATCCACTCATCGACGAGCCTTGTCTTCCTCGCTTCCGATCCTACATCACTTCGGTTGGTACGTCGGCTGGGCATAGCAGGCGCCACGCGACGCAGAAGCGTTTACATCGCCACGCGTCGCGACGCCACCCATAAATTGCAGCCGATCAGGCAGACGAAATATCGCCACCCCCCGACGATGCCTCGTAGCCCGGAAAAACTGCCGAATTGTGATGTCCCTCATAGGGGGCCACGCGGAGCGACGCCTAGCGTCCGCCCGATACGCGACGGAGCACGGGTATGAGGATCTTCCGACTGAGCCTGAAGGCGCTCGCGATTGCCGTGACGGTGGCAGCCCTGGTCGGTGCAACGCTACTCCTCGGCCGTCCGCAGCCGATCGAAAGTGCTGTTCTAGGCGCGGATTGGGAATGCACCCAGACCGCGTTTGTGCTCACGACCTGCGCGCGGGTCCAGCACGCGATCCCGGCGGTCGAAACCTCGCGCAAGGATGCGATCCGGCCGACCCGGGGCTGAACCGGCGAGGCTGAACTGAGAAGACCGAGCCGGAGGCGGGATGTGACGCCCCGTCGCAGAGCTGATAAAGCCCGCGTGCCCGAGCGACCAGGTAGCCATGTCCAGCCCCGAGCCCAAGCCCGAACTTAAGCCTGAACTCCAGCCCGAACCGGGTGGGAAGCCCAAAACCCGGCCCAAGCCTCAATCCGGTGACAGCCGCCGCGGCGCCGTCGCCGGCTTGATCATCGCGATTGTGATCCTCGGAATCGGCTGGTGGCTTGCCCGCGATCTCACCTCCGCCAGCAAGATGCAGGATTGCCTGATGTCCGGGCGAAGCAACTGCAATGTGATCGAGCCGGCGCGTTAGAAGCACTCCAGCGCAACCCGCGCGAACGAAAAATGCCGTGATCTTAATCATTTGTAACGGGACTTAGCCGACCGAAGCAGGTCAGTTATGTCAGCCGGCATCAGCTCAGCGCGAGGCGAATCGTCTATCGCGCCAGGCACCACGGCCGTTAACGGCAATCGAGAGAGTAGGGGGTCAAGCACGCATGAGTGCGTCCAGCCGCATGAAGATCATCATTCCCTTGGTTTCGGCCATGTCGTTGCTCGCCGTCTCGGCGCAGGCTCAAGACGCCCGGCCGCCAAGAGACTCCGCCCAGCCATCGGCCGGGCCGGGCGCCGGTGCGCCGCCGCAGAACTCGCGCAAGGGTCCGCCGCCGCAGCAGGCGGCACGGCCCGGGCCACAGCCTGGTGGCCAGCCTCACGCTGGCGGTCCTGGTCCTGGTTCTGGTCATGCAGGTCCAGGCCTTCCAGGTCCTGGCCCGCGCAATGCCGGCGGTCCGCCGCCCGGACGCAATTACGCCAGGGGTCCCGCACCGGCGCGCGATTGGGGCGGACACGCCTATCGCGGCAATGTCGCCTGGGATGGCGGACGCTGGCGCCATGAAGTCCATAACGGCCGCTCCGGCTGGTGGTGGGATGTCGGCGGCGTCTGGTACTATTATCCGCAGCGGATGGCCGGCCCGCCGGGCTACATTTCGGAGGACTATTACGACGACGTGCCGGTAGCCTATGCCCCGCCGCCCGTCGCCTATGAACCGCCTCCGCCACCGGCCGATCCCGGCGCAAGTGCGCTTGGCGGCGCCATCGTCGGCGGCGTGCTGGGCGGCCTGATCTCGGGCAACGCCTCGGGTGCGGCCGCAGGCGCCGTGATTGGCGGCGCCACCGGCGCGATCGCCGGCGCCACGGCTGCCTCGCGTCCCGGCTACTATCTGGCCCAGGGCAACTGCTATTACCGCTATCCGAGCGGCCAGTATGTGCAGGCCGATCCCCGCGCCTGTTACTGAGACCCCAAGCGAGACCTGAAACGAAGAGGCGGGCAAAAAGCCCGCCTCTTTTTCGTTTTGGCGTTGGCCGAGAATTGAGAGAGACTGATCCTCCCCCGGGTCAGGATACCAGCCAGTTGAAGAACGCGATCGCGGCCCAGACCAGACCTGCGATCCAGGCCAGCATCACGATGCCGATGGTCGCAAGATATGCGATGCCGAGCGGGTCGGATCTTTCGCGCTGCGTCGGGACGGCAACTTCGGCTGCGGCTTCTTGTGTCATGACGGGAAACACCTCCCATGCCTTCTCGCTCTCCTGGGAGCGATGAAGGCTGTTTAGCGGAGACGCCGGGCGCAGGCTGTGACGTACTTCACAGTTCGGTCTGTGTGGAGCGGCCTCTCGGCTTCGCGCGGCATATCCCTGGGGTGGGTGGTAACCCCGCAATCATCCGGACGAAATTGCCATGCGTTTGTCCAGATCGTCCGGCTAGTCTGAGCCCCATGTGTACCACGTACGATCCACAGCACGAAGCCGAGGCGGCGATGAAGCGCGCCGTGGCAGCCGACGGCCCCGACCGGCAGCGCCTCATCGAGCTGGCCCTGGCCTGGCATCAACTCGCCCGCGACCGGCGCGAGGATGGGGCGGCCTGAGCGGACGCTCTCACGAGAAAAGCCCGTGTGCATACGAAAAACCCCGCGCTCGGGGGGACAAGCACGGGGCTCTCCAGGGCCGATCGGGGCTGGCAGATCGGCACCATTCAATATTCAACACACTATTCAACACGCTGATCGCAGGTTCGTTCCGCGTCCCTCAATTCCATCCTCTCGGGATCATGAAGGGCGGCCGGGAGGGAGCCGATTGCGATTTGCCGTAGGAACGTCCGTTCCCCGCCGACGTTGAGCGGCCATGACCGACCCCGAATTACGCGCACAGTCCTTCGAGATTGCCTGGAAATATCTCGACCACTCCGGCCTGCTCACCGGTGAGCACAGGGAGGCGGCCCAGTTCATCCTGAACAGGATCGACCGCATGATGCTCCGCGGAGAACGGCGAAGATTGCTACTGTCAAACGCCGCGATCGATGCCTACCGGTTGCGGCCCGTGCTCGTGACGTTCGACGCCTGAGGCGAGCCGACGAAACGCGGCGTTAAGACTCGTTCCGAAGGCGATTTCCTGATCGCGATTCGTTTCGGAGAACGAAGCAGAGCGAGACCGTGAACAAACAAGAAGCCCCCGAAGGGGTTCATTGTGTCAGGCCGCTTCCGACTTCGGCACCGCGTCGGCATTCACCGAAAGCTTGACGACATCGCCTTCAACGGCACCGACATATTTCGTGTCGATGTAATGATGATGGTCCTTGTGACCCTCCGGGCTGTCCTTCCGCGTCAGCTTGATGCGGTTGCCCTCGACGCGATCGACGGTGCCGACATGGGCGCCGTCCTTGCCGATGATTTTCATGTGCTCTCTGATTTCGCTCATGTTGTTCTCCTTATGCAGCATTAACAGCGAAGACCGGTCTTCGTTGCAAAGCGGCAGTCGTGGTAGGACCCAGCGCGCCTCCGAAACGTTGAACGGCAGTTGCACTTTTCGGGTCCGCATGGAGAGCATTGAGGCCTATCTGGAACGGAAGCACAGGGAGATCAGGCTGTTGAACGATTGCCTGAGTCATCCAGTGCATCTCGCATGTCCGCGATCTGTCGACGACGTCATCAAGTCCAAATTCCGGGTCACGGCGGCGTTGCGGGCAGAGCACGAGTTGCATCAGTGGAAGGCCACGGAGACGGCCTGGTCGCACGCGGCGCCTCCCACCAGCGGCCCATTCACGTTCAGCTACGACTACCAGCGCGCCGACCTGAAAGTACGCGGCCCGTCATTTTATCAATGCGGCCGCACCGAACAGGCGATCTACACTGCCTCGGGCATGGCCGCGATCTCGGCTCTACTGCTGGCCTCGACGCGGGTCATTGGCAAGGCCGACATTCTGGTGATGCCGGGCTGCTACGGCGAGACGATCGAGTTGATCGAACGCTTCGTTCCGCATTTGCGGCTTGTCAGCTTGAAGCTGCCGCTCGGCGATGCGTTGGCGCGGGCGGGCTCGCGGCGGATTCTGCTGCTGGATTCATGCGTCCCGGCCGGCGCGTTCGAAGCGGCGCTTCGCGTTGATCCATCCGCGCTCGATCTGCTGGTTTTCGATACGACATGTTTTGCCGGCGGATCGGGCCGCATCCGGCGTGTGCTCGGTTGGGCCCGGCGATACGGAATCCCCGTCGTGATGGTGCGAAGCCATACCAAGCTGGATTCGCTCGGGGCGGAATATGGCCGGCTCGGTTCTGCGGTTTTCGTCACACCAGGCGAGGGCGCGAACGCGTCGCTCTGCGAGCGCCTGGCGCGGGAAACGAGCGAGGCCGTGCGCCTGCTCGGCGGCGCGGCGCTCCCGGCGCACTTTCCGCCCTATGTGGGCACCGCCGCTTATTGGAGGCTGACAAGACAACGCATCGCCGCGATGCTGCGCAACGGCCGACGCATGCGCCGATACTTTGCCTCCGAATTGGCGCAGCTTTCAGCGGAGCTCCACTTCACCCACGGCCTCTATGTCACGCTGCGCGGCCAGCGTCCGCTCGACCAGGCCAGCGCGCAGCAAGCCGCCGAAGACATGAGCCGGGACCTGAGCGGGAAGGGATTTCCGATCCGCCACGCCGGCAGCTTCGGTTTTGATTTCGCCGCGACGGAGTGGTTTCACAACGCGACCACGGGTGAGTACAGCGTGCGGGTGGCGGTGCCCGATTTGCCGACGGAGCTGTGGGATGAGCTTAGCGTGGCTATCGCCGCGTGGTGGGCGTCGAGTCAATGACGGCTTGAAGATGAGTGAAAGAAGGGTGTCAGGTACGGCTGAGTTTGTTACTCTGGATAAAATGACCGACCGGTCGGCCGATTTATTGCCGCGCCTGAATCAATCGGTCGCCAAGCATGCTTCCAAGGCCGGTTTCTGGTGGCCGCGACCCGCCCATGCCTGGACGGCGAAGGCGAGCTGATACTGACTCACCGCCGTGCCCGCAATGGATGCCCGCGCCGTCTCGATTCGTTTTGTGATACCGCTGGAGCTCACGACGCCTGCGTCGATTGCCAAATACGACATTGCGATTACAGCCACCGCAGATGCGATCGCCATTCTCGTCCACTCGGATAGCGGCATCGGAGTCCTTATCGAGCTCAATTCGCCCGGCGCGTAGATAGGGCTGATCTGGCCGGTTGAAAGTTCGGGGCGACGATTCCCACGCATTCGTGAAGGACGATGGATCGGCAGCTGCGCCGCATTGCGCTGCTTGGCGGGCGCTGTCGCCGATGTCCCGGGTCTTGGAGACTGGCGATCCCGGCAGGGGCTCCAGAAAACTGGAAATCAATGAGTTACGAGGAAGTGGGTCACATGGGCCCTCCATAGAATTCGAAGCGGTTTTTTGCGCGTGTGCCCCACTTTCACGCATCGTTCTGCCCTCCCGGCGTGAAGGCGAGGAGGTTCGTGGCGCCGCCGGCCATCGCCGCCCATGGCTGGCTCCGATGGCGGGAATGGACTGGGGCTCTACCCCCAGACAGCAAAAAGCCGCCCAGGCGGGCGGCTGCCTGATTGAACGCGTAGTGGTTGTGGTGATAGAAACCCGGCCGACGACACATCCATCAGATCGATGCATGGCGCCCGGGGAAACACATGTTCAAGGACCGCGCGCTGCGCCTGCTGCCATTCCTGGCTGCCGTGGCGCCTATCGTCATCCTGTTTTGCCTGGCCACCATCGCACTCTACGGGGCACCGGAAACGGATGACTTCTGCCTGGCAAACCACTTCAACGCCGACGGCCTGATCGGCACGCTCGAAATCTACTATCGGACATTGATGGGACGGCTTGTTCCGCTCGCCCTCATCACCGTTCCGGCGATGCTCGCAAAGGCATTCAACCTCGACTACTTCGTCATGTATCCTTCGATCCTGATCGCCGGCATCGTTACTTTTATCGCGTCTATCACGCTTGCGATCGGGCGCCTGTGGCCTGGCATTGCCGTCCCGGAGAGGGTCCTTGTCGGGACGACGCTTGCGGCAACGATCGCGGTCCTCGCCATAAGCCTGCGGGAGATGTTCTATTGGGTCTCCGGCAGCGCTCCGTATATGGTCCCCGCAGTCATCGTCACGATCGTCCTCGTCGAGATGTTGAGATCGGCAGCGAACGAAACCCTGCTATCGCCGGCCGCGATTGCCCTGCTCAGCCTGCTCTGCTTTCTTGGCGCCCTCTGCAACGAGTTCACGCCGCTGTGGCTCATCGCCTTCATCACGGCGTCACTGCTGTTTCGAAAAGCCTGCCATCATCCCACCCCACAGGCCAGAAGCCACCTTGCGATGGTGGCCGCCACTGTGGCCGGCCTTGCAATCCTGCTGCTCTCGCCCGGTAACGCGCTGCGGATGGAAGCCTATCCAGCCGGTCAAAAGCTCGCCGAGTCCTTCATGATGGCGGCCTATTACCTCTGGCTTGATCTGTGGTGGCTATACGACGAAGCCGCGGCGCGGGCGTGGGTCCTGTTCCTTGTTATCTTCTCGCTCCTCGTCGTGCCTGCGCGCCGCGCGCCGACGAAACCAACACTGCTACTTGCCGCGGGGCTCATCGTCCTGATCCTCGGTTGCGCCTATGCTGCTTACTTTGTCGCATATTTCGCCACCGGCGAGGATCTGGCGACGCGCGGGCGCAACGAGGTGATTGTCCTTCTCCTGGTCGGGCTCGGCTGCGTCGTTGCGACATCTGCCCGGCTTCTCCCCCGAGGCGCAGCGCCTGGCAAGCGGAACGGCACCGTCCAGGTTATCGCGTTGCTAGCCTGCGCCGCGGCTTCCACGCTTCTCTTCCGAGGTCGCGCACTGGTCGCCGTCAACGCGGAGAGCTCGCAATTCGCGACGTTCCAACAGGAGACCATGGAGCGGCACACGCTGCTCCGGACAACAGCAGAAAAATCCGTCGTCGTCCCCGAGCGCTCCGTCAAGCCCCTCGTCCTGATGTCTGCTGATCTCACCGCTGACCCGAGCCGCATGCCAAACGATTGCATTGCCGCTTTTTACGGGAAGAGAGCCGTCGTCGTTCGCGCCCGTTAAACCCTACGAGCAGACACCTGCGTTGGGACAAGTGAGAGCCTTGAGAACATTGACGGTGGTATTGTTGGTCCCGCCTTGGAGATTGCTAATTGTGTTGGTGCAGCCGCCTATGGGTATCTGGCTCATGAGAGCGTTCAACGGGTTGTTGCCGTTGTCGATCTGAACCACCGAAGTGCAAGCAGGAGCTGGTGCTCCGGTGGATGCATTGTTTGCATTGGTGATGGTGATCAGGTCGCCATTGCCCGTACCGGATGGCGTATTGATCTCGATACAAACGGCCATGTTCTCGCAGCGGCTATTCTCGATCCTTGGGAAGCCGCCATTGAGAAGAAATCCGGGGCCGGTTTGGTATGTGCCGCCGCTCGATGGGCCACCGAGAACGATGTCACGAAGCGCCAGAATGGTGCTGCCGAAGTTGACCCCGGAGCCCGTCGTGTTCCCCATCCAAACCATTGGCAATGTCGATAGCGCCGTGCAGCTTAGCTTATCGATAGAGGCGCGGCTCGCGCCGCCATAGCCTTTTTCGAAATGCACACAGCCTCGGGTGCCGGCGTAAATGTAAACGTTGTCTATGCCGCCGGAGTCCTGTGTGTTGTTGGAATAGACCATATAGGCGCTGCTCGATGCGACGGAGGTTCGAGCGGCAAGCTGAAGATTGCGGAGGACTGTGCCGAAGCACGCGGTATGCCAGTTGACGTCGCACAGGGCGAAGAAGTGAGACGTGCTGGTGAACGTGTCGCACATCCGAATAGCCGAGCGTGGTGATCGAGGTGAACGCCGACGGATTGAGCGTCGCGGCGATCGCGCGTGATGGCAGCACCGGATTGATGCCGCACTGCCAGCCAGTGCCTGACACCCACTGAGTAAATTGTAGAGCGCCGAGCAGGAGGCAATTGCGAGATCGCTGGTCGTGATGCCGTCGAGCGACCCCTTGAGCGTGTTCGCCGCGCCGGGCGCCAGCTTGGTGTTGGTGACGTTGCCGTTAAGAATCTTGCTGGTGGTGACGGCGTTCGGCTGGATCGTGGCGACGCCGGTCGACGTGTTGACCGTGACGTCGCCGCTCTGGGTGAAACCGCCGAACGTGGCCGCCCCGGCCTTGTACTGCTGCTGGCCAACACTGCCACCGGGCGCCGCGGTCGTGACCGCACCTTGCACGAACGCCGTCGACGCGGCCTGGTTGGTGCTGGTGCCGGGCGGTGCCGTCGGCACGATGCAGTTCGGGTTCGGTGATCCGCAGCCCTGTGCCTGGGCGGCGGACGGGATTGCCAGCGCAAGCAGGGCTGCGACCAGCAGCGATTTCAATTTCGACATTCAGACGACTCCAAAAATGCGAAGTCGTCGCGCGAGAGCCGGCGTGAGGTCAGAGCAGTTCGAGAATTTCCAGCGGGGTGTTGGCCGGAGGAAATCACGTTCCAGCCGGCGTTGAAGTTGATCAGCTTGCCGTCGCCGATAAAGGGCTGCTGTCCCTGTGACAGGATCGGAATGCCGCGCCCGACGATGGCGGCCTGGTTCGCTGGCACGACGTAGAGCGTGTCCACGGCGCTGCCGTCGATGAAGATGATGCCGCGGCGCGCGGCGTTGGCGCCGATCGCGATGATTGACGCACCACTGACCAGGACGCTCGTTCCCTGCGGCGAGGCGATCTGCACGCTGAGGTTCTGCTGGATGGTCGGCAGGATTCCGTTGGCACTCATCTGTTGTCTTTCCTAGATGTTGTCGGTCCAGCCGTAGCAGGCCGTCGTGGTCGAGCCGAACGAGCCCTGAGTCTCGACGAAAATCTGGCCACTCTCCAACGTCAGTTCCGCGGACTGATTGATGGTCGAGGTCGTGGTGGCGTTCGTGTTGCCCATCGCCACGTTCTTGGCATAGGCGATGATCTCCTCGAAGTTCTCCTTCGGCTTCGATCCGAACACCTTCATCAGCGCGTAATGATCGGCCGACTTGTTGACCGAGTTGAGCCATGCGTCGGTCGGGTTGTGACGGCCGAACTCCTTGTTGTAGGCTAGCCAGTCGTCGGCGCTCTTCCAGTGCAGCGTGCGTTCCTGCGAGACATGGCGGGCGACGTTGGTGAACATCGGCTCGCCGGAGACGGTCTCCATCTCGAGGTGATCGCCCGTGACGAAGCCGCCAGACCCCGCGCGTCGTCGACATCTCGCATCACAACATCGTCAAGGATTTCGGCCTAGTCGCCGCGGCCGGCGTCTGGGGTGTGATCCACAAGGCCACCCAGGGCCGCGCCTACCGCGACCCCGATTATGCCACCCGGCGCAAGGCGGCGACCAACGCCGGGCTGCTGTGGGGCGCCTATCACTTCGCTACGGGCGATGCGGTCGAGCTCCAGATCGAGAACTTCATCAAGACCGCGCAGCCCGACGAGCGCACGCTGATGGTGCTCGACTTCGAGGACAACAGGCCCTCGAACATGAGCCCGCAGCAGGCGGTCGAATTCCTGCGCCAGCTCGAGGCCCGGCTGGGTCGCCGTGGAGCGATCTATTCCGGCAACCGGCTCAAGGAGAGCCTGGCCGCGCTCGGCCCCCAGGACCGCGCCTACGTGACTTCGCACAGGCTCTGGCTGTGCCAGTACGGCCCGACCCCGCGGCTGCCGACGGGCTTCGAGAACTGGTGGCTGTGGCAGTACACGGGCGACGGCATCGGCCCCTTGCCTCACAACGTTCCCGGCATCGTCGCCGGCAAGGCGGCATCGACCTCAACGCCTTCGACGGCACGGTCGACGAGCTCGCCGCGAGCTGGGCGTGAGCGAGGTGCTCTTCCTGCCGCCGAACGATGCACTGATCGCATCGTTCTGCGGCATGATCTATCACCCGCTGGCGCTGGTGAAGTTCGATCATTTCGACGCCGGCGAGGACGACGGCGTGTGCTGGGCGCTGAAGCGGCTGCCCGGCTTCGACGTCGTGGTGCTGCGCGGCTCGGTGAGGCGCGCAACGACCGCACGCTCATCGTGTCGGTGATTGGTTGTGGATTGCTGGGCGCGGCGTTCGGAGCATTGACAGCCTCAGGCCCGATCATGATGATTGTCGCTGCGGCCTTCTACGGCCTGATCGGATTGCTGCTTGGCGCCCCGATCAGCTTCGTCATCAATATGACCCGTCACGTCGGCCGACGCTGAGACACCGGTCGCCAATCATTTCGGCGGCAAGCACCTGTTCAGCCGCGCATCCTGATTTGAGTGTACGAACCTGCAGATTCCGAGAATTTTCTCTTCGAAGACCTGATCGGAAGTTGGGGCGACATTGCTCTCTAACATCAGGCCTAGCGGCGTACCTCGGCTACATTCCGCTGAATGTCGTTCGCGATAGACGAAGTCGCTACATAGCTGCGCGCTGGCGGCAACCTCTTTGAAAGCCTTTTCGCGCATGTCCTGGTCCATCGCCTTGTACCGAATTGCATCCGTGACGGCCTGTGCGTGGATCGCTCGAATTTCCTCATCCGTCATGAGCGATACTCGATGCGCTCGCATACTTCTCAAATCCGGCTCGGCCCGGTCATCGCGTTTGACCCAATAGAAGGTGCCGCCGCAGATTGTAGCTGCGAGCACGACCGCTACGAGGATGGCGAGTGTGTTGCCTGTAAGTCTCATGTGTTGGACCGCTTCGCTTCAATGCAAGTCTGTCCCTTGGTCCTTGCTGGCGCGAGACGACGCGCGCTCGCGGACGACCCCGCTACAGGTCTACCCACCAGTCCTCTTCCAAGCCTAAGGTATTGGCGATGCGCTGGCCAAGTTGGCGGGCAACTGCTTCGTCATAGGCTGGTCTCGGCAAAGGGCTTTTTCTAATCGGGTTGGATATCCAGTTTCCAAGGTTGATCTGTCCGTCTTTTATGAATTTTGCAAACGATCGGATTTGGCAAAGCTCCAGCATCAGCCGATTGAGAGAGACGCCGTAGATTTCACGCGACGACAGGTAAACTCGCATGCAATCCGCGAGAGTTGCCTTTCCATCGCTCGGCCCAAAGCCAGTCCACGCGCAATCGTCAGATCCGATCTCCCGACGGGCGCGCGCCCAGAGCGTGCGTTTACCGCTCGCGATGACAAAACGGTCGTCTGACCGCTCGAACGCCTCTGGATCGGAAACACGCCCGCTATCTGCTGCCCAGTACCACTGCGGCGCGTCATCGAAAGTTGGATCACTCATTTCGCAATGCCCTTCTTGCTGCCCTAGGAGATGCCCAACAACCGCTTCAGCGTGGCGCGGTCTTTCTCAGTGGGCGACACCTCGAGGGCGTTGTGGCCGCCGAATCTGATGAAGACTTGGAGGTCGCTCCCAGCAAGATCGAGTTCGCGAGCGATCTCGTCATAGACGTGTAGTTGGTGGTCGGTCGGATCGTCCAAGATACGACGATGCACGTGCTGGATGATCCGCCGTGCCGTCTCGTTGTGTTCGATGACCTTTCGGCTTTTTTTGGATCGGAGCCTCGGTAGTCCTTCAGCCGTGGTTGCAGAGGAAGGCCGGGCATTTAGAAGGCCGTGCCGCGGGCGTTCATCTGCCGGCAGTAGTTTCCGATCTCGGCTTCGAACCAACCCTCGGCTTCCGTTTGCGCGCCGATCTCAGAGCGGAAGTTCAAATACAAGCTGCGGTGGTTGGCTTCGAGCCATTGTTTGAAATCAGAAAAGCTCGGATACCATCCCGGCTTGGGTCGGTAGTCGGTTTCGCGCATCCACTCTAACGCGAGCCGCCGAATCCCGTCCTCGGCTTCCTTCCTCTTCAACATGTTTCGCAGCCTTGAGCCGCGGGCGGCAAGTCGCGCCCCGATCTGACTATCAGCTGCCGGCTTGTCCGGCTTCCAAGCCAGGCCTTTTCAAAAAAACGGCGCACATCGCTCTGCATCAGGGGCTTCTCCTTTCCGCGTGATTCGGTCCCGCGAATGGGATGCCAGTCTCGCGCTGTGTAGTGGAGCGCTGGTTCGTTTATCCCGGTTGTTCACAGGTCCGGCGCAGAGGCTGTATTCCACCTGATTGCGAACGAAACAAGAAGGCCTGTGTTGCGTCCGTGTTGCGCGGAGCGATTTGTAAGAATGCGTAAGCCGTTGATTTCCATGAAAGCGATTGGCACTGCCTCGCAACACGAAAATCGGCTCAGAACGAAAGCGGTTCAGGTCGAAGCCATTGAGTTGTAAGGCTAAAAGCTGGCGATCCCGGCAGGAATGATTGAATTCAACGATCTCAATAGCTTAAGGGCGAGGTTAGGCAATTTTACTGCCATTGTTTCCCATAGAGAAATTTGGCGATTGCCTAACCAGCGGGCAAGAACCTGGAGGCCATAGCCGCCGCCGTCCCGGCATATTTCCTTTGCCGCCTTTAGCGTCCCTCTCGCAGGTTAATGTCGGATGCAGCGCCGTGCGCGTTGGCACTCCCATGCGCGCCGACTGCACACTTTGCGATCTCGGCCGCCATATTACTCATGGGCGGAAATGAACTGCCGCGAAAAACAATCTGCGGCACCTTTAGTGTTTCAGCGGCAAACTCGTACTGATGAGATAGCAAACCATTCGGAGGTCAGGATGCAAGTTCAGACGCTATCCGACAACGGCTCGACCGGCATGGCGCATTCAAGACCGAAAGTCCCAGAGGGATGGATTGACGACGGCGCCAGAGCGATTGCGCGTCGGCAGGAGAAAGAGACTGACGCAATGCTGGAGCAATTCGGCGAGGCGGCAGCGAAGGTTTACAATCTCGCGAGCTACCGGGTGGCGCGCATTGAGGGCTGGTTCTAAGTGAGCATTAAAGCGAAGGCCCAAGCGGGCGAGCAGACAATCGTTCACGCCAACGATAACGAGCCAGATAAGGCAGCCAAGTTCAAGAAGGACTTCACCTTCACGCGCTACTGCGAACTGGGGCAGACGACGAAGGCCAAGGAATTTGTAATCGATGGCGTCATGGCTGCCGGTGAGTCATCGTACACGGTGGCGAAGCCTGACAGCGGTAAATCCGTCATCACGCTTGACATGGACTTCCATATCGCGGCCGGCCTGGATTGGCACGGCTATCGCGTGACGAAGGGACTCGCCGTCAATTTCGCCTTTGAGCGATACGATTTGCAGCTCCGTCGCGGCATGGCACTACGTCAACATCATTCCGACGCCGAGCCGAACATCCCGCTAGTGGTTGTTGGCGGTAAGTTTGACCTGCATGGCAACACGCTTTCGGTCGGGCGGATGGTCGACCTGATTAATTATCTACAGGACGACTACCAGACCGTGCTGCGAAGCGCGACGCTGGACACTCTCACCAAGTCCTTCGGCCGCGGGAAGCAGAACGTTGCCGAAGACATGAAGGCGTACTTCGATAGCGTTGCGCATCTGCTTGAAAAGTTCCCGACCGCCCACTGCACCATAGTTCACCACGAGGGGCACGACACCGGGCGGGCTAAGGGCGCCATCGACCTGGATGGCCTCGTCGACGTCAGCCGCAGGGTGGTTCGCAAGGGTGATTTTTTCCGACTTGAATGCGATGGCGCCAATGACGGCGGCGCATCTGGAACGCTGCTCACCTACGGCATGAAGTCCGTCGAGGTGACGGATGCCGACGGTAACACGTTCACGGCCCCTGTCGTGTTTAAGGCGGCTGATACCGAGAAGTTCGCGGCTGCACTTAGCGTCCGAGCCGCGGAGACCGTGAAGGCAAAGACCAAGGCCGAGTTGATGGACATCCTGACCGAGCTATCTGCCGGCGGGCATCCTGTCGGCGGTGGCATGTGGCAAGCGAGATATCATGAGCAATATCCCGAAGTGAACAAAAACACCGTCGATTCGAGGTTTAAGCGGGCCATCGCAGAGCTTGAGGAAGACGGGACAGTTACGCCTTCCGGCAGGCCCAAGGTCTATGTGCCGGCTCAGGTGCAAACCTAGGTGCAGCACCCAGGTGCACTTGCACCTGCACTAAGCGACCATTCTTACGCGGGGTGCAAGGTGCGCATGCATATCCCCCTTTAGGGGATGCGTGCACCTGCACCCCCGCGTGGTTTGAGATTTGAGGGAATTAGAAGATGAAACCTTCCGACCGTGCTTAGTCTCGCCCTCACGCTGGCCGCGGCAGGCACACCCGTATTTCCATGCCGGGCAGACAACAAGCGCCCGCTGACTTCAAATGGATTTAAGGCGGCCTCGGTCTTCCCGCATGTGCTGCGCCGCTGGTGGCGTGACTGGCCAGACGCGCTTGTCGGCATGCCGACCGGCGAGCGGACGAGCGTTTGGGTGCTGGACATGGACTCGTATAAGGGCGCCACCGAAGCCGACCTGCCGCACTGCCTGCCGCCAACCCGCACGGTCACGACGCGCAGCGGCGGGAAGCATTTTTACTTCAATCACGTTGGACTTGGTAATTCGCCTGGCCGCTTGCCGGCGAGCTGGGACGTTCGAGGCCAGGGCGGGTTTGTCCTCGTGCCGGGCAATCCCGGCTACGTGCTGGACCCAGACCTGCCGCTCGCGGAGGCGCCCGAGTGGCTATTGGCCATGATCCGGCCCAAGCCCTATACCCCGCGGCCGAGCCAGCCGTATCAGCCGCATAGCCACGACCACTACGTAGACGCCGCTGTGCTGGCAGAGCTTGCGGCGCTGTCTGGCGCCGCGGCAGGCAGCAGAGGCACGCTGCTGAACCGCGTCAGCTTCACGCTTGGCACGTTCATTGGCGCCGGTGCATTGGACCGAAGCGAGGCAGAGCATGGCCTGCTGGCCGCCGCACAAGGTTGTGGCCTGATAGCTGTCGACGGTGAGCGTCCTGTGCGGGCGACTATCAGGCGCGGCCTGGACGCGGGCAGCAGGCACCCACGCGCACTGCCCGAACGGGATAATACGCCGCTAATCGACGTCACCAAGCTGCTGCGGAAGAGCAGAGCGTCAGCCTAGGCGGACAGGGATAGGGGGGGGGTGGGTGAAATCTCTTGGGCGTTTGCCCGTGGAAACCGGCCGTATAGTCGCGCACTACCTTCCGCAGATATCGAGATTATTTTTCAGGCTGCGCAGACGGCCAACAGCAGCACGTAGAGGTTTCCATGAATCACGCAAACGATACCAGCCGCTATCGGCCGCCGACTGGACGACCGACCTGCCGCCCGCCGTGCTGGTTGGAAAAACACCATGCCTGACCTCCCCATCGTCCAGGTATGCAGCTGCGCGCGAAGCCGCTGAATCGTTCCCGGCGGACGCAGGAACGGGCAGTTGCTCTCATGAATTGAACGATCCGCGTGGGGCCGCATGGTGCTGCAATCGCATCCAAACGGCTCAAGCAGCCGAGGGTGCTTCGGAGGACACTTGATGCCATTCCCCAGTGACGAGCAGATCAAGCGGAGAGCGCACGAGCTCTGGGACGAGGCGGGCCGGCCGGAAGGCCGCGAGCTCGAGTTCTGGCATCGGGCTGAACGCGAGCTGCAGGGTACGTCGGAGCGGGGCGACGCTGCGAAGGGTACGCCCGACGCCATTTAGTCTCCAGCAGAAGCACGCTGGCTCCTGGCAGAGGAGCTGACGGTCTCGATTTCGCCCCGGCTCGATCTCGCTTGAGGCTTCGCCAATCTCCCGCATGCATTCGCGTAGAGCATGTGCGTCGATCGTCAGCATCGGCGGCCATCACCTTTGACCATCCGCGCGAGCGCTCGCCGTCAATCACAGCGCGGCTAAACCACGGTAGTTGGCGCCCGTCCTCCAGCACAAATCGCCGATAAGAGCCTTATTCCGAATAGTAGCGGCGAAGGCGACCTGTACCTCGGTTCGACCGACCGATCATGCCGGCTACCCCCAAACCGGAAGCCGCGAGCAGCGATTGCCGTGTCCTGACTCAGTGAGCATGGATCCCGGTCCTCGTCGAATTCCTCGGTCTTGTGCGAAAGCATTAACCTATGTGCGCGCTGACCAACGCGCCCCGTCCTAGCGTCCGCCTGCAACCAAGGAGTGCCGATGAAAAAAAGACGACGTTTCAAGCAGACCACCACGCTTCAAGAGCGCATCGCAGAATTCACCGACAGCGTTAGAAGACAGGCTGACGCTACCGTGGATCGTGCCCAAAAGGAGGCCCTGTTAAAGAAGGTTCATGCGGCCGAGACGGCCGCGGCGCTGGATCAGCAACTTTCCGCGAGTTGATCCGCTCTCCTGCAATCCCGCATCGAAGCAGGCGCGCACGGCACGCTTGCGTGCGCCTACAAAGCAGACACGCTCTCAACTGTGCTGGTTTCTGTTTCGCGCAACCGGGCCGAGCACAACGACCAAGGCGTCCCGATGGTGAGAAGTATCTATGCTGCGCTGCCGGCTTTTCTGCCGCGGACATTAGAACATGTCCCCAGGCACCGCTTCGGCCTGTGCCAGCCGTCGCCCGCAGGCTCGGTGCTGTAATGATGGGCCACCCTGAAGCGCTATGGGGCAAATGTGCCGATCGGAGCGAATGATGAATAGGGCGTATATTGCCGAGCCAATCCTGAGACGGTTGCGCGTCAGCACTGAGATTGATGCCGACGACGAGCGCGCTATCACCGGTCTTCCGATTACAGTAAAACAAATGACGGACGGAGATCCGGTCGTTGCTGTCGGAGACCGGCCATCGGCATGCTGTCTCGTGATCGACGGCTTTATTTTGCGGTCGAAGATCGTCGGTGGCGGCCATCGTCAGATTGTCGCCTTTCACCAGCCCGGCGACATTCCCGATCTGCAGAGCTTGTTTCTCCATGTCATGGATCATGACGTGAGCGCGCTCGGAAATTGCGTGCTCGGATTCATCCCGCATGGCGCGTTGCGCGAGCTGATCAGAAATCGGCCCAATGTCGCCCAGGCACTTTGGCGTGACACTTTGACCGAGGCCTTGATATTTCGCGAGTGGATATGCAATGTCGGCCAGCGCGATGCAACCAGCCGTGTGGCGCACATCGTGCTCGAGCTTTACACCAGGATGAGGGCAATCGGACGCGCGGATGATATGTCGTTCAATTTTCCGGCGACCCAAGCGCTGCTCGCCGATGCAATCGGAACGAGCGTGGTTCACATGAACAGAGTGGTTCAGGAGTTGCGGAGTCGGGGACTCTTGCAGTTCGAGAGGGGAAGGATATCGATCCTTGATGAGGTTGGACTGAGGCAGCTAACCGAATTTGATCCCCTTTATCTCCACCTGAACCCATCCCTCTGAAAGGGGTCCCCTGAGCCATGCGGTTCTACTTTGATATAAAGGACGACTTTTTCGCTGCGGCTGACGATGAAGGGGCGGACCATCCCGACGCTCGAGCCGCGGAGAAAGAGGCGATCGCAACTGCAGCCTCCGTCGCCAGGGACGTTTTCACATCGGGCGGATCGCACGTGATCGTCACCTTGAGAAATGATGAGCAGTCAGTTCTGGAACTGGCCATCACGCTCGCACGCAAGCCCTTGAATGGTCACTCCTGAAATTGCTTGGCGCAGGTAATGGCCGCTCCAATAGGCGGAGAGATCAGCACCAGCGCCTTGGGTCGGGCCTCATCATTTGCTGCAGGCGAATAGCGTTGATGCAGCGCCACAAAGTGAAAACCCCGCTTGGGGGAGCGGGGCTTTCTGGTGGGGGTGAAGCTTAGGGAGGCTTCGGCTATATGACGCGCCATCGCGGAAAAGGTTCAAAGCCCTAAAAAGCGAACCACGCCAATACCGCAATGATGGGGATGATCGCCACGCCCAAGAGCACCAAGGGTGCAGGTTCATTGCCCGTCCGGTCGCTCAATGCTGATCTCCTTAAAGATGAAGGTCCCGCAGCAGCGTCGACGCCACGCGGCTTTCTGGCGGCAGGCGATGCCGACAGCTCAGAGCGGCAATTCCGACCGGGTTGAAGTTGTTCCTCATCGGTCTTGGGGCGCGGCCCAGACGCCGCTGCCTGGAGAGCCTCAGTATGGCGGCCAGCCCATCGGCGCGCTGGGGTCCGCGCTGTTGAGCTGCTCTAGGTATTCCCCGGCGGCCTTGAGAAGAGTCTCGCGAAGCTCGTCGTCCGCCGTCTGGGCGGCGAGGGCTTCGGCCCGATCGGCGTGGTGCTGGAGAGATTCTTTCGTCATACGCCCTTCTTCTTTTTCTTCTTCAGAACTTTGGCCTGCGCTCTAAATCCTGAGGCCAGGGCCTTCATCTGCCGAGAAACGAATTCGTCGGCCGTCTCCTGAGCGGCCTTCTCGGCTACACGAGCTTGCTGTTTGAATGTTTTCGCCGGTTTCATGGCCGACAACTTTCGCCAAAAAGTCAGGTTCCTCAAGAATCCGGCTTGAGTCTTCGTTCCCTTTTTCGGTTGATCCCCATGCGCTCCGTCAGGGCAAAATTCGTCCGGTCGACGAAGGAAAAGCTCTCGTCCGCGAAGCGCGCCCCTATCTCCGAAGCCGCATCCAGATCGGCGCGGGTGATGGGGTTCGCTCCGAGCTCCGCTGTCGCGCAGCCGCTCCCAGAAGACTTCCGCCACGCCGCGGTCAAATTGGGCTTTTAAAAGCTGGCACGTCTCGACCAGCACCAAGTCCGTCGTGAGGCGTTGGTCGATGCTCTGAAGGATCGACTTGGCGCGCTCATTCTGAGCATCCCGCTTGGCGGCCGCAGCGGACCAGACGGAGCTGTCAACGAACGCACTCATGCGCGTCACTCCTGAATCGGGTACTGCCAAATGTCGCGCTTTGGCTCGTTGTCCTCAAGCCATTTTTGCGCGCGCTCTTTCGAGGCAAAGAGCTTGATCCAATCGGGCTCACCGATGGCTCTGGACGCCGGATCGGGCAAGCAGAACCACACCGATCCCTCGACTGGTCCGCCTTCCACTTGGTATTCCCAGGCCACGCCTTCGAGGTCGTTGTCCTGGAGCCAGGCGTCGGCGGCACCGCCAGATGCAAACACCTTTACCCAGCCGGGATCGCCGATCGTGCGCGACTCGCCCTTCTGGTAGTCATCAAGGTAGAGCCATACGGCTCTGCCCTCGCGGCGAACTTCATCATGGCTGCGTACTACCTCGTTGACCCTCTGCCGGTCCGATCGATCGGTTTCAGGCAGCGACGTCACCGCCGCGTAGAGTTCGGCGGGAATGCTGCGCCTGTCGCCCAGAGACTTGTAGCGCCATTCCATCCACTGATCGAATGCATCCGACATATCGCTCACCTCCTCGACTTCGCGCGGAATGGACTGTCCATGGTGAAGGCATCCGGCGCGATCCCGCTCTCGATGCGCTTCCAGGTCACGGGTGCGGCAATCGGAAATCCCTCTCGGGCTCGCGGGGAATAGGTGCCGATCGCGGTGGTGCCGCGGCCATTGCGCAGATAGTCGAGGAAGATGCGATCGCGACGCTTCGCCTGGGCAGAAAGGAGGTAGCGGTCTGGAAAGCGCGCTGCGAGGTCGGAGACCAGTTGATGCGCGACCCGATGCGCCTTGTCGTGCAGCACCGGCTGATCCAGTGGCGCCATCAGATGAATTCCTTTGCCGCCGGTGAGCTTGGGCCAGGTCTCAAAGCCCTCGCGCTTCATCAGCGTGCGCAAATCGAGCGCGGTCTCCACGACGGCATTCCAGTCGACGCCCTCGCCGGGATCGAGGTCGATCACGATGCGGTCGGCATGTTCGAAGTCCTCGGCGGTCGCATTCCACGGGTGCAGCTCGACAGCCCCGATCTCGACGAGGCCAAGGAAACCATCCAGGCTATCGACCCACAGGCGCGTTCCCTGGCCGCCCTCGCGCTTCTGAATACGGAGCTGGTGCACGGCGGCCGGAATGTCCTTCGGCAGCGGCCCCTTGTGATAGAAGGTCGTGCCGTGCACGTGACGCACCAACTTCAGCGGACGGTGCCCGAGGTGCGGCAGCGCCTTCTTCCAGACCCGGGTCCAATAGTCGGCGAGGTCTTCTTTGGACGGAGCAACGGCTTCGGGCAGAAGCTGCAGGATGTTCTCTCGGGGGACGCCCAGCTTCGGCCGGCCGGCGACGGACGGCACCAGCCGCGGCGCCTTGACCTTGCGCACCGCGAGATCGTCTCGAAACCCCTTGAACACAGCTTCGCGCAGCAGGCCATCATCGGTCAGCGCGCCATATTCGACCTCGATCTCAAGGGTCGGCTCGACCCAGGTCGCCTTCGGCTTTTTGACGGCCGCATCGAGGGGAGAAGTGTTGCGGATCAACGGATCAAGCCGCTCGCGTAATTCGCGCGCGGTCGTCTCGGTGTAACCGGTACGCACCTTGCCGGCGTAGAGCAGCTTGCCATTCTGGCGTCGGCCGACGTAGAGCGAGGCGACCTTGCGCGGGCGCGCCCCAAGCTTCTCCACGAAGGCGACGATCGGAAAGGTCTCGCTCTTCTTGCACTTGAGCTTGGCCCAGCTCTCCTGCCGCCCGGACCGGTAAGGTTGGCCTAGCCGCTTGGCGACGATACCTTCCAGCCCCAGCTTGCACCCCTTGTCGAAGATCACGTTGCCGTCGGCCGCAAGCGCCTCGACGTAAATGAAGGTTTCCGGTGCGTCCTTCAGAAGCCGCTGCAGCAGGCGCTTGCGATCCTCATACGCGACGCCACGCAGGTCATAGCCGTCAAGGTACAGGAGATCGAACGCGTGGTAGCGCACACGCTCGCTGCGCTTGCGGCCGAGCTCCCGCCTGAGCTGCTGGAAGTCCGGCAGGCCGCCACTGCCGTACACCACGGCTTCGCCGTCGATGATTGCGCTGTTTGCCTTGAGCAGATCGGCGCTCGCTGCAATCGAGGAGAATTGTTCCGTCCAGTCCAGGCCTGTGCGTGAATAGACTCTGGCGTCCCCATCTCGCAGATGCAGCTGGGCGCGATAGCCGTCGGCCTTGATCTCGTAGACCCAGTCTTCGCCGCGCGGCGGCTTCTCGCGCAGCGTGGGATCACACGGCTCGATGTAACCAGGAATAGCAGCTTTGACGGCGCCGTGGACACGCGATACTCCCGACCGAGACTGACGCAACGCCACAGCACACATGGCGATTCAACGTCGTCACGCTGATTCGTTCCGTGTCTCGTCTCTGGATCGCCCGGAACGTGGGTCGCCTCCGAGCGTTGGCGAGCGGTGGTATAGGGGGAGGAGCGAGTGCGATGATAGAAACGGAGACCCTACTCGAGAAATGTCCCCGATGCGGCGCATGGCCCATGGCAGCGAACATCCCAAAGTCGGCTTCCGTGCAACGCGAAATCCAGTTCAGGTGTCCGAGGTGCCGGGCGGAAGAGGTCGGCTGGCTCCGTCGTCCGCAGTCCCCGCTGCGCGCTGCCTGACACCACGCGATCCAAGAGCCTGGAGGAACTGTCGCGGTCGCGTTCTCCAAGGGCGGCAGATGCTCGCCGAGATTCTCAAGATGGCTTGATGCTAATGATCCCGTCGAGGAAGGCGAGTAGCTCGCGTGTTTTCAATCGGCAGCAGCAGGCGTCTTGGAACGTAGTTGACCTTCTCCGCTTTTCTCTGTGATCGCCGGAGGAATGCGATGAAAGCAACGTGGGCAGCTCTTGTATTGACACTTGCCGCCTCGACGTTGGCGGCCTCGGCCCAGCCCGTTAGATGGACCAGATACAACATCCCCGAGAGCGGCACCTCCGTGGACTTTCCGTCCTCGATCTTCACCGAGGCAGCGGGTCGACCCGACGGTTACGGTCAACGGTTCCGCACCGCCGACGGACGCGCAGACCTCACGATCCAGGCCGCGCCCAACGTCCAGAACGATTCTCCCGCTGCTTTTCTGGCAAAGAAGCATCCGCCTCCACGCATTCAGTACAAGCGAGTGACACCACGGTTCTTTGCGGTCTCCAGCTACAAGGGCGACAAGGTTTGGTACAACCGCTGCAACTTCTCCGGGCGGCTGGTCCATTGCGTCCTGATCAACTATCCCGCGGACGAAGAGCGCGACTGGGACAAGATCGTCACTCGCATCAGCCTGTCGCTCAGCGGCAAGTAGCGCTCCATAGGCTCAAGCGAGGTAAAATCGGCCCTGAAGCACGGCTGAGAGCGAGGACTCCGCGCCGCTGCGCTTTCATGGCCGACCACCGCAAATTGAGCTTCGTCGTTAGATCGGCGTTAACGGCGTCTGCGGAGCGGAGCGTGCCTTAACCTGCCGTGAAGGTGAGGGGACGGATGCTGGCCGCTTTACGGCGGCAAAGCCATGGCCAAAGTCATCATTACGCACCAGGACGCGCTGCGCCACACGATGGGGCGCTCCGCCGTGAGCGTCGGCCTGACCGTGGTCTTGACGTTGTCCCTGTGCCTCCTGCAGTTCGGGTCCGATCCGGATGCGTTGGTGCGCGTCGGCTTCGTGACAAAATCGTCCATCCTGATCAGCATGATGATTTCCGGGCTGCTGACGGCGGCCCTGAGCTACCGGTCCGCGCTGACCATGCGCGAGCTGGCGCTGACGCGCGCCGAACTGCAGCGCATCTCTGGCACCGATCAGCTGACCGGACTGCTCAACCGACGGGGCTTCGACCAGGCTGCCGAATCGGCCTTGACCAAGGCGCGCGATGCGAACCTGGCAACCACTGTGCTGATGTGCGACATCGACCGCTTCAAGGCGATCAACGACCAGTTCGGGCATGAGTTCGGCGACAAAGTGCTCGTCGCGGTCGCGCAGGTGTTGTGCTCCTTCGCCGAGCGAAGGCAGATGCTGGTGGCAAGGCATGGCGGCGAGGAATTTGCCGTTGTGATGACCGGGCTGTCCAAGGAGCGCGCTGCCCAGTACGCCGAAGATCTGCGGCGGGCCTGCGCCGCACATGCAGTCGTCGCCGAAGGTGCCTCGACCAACGTGACGATCAGCATCGGGCTCGCCCAATCCCATGGCGAAATGGATCTGAGCAAGGTCATGCGCATGGCCGATCAGGCGCTCTATGCCGCCAAGCACCAAGGCCGCAATCGCGTAGTCCGGGCGGACGTCCTGGCGGATTCGATCGCCGCGTAACCCAACGGGGTGCCGGACCGAAAGGGTCTTGGTTCAGGCGCATCACGGCCGCCCTCCATACGCTTCGATCTTAAAATGCTCTATCGGCGACGCCTGGCGTCGAGTGCGAGCGCAAGTGCGTACTCCAAACACATCCAAACGGAAACGCGTCTATTTTGAAAAACCGAAATATCTCTTGCGCCGTCGGGCAAAACAGTGGTTGATAGGGTGCTGGTAATCGACATGGGAGCCAGCGTCGTGGCTGACGAAACCTCTTCGGAGCTATCCAAGATAGCTAAACTCAATGGAGACTTCAGGAGGAATTATGGAACGTTGCTCGGAGCCTTCCTGTATCTGCGCTCGATCAATGCCGCACGCGGACGTTCTTGGTTCTGGGCCAGCTTGATTTCGCTCGCTTGTTCAGCGGCGATGGCTTGGCTTGGGAGGCACGGCCTGCCTTGGCTGGTCGGCGGATAGTCGCTACAATGAGCAGCGCTCGGTGTCAGCCGGCCTCGGGAGAGCAATCCGGGCAGGTGTCTCCGATTGACTCCAGCACGTCCCAAATCTCGGCCACGGCTTGATCCGGAGACAGTCCGGCCGCCGGATCCTGGCTTGCGATTTCTAAGGCTTTGTCGCGCGCGTGCGGGTCGGCACGTTCCTGCATCCAGCCGTGCTCCTCGCACTCACGGATGGCGCCAGCATCTTGCAACACCGAGATCGCCCACCCACGCACGGTCCGGATCATTGGCCGTCTTTGCCGTGTCATCAGCATAAGAGATGGCTCCTGCCCGGACGAATCCCTCCGTCCCCCGGTCGTTCCGCGCGGTTAGCACGGGACAGGGATTTCGAATCGTTGGGGCTCGGCCTTGCCCCGTGTTCCGCAGGCCTGTGCAGAACTACGTCGTGGTCGCTGGGTCTTCCTTCTCGCCGGTCGCGACGATTTTGAGAGCGCCGTCCGGAAGCGGTCGCTGCAGCGCCTTGGCCTCATCCCAGGGTGCGCGCATCCAGACGTCGTACTCCTCGGCGGTCGTCAGGATTACGGGCATGGCTTTCGGATGAACGCGGCCGACCTCTGCATTCGGCTCGCAGGTGAGGAAGCCGAATACGTCGGCGGTGATTTCGCCCTCCTTCGCCTTGCGGACGCTGGTCCAGGTGGTCCAGAGGCCAGCGAAGGCGAGCAGCGGCCGGTTCTCGTCGGGCGAGAACCACACGGGCACCTTCTTGCCTCCGATGGTGTCGTATTCGGAAAAGCTGGTGAAGGGCACCAGACAGCGGTTCTCTGGAGCGAGCCAGCGCTTCCAGTGCGAGCTGTTGACGTTGCGAATGTTCGTGGTGCCGCTGTCCGGCTCCATCCGGAGGAGCTCCTTGAAGTCGACCGGCTTTCCTTTCGCCTCGAGCTTTTCGGCCCGCTTCTTCGTGGCGTCCATCAGCGCCTTCGAAGAGGACGGCATGCCCCAGCGCGCCATGCCGATTTCCCGTCCCGGCTCGCCGTTGCGGACAATCGGGGCGGGGTAATCCGGAAAGATGCCGGGCATCGACGGCAGATTGCCGACGCGGCTGTCAAGCGCTCCGAACAGCCGCCGGATCGCGTCGACATTCTTCGTCATGGAGTAGAGGTTGCACATGGCGTCAGGTCTCCGGTGCGGCCTGGCGGGGGCGCTGCGCCAACTGTAGCAGCGTCGCTGCAGGCCGGCGATTGGCGTGGGCGCACTTGCTACAACAGAGCCTGCTCGCCAGGTCGTGCACAAAGGTGGTCTGCGGATGGCGCAAGGTGGCCAGGTCGACCTCGCGCTTGGTCCTGCAGCGCGAGCACTCGATCTCGAGCCACGAGTAGCCGCCGTTGATGCCCTGGTCGACGGTCGGCGACGGATCGATCGGCCCGCCGTCGGCCCACATCTTCTCGTTCCAGGATTCGCACAAGAGCTTGTCGGCCGTCCGGATCAGGGCCTCGCCTTTGGCCCTGGCGTCAGCCGACTGCGAGGCGAGGATCGAGGTCACCGCACGGGCCCGCCCGAGCTCCTTGGCGAGAGCCTTGCGGTCTACGCCGGAGAGGGGCGTGGGGTGGTGCTTGGGAGCCATGGGCCGCGTCGGGCCTAGGTCGGGTCGTAGGACGGCCAACAGCCGTCTTCCTCATGGCGACCGGTTCGCTGTGTGCAGGTTTTGTCGAGCAGCCGCTGACCGACATCCCGCCAGACCGCATCGGGACCATAGAGCCGGGTGGCATCCGCCTTCTGAATCTCGACCGTCCTGGCGCAGCGCCGGCAGCCCACCCTGAGCAAGTGCCGGGGAATTTGGCTCAGCCGCAGCAGGCGACCGGAAGCGCCGATCCCTTGGCTGGCCGCATCTACCCGAGGATCCTCGAGAAGCGCCCACCAGTATTCCGACGGCAGGTCGTCCTCGGGAGCCAGTCCGTGGGGGGCAGGGGCGTTCCCGCCGACTAGGCGGGCCATCTTTTCCATCTGCTTGGGTGTCGGCATGCGCCAGCTCGCGGGGCGGTCAGTCATGCCCACATTAGAACATATCAAGAACGTTAGAGTCGAGTCCCGCTCTCCATAAATCACGATTCCGACGACCGGTGATGTCGGAACCATGATCGGCCGATCGTCTTGAATCCACCCGCCGCCCTGTTTCGGAGTACCGCGTTGATGGCCCCTCGCGCCAACTGGAAAGGCTTCCTGCGACTTTCGCTCGTCACCTGCCCGGTGGCGCTCTATCCGGCCACGTCGGAGAGCGAGAAGATCTCGTTCAACCAGCTGAACCGCCAGACTGGCCACCGTATCAAGTACCTGAAGGTTGATGCCGATACCGGCGACGAGGTGCCCAACGAGGACATCGTCAAGGGCTACCAGCTCGAGAAGGATCAGTTCATCGAGGTCTCCAAGGAAGAGCTGGAGGAGATCGCGCTGGAGTCCACAAGGACCATCGAGATCGACGAGTTCGTCGACAAGTCCGACATCGATCCTCGCTATCTGATCCGGCCCTACTACATCAGACCGGACGGCAAGGTCGGCCACGATGCCTTCGCGGTGATCCGCGAGACCATCAGGGAGATGGACAAGGTCGCGATAGGGCGCGTGGTGCTGACCAACCGCGAGCACATCATCGCGCTCGAGCCGATGGATAAGGGACTCGTCGGCACTCTGCTGCGATATCCGTACGAGGTGCGCAGCGAGCACGAGTATTTCGACGAGATACAGGACGTGAAGGTCACAAAGGACATGCTCGATCTCGCCAGGCACATCGTGAACCAGAAGGCCGGCAACTTCGAGCCGGAAAAGTTCGAGGACCATTATGAGACCGCGCTAATCGAGCTCATCAACCAGAAGCGGGCCGGAAAGCCGATCACGCCGAAAGAAAAGCCGGCAGCGACCAACGTGGTCAACCTGATGGAGGCGCTTCGCCGATCAGTAGGCAAGGAGGCCGCGCTGGCGAAGGCAGACGAGCCTGCCAAGAAGCCACGCAAGGCGGCGGCCGGACAGAAGGAGATGCTGATGTCGATTGCCGGCAAGGCGCCGGCGAAGGAAACATCGGCAAAGAAGCGGTCGGCAAAGCCGCAACGGAAGTCGGCCTGAAGCCAGAGTAGGAGAACCCTATGGACATGAACGAAGCCTCGGCAATGACTGAAGCCTCCGGGCTCGTGAAGGACGGTGAGGGTGCCGAGACGTCTGGAGTGCGCAAGCAGCCGCTTCGGTCGTCTTCGGAGGAGTCTACGATGCGCTGGGCAGATAATGTGCGCGAGATCACGATGAAGGCACCTTTGCAGTCGCTTTTCGTTGCGTTCCTGCTCGGTATCTGGGTCGCGCGCCGGCGATAGGAAGCTTCGAAGCTCGCACGCGCTTCACGAGATGCCGCAAGGGCGCGCTCCTCGGGATTGTCGAGGTCATGAGCCGATTGTGGCGGCCTGACACTAAATGGTCGCCAGCTCAGCGGCCGTCTTCGGGCAGGCATTCGGGGCAAGTGTCGCCGATCCCGTCCAGGACCTCCGCTACTGCGACGGCAGCCGCATCCGGCGAGACCCCGATCGGAGGGTTCTGCCGAGCAACCTTGAAAGCGCGATCGCGGGCGTGAGGATCGGCACGATCTTGCATCCAACCGTGCTCTTCGCATTCCCGGATTGCACCAGCTTCCAACAACACCGACCGAGCCCAACCTTCGACCGTGCAATAAGCGGAGCCTCGCTCCCGGAACATCAACATCGCGAACTCCATTAACGCGGAAGGAATTGCCATCCAACCCCGTCGTTCCGACGCATAACACAGAGCTGGGATTCGCAAATCGCAGGCTTGACCTTGTCCACCTGTTCCAGTGATGGGTGTGGACAGCTATCGTTCAGATTTTCATGAGTTGCCGCGGGAGAACTAGCATTACATTGATCTGGCGATCGAGGATCTTCGAGGCGATGATCGAGATATGTAGCGCGAACTCGTCCTCCATCTCTGCCGCGGCATCCTCGTCTCGTGCGTAGACGTAGAGGATATCGCCGTCCACTTCGTCAAACCGAACGGCACGGAAGAGCCGGTCAAGCTTATCTGCGCCGACGATTAGCGCCATTCGTGCGGCTATATGCTTGGTCTTGCACTGCAGTCACAATCATCGCAGTGGGGCCTAATTACCTCGGCCGTAATCGACTGCGAGGACCTTGTAGTCCCCAGCGCCGTCCGCGTGAACACGATCTCCGGTCGAGCGAGCTTGCGAGTAGTATTCTCACATTGCTCACCTTACATTGCAACGTTGCGAAGTTAGACGTGCAGCCGAAGCCAGACGTCTTTACTGGACAGCGTTCCGGTCGGCGTCACAATTTCCATGTCGACGACGCGAAACGAGCCATGATTTTCGTAAACGTAGTGAAGGTGCCAGACCGGGCCGAGTTCCGGCGAAATGGCAAAGTCGTCCAACGCGCTTGTGATGTTGTGAACGGCATCGCGTCTGCCGATCGGTGCGGAGAACATCGCGTCTATCAGCGCGGCCAGGCTCATGCCGCCGACCAGCATGGCTCGTGCAGCTTCGTCGCCGTGAGTAAGCCGGAGGGCGGTCACGATGACCGCAATAGCGTCGGGGTTCTTCAGAGCCACGGCACGTTCTCGGACCCAAAAACCGGACCGTTAATGTAAGGGCCCGGGGCGGCGGTGCGTATTTTGGCAGGCGATGGACGACTGCTACAACACCTCAGCACGAACCTGAGCCACGCCACGATCCGTAATCCCCAAGGTGCGCGCGGCGGCGAGCGAGAGGTCGAGGACGCGGCCACGAACCCATGGTCCGCGGTCGGTGATCCGAACCACCACCGAATTATTCGTCTCAAGATCAAGGACTCGGACTCTCGTGCCGAACGGCAGACGGCGGTGCGCCGCGGTTAGTTGATTCCGATCAAACGATGAACCGCTCGCTGTCTTGCCTTTGGAATACGAATAGTAGGAGGCTTTTCCGGAAAAGACCCGGTTGAGAGATTGAGTGCCTAAACGGTCTTGCAAGCGCTCTTGTCTGTTCGGAGGTTGCGCTTGCGGCTCATCCGTCTTTATCTGATCGAGTCCTTCAGGAGCGGGCTCCGCGTGAGCCTTTGGTATGATGGACCACCGCTCATTGAAATCCTCTGCTGCAGCGGTGTTCGCATTCAATCCAATCCACGCAGGGACTGTCGCAATCGCAACCATTCTGAGGAGAAGACGCATCGTTCGGCCTCATCAAACAATGGAAGCACAAGTCAACAATGCAACCCATCAGCCAGCGTTCCTGAACATGCATTCGCGTCTCGCAAATAGGTGATTGCATACCGACGTTGCGAGGATGTGCGTAGGAGCACCGCAGCAAGTCAATTATCTCGCTGCAATGCATCACCCCATTTAGCGCAAACCGGCCGGGGCCAGGGGCGGCCAGTCTTCCCAGCGCGCTCCACATACGACCGGCCCATGGGAAACCTTGCGTATCCCCAAATGAGAAATTTCAACCCGCCTACTGACGAACGGGCAGAGGTTGTTGGTGGCCGTACGCCCGCCGACGCGAATGGCCCGGCGAGCGGTGCTACGCGCTGGTCTTAGTGGACGAGCAGCGGCCCGAGCTTGAGGGCAACCGCCAACGCCGAACACGACGACCATGCCGAGGCAGGTGCCGAACGCGCTATCGGGCAGCTTGATTGGAGGCAGAGGGGGTTATTCGAGGTACTTAGGAGGCTGCGGTTGGAGCTCGCTAAAGGACGCCGCAATCTTCTGCTCGGCGATTTCGAAGACCGGCGAAGCGTTGGCAATTGACCACAATACCTTCCCAAGACCTGCGATTTACTTGCTCGGCTTCCTCAGTCCGGTCAGCCGCCTCTTCCGTCAATGCCTCTCGCTCTGTACGCTTGTCTGCCGCAGACTTGCTCCTTTGAGCCCGCACGGGTTCGTGCCGGCAACACAGGGGCGGCGGTCGCAACTAAGTCCTATTCAAGGTGTTTGATGGAGTTACGTTCACCTAGGAGCCGTGATGGAACCAACAGAATCTGCCCGCACGCACCGTCAGGTGTTGCCTTGGCTCGTGGTCGCGCTGATTGTTGTGTTGGCTGGAGGCATGTTCGTTTGGATGAGCAACAGAATTGATGCTCTGCAGGCAGCGACTGCTATTCGTCAAGATTCTGGCGTCGAACAAACAAGGAGGGCGGTAGCAGCTCTTGAGCAAACGGTGAAAGACATTCAGTCAAGCCAGCAAAGCCTTGTGGACCGGATAGCGGAGGTCCAGCGCAAAATTGCCTCGGAAGGCAGTAATCGCAAGCTAATGTCAGATCAACTAGGCGCACTCGGCGCACGCGTTGATGGGCTGGCATCCGCGAATGCGGAGAGCGGTTCGAGTGCCCGTCAGAACTCACGCACAAAGCGATAGATGTTCGCGCTTAATTCAGTGCCGGAAACTTCTTTCCGAAAGTAGGAAAAACCTTCCGCGCATCTTCAACAGAGAGAACGAAACAACAGAGAGAACGAAGCCGCGACGCGTCAACTTTGGTGACCAATTCAATTTACCTGCCCTTGAGAGTGGTCCTCTCAACGCGATTTGGCATTCGCCTCCGATTCGACGGCCGGTTGATCAGTACTGCGGGTTCTCGCACCTTCTTCGGCCGCTTGCGGTTTCTTTGGAACGCCCATTCGATCAATCCCGCCAGTCCGAGGACAGCTCCTGCGACGATCAAGCAGTGGGGATATTTAATCCTGGAAAGCATCGCTGTTTCCGTTAGTGCCCAGCGCTCTCCTTCGTGCCGCACCGGCTGGGTACGCAACCGTTCTTGAGTGCGATGGTCTCGGCGACCGCTTGTTTTTTGGTCGGAACGTGCGTCGCCCCCAACGAAAGCACTCCAGCAATGCAGAGGGCCGTCAAAGCGGCGCCCGCAGCGCTTACCGCACCTCGCAATAGCAACTGCCCCACCGCTCCCAGCATGGCATCGGCATAACCGGAAATGCTTAACGAATGCCGCGCGCGATCAACAGCGCCCAGAAACGCGCGTCGCATCGGGCGGCATCCTATTAGATCGAAGTTCAGTGGAAAGCGCGCGCTGTGGATGACTTAGCAGGTGCCCGCCTATTGCGTGCTGAGCGACACGCCAAGAACGAATGCCTTAGCCGCCGTCGCGCCCGGCGTTCGCTTCAATTTCTTTGCGATCTTCCTGACACCAGTCTTTTGCTTCGCAAGTAACTTCAGCGTCTTCAGGTCGTCTTTCGTCCACTCGCGACGAACACTTTTTTTCTTCTTGGCCAACTTGGCGCTCCTTCATTGATAGGAGCGCGGTCTAACACGTGTCGCGCGGTTCGCAAATCCCTGGTGAATGGCGCTGCACGGACCACTGGCTTTTGTGACAGGTGCGCGCCGTCCCGAGGCGTGGGCATGATCGCGGCTTGAGGACGGAGGCATTGCTGTGCAGCGCCACTATTTTCCGATCATCCACAATGGTCAAATACAGGCGGACAATGCAGGGGAGCTATTTGGCTCTGCTGAACTAGGGGTCCAATACGGCGCCCGTGTCGCTCGGGATATCACCAGGGATCCCATTACCGTGGTGCGGGCACGGTCGTAATCGTGGTTGACGCCACCCGCGGCAGGTCGCGCGGCACACCGTTGGTAGCGTTGCCACTGCTGTCTAGCAGGGGCGTCGACCGGCGTGAGCCGTTTTTCGGTCCATTAGAACCTTAGGGTGGTATCTGAGGCTATGACGGGGACTGCCAATCCATGTTTCTCCAGCAGCAGCTCAGCAGCTAACCGACCATCATCATGAAATCACTTTCGCGGACGATCCTTATCGGCGCGCCTTCAGCAATCATCGCTTCCACCTTCCGATGCTTCGAACTTTTCTCTTGCCCCTCCGTGAGTCGCAAATCCTGATCGCCAACCACAAGGATGGTAATCTTTTTGCTCACGGAATCTGCCACCCTACATCCAGCGATTGCGGCCATCTGAACGGCTTCAGCACGTTCAATGGATAGTGCTCCGGTAAAGACGATGGTTTCGCCAAATAGCGGGCCATCTTGATTCCCGTCCTGTGAATGCCGCTTCCAATCGGTTTTCCGCTTGAATGGTCGCGGTGCGGCGCCATCAATGCTCTCATAACCAATATCGTCGATCCAGGATTGAAGGCTTACCTTTGTCTCGTCGATGGCCCGTAACATGATGAGACCGGCCGCGCGGGCATCCTCCGCGGCGTCATGATGATTGAATTGGATATCAAATGTCGACGCAAGGTTTTTTAGTCCGTACCCGCCATTCGTTCCAAAGCTATCCCATGCGCGGCGCGCTACCTGAAGGCTGTCAATCCATGTGCAAAGGAGTCCATCGGTGCCGTACTTGCTTGCAGCTTGCGCAAGCGAAGACCGGTCAAATGGACTGTGATGGACAATAGCAGCACCGCGGAGTGCGTTGCCTATGACTGGAAAGACCGTGGCCATCGTCGGCTTGCCGGCAACGTCCTCGGGTCGAATGCCATGAATGCCGATGTTCGCGCGTGAGAAATCGTCTTCCGGATCGACTAGAATCGTAAGCGACTTAAAAACCTCTCCACCGCGGAAGTGGACCAGGCCAATTGAGCAAATGCTCGCAAAATCAGAATTCGCAGTCTCGACGTCGAGCGCGATAAAATTAGTAATTGCCAATTGAGACTCCCCAGACCCGCCACCACCATAAGGGGAGCGAACCGGAGGGGCAACTCTACTTGCGGGCGAGACGAACGCCCGGCCCCGTCGATCGACTCGCCATCTGCTCGAAAGATGACGCCAGCGGATTCGAAAACGGCGCGGATATTGGCGACGGCAAGACGATTTCCGGCATCTGACAGCAAAAGGCCCGCCGGTTCACACTGGCGGGCCCGTGGCACTCCCGGCGCTCTGATCCGCAATTGAATCGGCTGCCGTGAGCATTGGGGGCTGGAGAGCGAGCGATGCCATGTCCGCCCTTTAACAACAATCGGTAGAACAGCGGAGTCCGGTAGTTACCGACTCCATTTTTGGAACGGGGTGTTCTACTGTGAGAACACCGGCGCGATTTAAGTACTCATCAATTTGCAGTTGTCCCGGATGGCCGCAGTGGGGGCTGGAACCACCCTGCGGCCTTTCCCCTTGGGCCGCCATAGAGCCGGTCGTGGCCAACGTACATTGAATCTCGTTGCGGCTATTTTGCATTGCCGAATTTAGTATCTATTCGAGCGGAACAAGCGCCTGATCATTTCATCACCGGCCCATCACGGTATCTAACGGTGACTGAGAGCTGCTCGTGCTCCCGCCATCACGCGGAGCCCCCCCCATGCTAACCAGAAAAAAACAAACCATTCCCATGACCGTTCGACTTGCCCAGTTGGCGGGCGAAGCCCGGCGGCGCGCAGAGGCAGCACCGCCCGGAGCGAAGCGCGAAGCTCTCCTGAGAGCGGCGCATATAAGCGAAACCTCGCTCCAGCTTCAGCAATGGATTGGCTCCCCAGGATTGAAAGCGCCGACCTAACTGCGGAGCCGGCCCGGAAAAAAAATTAAGGCCGCCTCACTTGGCGGTCTTTCATTCATCTCTCTTTAGCTTGCGCCGGCCCCAGTGTGGTTCCTTCCCTTTCGGGTTTAACTCGGGAACGTAGTGTCGGTTCAGCGCCCGCATTATGCTGAGGTTCACGCTGGCGGGTCTGTGTCTCTTCTAGTGAGGCGCAACCAGAGCTGCCATACTGAATGCGACAACGCAGGCAGCTGCCAAGGACCAGAGCGCTATAGCGATCTCTTTGGGCATGGTGGTGGCCTCCTGACGAAAGCCGCCTTCGCCATTACTGCCGGACGAGCTTATAGCGCATACCGATCAGCATTGTGTAGGCAAGCCGCCGCCAAATCAGGTTCATCAGGACTAGCATCTGCATCCCCATATCTGATGCCGCCAGCTTCGACCCGCTATGTTTCAAGAAGATTTCGCGGGATACGAAATTGGCTTCGTGCCGGTGATGGAGAGGCAGCCCGGCAGGTCACGCTGGCGGGCCTTGTTCTCCGTTGACAGAACGTTCTCATGCCAATTTGGGCGCTGGCCTGCTTTAACCCTAGTGGCCTAAGTTGATTTTCGTGGTGACCTGCTTTGGAACGAACCCATCAAATGTTAATTGATGCCCCGAAAACCGCGCAACGGGGCGGCCAATGTGTGAGAAGTGCATCGACCTAGACAAGAAGATTGAACGCTACAAAGGGATGCGGTCCCGGATCACAGACCAGATTGCGCTAGACGGTATGGACCAGCTTATTGCCGAGCTGATGGCAAAGAAGGCCCAGCTACACCCGGAGGAAAAAGAGTAAGGCCGCCTCAGTTGGCGTCGGCGGCAAGGGGCTCGCATGTTCGACTTCGATCTATTTTCCAAACGCGAATGGGTGGGGATGATTGTCGCCTTCGCGGCTGTAACTGCTCTCACCCTCTACGGGTTTTTCCGGTTTCTCGACTACCTGGCCCCAAGCATGTAAGGCCGCCTCAGTTGGCGGCCTCTGTCATTGATCCCTCTTCAGCTTGCGCCGGCCCCAATGCGGCTCTTTGCCCTTCGGGTTTGATTCCGGGACGTAGTGTCGGTTCAGAGCCCGCATGATGCCGATCCGGGCAAACATCGTCGGGCCGCCGCCTTCTGCCACCAGGATCAGCGCTTCCATCGCTGCTTGCCACTCCGGCGCGGCGTGCTCTTTTTTTGGGAGCGAGGCGATGTACTCGCCGGCGTCCAACAGTGTCGCCAGCTTGCGGCCGTTGACCTCGATCGGATCCTCGAAAGGCCGCCCCCAGCCCCTGGTCATCCCTTGCTCAAACCCTCCGCAACCGCACGCTCGACCTCGGCGGCGAGCACGCTCAGGTGCTCCGCCAGCCGGGCGAATAGTTCGCGCTTCTTTGGATCGGTCGCCAGATCCCGGATCAGCGCGCAGTCGGCCGCATCCGTGCGGAGCTTTTCCAACTGAGCCTGCATGTCTTTCATTGCAGCCACTCCGTTCCCGGAGGGAACAATATAGCCACCGTCCGAAAGCGAACAGAACAGATTGCCGATTTTTCCTAGGCTCAGGATGCTTGGATCTCCCAAGGTCTAAGCACCTCCAGCGGCCCCGGCTCCACACCTCAAAAGCCCCCCTGGCCGGGGCGTCTCTGCCCCGCTAGCGATACTTCCGCAGGTGGAGCAGACGAAGCGCCCCTCGACGTTGGACGGCAATTTTCGTTCCGAGCCGGAACTGAACTTACCTTTTTCGGTTTTTGGAGTCGTCGTTAATGGCACAAGGAATGGCTCCATGTCTCAGCGACGCCGCAGAGTGAAGCACAACCGGTCGCTTGAAGAACGATTGGGCGAGCACGCCACTCAGCTCAAAGAACAAGCTGCCCAGCTCCCCCCTGGTGCTGAGCGCGAGCGGCTTCTCAGGAAGGCGCGCTTAGCTGAGACGGGCGCGCATCTGAGCGATTGGCTGAACTCGCCTGGTCTGCAACCCCCGGAGTAAGCCGCCCGTAAATGGACAAGGCCGCCTCAGTTGGCGGCTCCTCAATTATCATGGCGCCGCGCAAGGGGAGGGCGAGCTGGGTCGAAGTGCCGGCTGGCGTTGGTGGCAATAAAGGCCTGCAGAGCAGGCGAGACCTCGGCGTCGGTATCTGCCGCCAGCTGGGCTACAGCGTCAGCAAACTCAGAGGTTGCGTCCCGCGTCCAGCCTTGGCTCGGATTGAAGCAAACGATCCTAACCGGATAGGTATATTGGCCGGACAGAAGATGCTGCAGGACGGTCGCCATGTCGGTGTCGGCTTCATCCGTCTCGCGCCAGGCGCATGCGGCGCCGGCTCCGAAGTCCTCGAGCACGAGGCAAATGTCGCGGTCCAAGCGATCGGCCGGCACGATCGAGGGCGAGGTACGCATACTCCGAAACTACCGACGGCGGAGACACGGCCCCGGCTTCAGGGGGGCTTTTGGGGTAGGGCCGAGGCCGCTCCGCCGGCCCGGGGGAGCCGGCCTAGAATCAATTCCCCTGAAGAAGGCGAAGTTCCTAGTTCAGGAGATTTTTGCTCGGCGTCAGCAGACGCACATAGGTCCCGCTTTCGTGCAGCTCAAGCCAGCCTTGCTGGACAGCATACTTGATGCCGGCGCCGAACTCGCTGCCGTTGCCGCCGAGCGTAGACATAAATGGCGCGTTGACCTTCTCGATGTGGATGCGCCCGTCCTGAACCGGCTCGATAGTCGCGGCGAGCTGGATCAACTGGCGAGCCGCGGCTTCGGGCTCCGCATAAGGACGTTCGGTCGCAAATTTCGCCATGCAACGCTCTACCGCTCTTCGCTTGGGTGAACCCATTTATAGGGCGTGATCTGCCTTGTCTCGGTTAGTTTGATCATGCGGGCAGGGGGCGCGTAGCGGGTGGTGCGGCAGGAGCGGCACTTCAGCGAAGCTTCGAGTTTCCAAACCGGCGTATCTCGGGGTCGGCGGATGGCGTCAAGTGGCAGACTGGCGCGCGTCTTACAGCGGGCGCACTCGAGCTCCAGCCATGCAAGCCCGCCGTTGAGGCATTGACCGATTGTGGGGGAGGGTTGGGCTGGGCCGCCGTAACCTTCCATCCGGACGGACCAAGCTTCAGCCTCGGCCCGGTCCGCTTCCCGCGCAGCCTCCTGAGCCCGTTGTCGGGCGCCCTGGGCCCGGATCTTCGCGCCCATGATCCGACCGCCCCAGATGACCTCTCTCGACTTAGTGCCCATCCCGGAGGATTCCTCCGGTAGCGGCCGGAGGCAAGCCGCTAGGATTTGTGGCGGGTGAGCCAGTAGTGCAGCTCGGTCCTGTCCTGCAGGTTTATCTTGCTGCGATCCGGCGGAAGCTTGTGCGTCAGGCTCGTCATCGGGGTGCCTCAGTGATGCATAAAAAGAGCGAGAAGAAGAATGATGGGAAGGGGAATGCCGATCAGCCAGAGAAGTGCACCTTTGCCGAAACCCATCGAGGCCTCCTGAGTGATGTTGTCATAGCTTGGAGTAACAACATCTGCGCGGAGCTCTCGTTCCCGCCCTGACGAAAGCTACTGCACTGCACTTGCCAGAAGACGGTCCAGAAATACAGCCTGGCCCTTCAGGATGCGCTCGCGCGCTTCTGCGATGTTGAACCACCCGGCGCGATCCAGCTCAGGAAAGCTCTGAACCCTGCCTGAATGCGGCGGCTATTCCATTTGAAACATGTTGCTTTTGAGCTCATCCGGATTCCAGCCATCCTCGACAGCCCAGACATGTGCGGTTTTGCCGCGCGGGTGGTTTGCCTCGCCAAGCGATGTGAACTCTCCGCGGGGTCTGTGGCCTGTCTCTTCCTCGAATTCCCGTTTAGCTGTGTCGAGCGGCGCCTCGCCGAATGAAATCAGCCCCTTCGGAATGCTCCAGGCACCGTGATCCTTTTCTTCCAGAATGGTCCGCCTGAATGCCCGAGGAGAACTTCCATACTTCCGCTTTTGCGCCGGAACAGGAGAATGCCCGCGCTTGTTTTTGGCAATGATACGGCGCGCGGGGTGCTCATCTATCGCACGGAAGATTCCCGTGAGGGGGCACGGCGACGAGAGCCTTTTGCAGCCGCGCGTTTGCGTTTCGCAAGATACGCAAGCATTTTTGAAAGGGGCATGGCGTTCAGGACGCGATCTGCCGGCACGCCGCCCTTGCGGGCCATTTCGACACCCCAGTGCGCGTGATCGAGCTCGCGAATAGAATGAGCGTCGGGATTGATGATGAAGATACAGCCATATTCAAGCGCATTCTGGTGCCAGCGCCAGTCGAGATCGAGCCGCCAGGGGGTGTGCGTTGACCTCGAGGACAACGCCATACTTGGCGCAGGCGCGGAGCACCTTCTCGACGTCGATGTCGTAACCCGATCGCCGCAGCAGCTGACGCCCCGGTCATGTGGCCAATGATTGTGGTGTGTGGATTGAGATTGCTCGGACGAGGCGCTGCGTCGGCGCCTTCCTTTCCAACTTGAAGCCACCGTGAATGCTCGCGACGACTAAGTCGAAACGCTCCAAGACCTCGTCGGGATAGTCCAGCGAGCCGTCGGCGAGGATATGGATTCGATCCCCTTCAGGATCCGGAAATCCTTGCCGAAACGGTTGTTCAGGCGGTCGGCCTCGCGGTGCTGTTGCTCGATCTACTCGCCGGACAACCCGCTGGCTTAGTGCGCTGACTTCGAGTGATCGGCCATCCCGAATACTCGAAGACAGGACCCGTCCAACGTCAAGGGCCTGCCTGGAAACAAGCGCGGCGGTCAGGAAGCTAGACCAAAACCGAGTGTGCCGTGAGGCAGCACCCTGCTGCCTCACGGCGATCAGGACACCGATTACTGGAAGTGCACAGCCGACGGCCGCTGCCGTCTTCTTGCAGATCCTGCATCGCCCCCGCGACCGGGAAAACCTGGAACTTCTCAGCCCGGCGTATGTTGTGCCGTGCCACTACTGGAGGACGAAATGAACAAGAAATCTTTTCTGCTGCTGATGGCTGCCTCGCTTCTGGCGGGTCCGTCGTTTGGGCAAAATCCGACGGCGACCGATCGGCCGAACAATAATGCTGTCAACAGTTCCGGCCAGAATAATTCCAGCAAGCCGGTTGAAGGCGCCAACAGCTTCACCGAAGGCCAGGCCAAATCGAAGATCGAGGAGGCGGGCTACACCAACGTCACATCCCTGAAGAAGGACGACAACGGCGTTTGGCGCGGAAAGGCCAGCAAAAGCGGCGCCTCGACCAATGTCAGTCTGGATTTCCAGGGCAACGTGAACGCGGCCAAATAGCCTGGCGCGCGGCAGCGAAATTGAGAGGAATTCACTATGACCGTTACGATTTCACGACTCTACGATAACTACTCCGATGCGCAGCGCGCGGTAACGAGCCTGGAGGCCGCGGGCGTGCCGCATTCGGATCTGAGCATCGTCGCGAACAATTCCGATAACTGGTACAGCACCGACAAGAAGGTCGATCGCGATCGCGATCGCGTTGACGATCGGGCGGAAGGTGCCGGTACGGGAGCGGGCCTCGGCGCGGGTCTCGGTGGCGCGGCCGGCTTGCTCGCTGGCCTTGGTTTGTTGGCTATCCCCGGCCTAGGTCCGGTCGTGGCGGCCGGATGGCTCGCATCAACCGCGCTCGGTGCCGTTGCCGGCGGCGCGACGGGCGGAGTCGTCGGGGCGTTGACGCAGGCCGGCGTATCCGATGAGGAAGCACCACTCTACGCTGAAGGTGTGAGGCGCGGCGGCACGCTGGTTTCGGCTCGTGTGCCGGATGCGGAGCGCGCGCGCTACGACGCGATCCTGAACCAGTCGGCCGTTAATCTGCGCGACCGGAGCGCAGCTTGGCAGAAGGCAGGGTGGAAGAGTTACGATCCATCTGCCCAGCCTTATGGCGCGGACGAGGTCCG
>NZ_JBEPQT010000036.1:0-52371 GCF_040547985.1 Bradyrhizobium sp. LB14.3
GGCTGGATTGGAGGTTGGTCCGCCCGGAAGAAGCGCGGCGTCCCCAGGCGGCTGGATAACTGCGGCAGAATGACTCGGAAGCTATTTTGAATGTGGCACGCGCGGCGGCGATGTGCTCGAAGTAGCGCATGAGCATCGCGGCGCTGCGCGACGAAAATGAACAACTGAAAGCGCTTTTGGCGCAAACGCAGGCGGCCTTGAGCGAACATCAGGCGGCGCTGGCGACGTCGGAAGAGGCGCGGCGTCGGTTGGAGGTCATTCTCGGCGAATTGCGACGCGAGAAGTTCGGCGCGACGTCCGAGAAGCTGCGGCCAGATCAGTATCACTTGCCGCTGGAAGACGTGGAGATCGCGCAAGGCATCCTGGACGCGGCGCAGGAGAGAGCCGAGGCTGTGATCAAGGGCCGATCGCGGAGCGCGCCGGATCAAGGTTCTCATCGCAATCGCGGCTGCCTGCCTGCCCATTTGCCGCGGGTGGAACGGATCATCGAGCCTGCGAGTACGCTTTGCCCGTGCGGTTGCGGCCCCAAAATACATCTGTCGCCGCTGCTCCGGCCCCGTCGTGCAGGCGCACGCACCGGAGCACGTCGTGCCCGGCGGGCTGCCGACCGAAGCGGCCATCGCGCATGTGATCGTCTCCAAATTTGGCGACCATACGCCATTTTACCGTCAGGCCGAGATCTATGCGCGCCAGGGCATCCGGCTTGATCGGGCGACACTGGGCAACTGGTCCGGCCGCGCCTGCTTCCATCTTCAGCCCATCGCGGAACACATGCGCCACCACCTGGCCATGGCGGATCGGCTGTTCATGGACGAGACCAAGGCGCCGGTACTCGATCCGGGGCGCGGCCAAACGAAGAAAGGCTACTTCTGGGCGATTGCCTCAGACGACCGCGGCCACAGCGGCCCAAGTCCGCCGATCGTGCTGTTCCGATATGCCCCCAGTCGCAGCGGTGCCTTCGCTGAGCAGTTCCTGGATGGCTTTGGCGGACGCTTCCTGCAATGCGATGCCTATGACGGTTATGATCGACTGACCGAAGTCGCTCGACTGCAAGGGCCTTGGACGCTCGTGCATTGCTGGAGCCACTTGCGCCGACGCTTCGTCAAATTGGCCCGCAATAGCAAATCGCCGATCGCCGAGGCCGCCATTCGGCACATCGCACAGCTTTACGCCATCGAAGCCATGGTCCGCGGTGCATCGCCGGACATCCGGCTCGCCGCACGAAAGGAGCATTCGTTGGCTCTCGTCGCCGCTTTGAAAATGTGGTTCGAGAAGCAGCTGTCGATGATCTCCAGCGGTTCGACGCTCGCCGAGGACATCCGCTACGCGCTCAATCACTGGCAAGATCTGACCCGCTTCCTCGAAGACGGGCGCCTCGAGCTCGACACGAACCCGGTCGAGAACGCCATCCGGCCAGTCTGCCTGACCAGAAAAAATGCGCTCTTCGCCGGTCATGAGGTCGGAGCCGAAAACTGGGCCTTGCTCGCCTCGATCGTCGCCACCTGCAAGCTCAACGACGTCAACCCGGCCGCCTACATCGCCGAAACACTCGAGTCGATCATCGACGGCCATCCCCATAGCCGCATCGAAGACCTCATGCCGTGGCGATTCCGCAAAACGTCAAGCCAGCCTCAATAGGGTTGCGGCTAAGCGCTTACGAGGAATTTCGCGGCGCGGGTTTTACGTCTTCAAGACCGCGGCCCGTCTGGAAGGATCTCGACGTAGGAAATGGGTGTTGAGTCGCACTGCGTGAGGTTGCAGATTGAGGAACTCAGACGGCGAAGTCCCGTATCGGCCAGTACTAGGAAAATTAGGCGCGCACCCTCGTTTAGGCCCCATCCTCAAGAGCTAGTTCTGAATGAAGAACATCGCCGAATGGGCTTCACACCTACCATAGCCACCTCGCTCCTAAAAGGTTTGCGGTATGTTGAGGAGGGTCTGATGCTCAGCTCCTTGAGCATCCGGCTAAATATGTTCGCAATGCCCGCCTCAACCTCATAGGCCAGGACACGTTCGCGGCGCCATTCCGCAGATGCGTCGTCAGAAGGTATGCAACCGCTTTGTGGCCGGTGACGTCTTCAAAGAGCTTGAAAAGCGGGAACGACAGCCGAGCCTGCGTGCTCAAAACAGCAGCCCGGCTCGAGCATCGCTTCCAAGTCCGCTGAGCACAAATGCATCTAGCCGATGCTTTGGCCATCAGTGTGAAGGCGCCGTTGGAGACCAGGAAGACATGGACCATAGAGGTGTGTTTTGGGTGCATCCGCCACCAATTCTGCCATGATTCGTCATCCCTTGAGGAAAGCGCGAGATGAGGCAAGGTGAATTCACCTTTGGCTTCGGTTGGACAGGTTCGGAACTTTTGCGCGGCGGCAGGCAGAACTGGCACCTTCAACGCTGTTTCGTATGCTAATCGCACGCCGCAGTGAACATCCATTTTGGCGTTTCTGATCGATATTGCCAAAACATCCGGCTTTTCGTCCAGCAAAAAGGCTGCAAAGTTTTGGAATATCCCGCTATTGGTCGCGCCGCGACTGACCAAGGAGCGTAAGGTTGCAACGTCGACGTCAATGGCATCGGCAAGCTAGCAAGCTTCTCGGCTACCAGCGCCGCCATGCCCATCGTCATGCTATTATTGACAAGTGTGAGCTTATGGCCCTGCCCAATATCACCCACATGGACGATGTTCTCGCAAATGCGGTAAGAACGCGAGCCGCGATAGGAAACGTGTTCTGATCCGATCCAACGATGGCGTTGAGGCGCCCTGCTCTGCTTGTTCAGGGGGGCGTGTTACGGGGCATCTATGAAGTGCAATGCATGCTTTTTGGCCTGTTCGGCTAAAGTGAGGGTGGAAGCAGGATAGGACGTGGTGTATCAAACTCTGTCGGGGCAAATTTGCAAATAGCCCATCTTGCCCAAGGCAGACTTCCTCGACCTCGCAACTTGCTGGCAGTGATAAAACGACGGCACTTACATGCCGGGCCAATTCAGAAACTGCGGTGTGCTCATGAGCACCCAAGCCAGTCAAGCGTTCCGCGCCAACATGGGTTCTGTTGACTTTGACATGCAATTCAGTGCCATGACGCAAAAGGACTGATTCCAATGCCTGTTCATGCGCCTTGCGCCGATTAGGCCGATTCGTTGTCTGACTTTCCCAGCCGTTGCAGTTGACGGAGTTTCAGTCATGCTCTGCGTCGTTATGAGTTTTGAAAAAGGCCACGCTCCTGCAGAATGGGCAGCAGCTTATGATGGTCCTCGATAAGATAATCCGGCTGCGCCGCTCGCAGACGCGTCTCGGAAACAAATCCGCCCGTAATGGCTATGCTGATCAAGCCAAGTTCGCGTGCAATATCCGTTTCGACAGGCATGTCCCCGACGATGAACGTTGAGCTGGGGTTCAGATTGTATGCTCGCATATACAGACGAAGCCGCTCTCCTTTGCTTATGCCTTTATATTGAGTAGCGCGGCTTTCAAAAGCCAGAACCTCCGAGACACAATCTTCGATTCCATGTCTTCGTAATTGGGTAATAAGGGGATCGACTATATGGTTACTGACAATAATGCTGGAAACCTCTTGTTGACGTGCCGTTTCCAAAATGCAACGCGCGCCTTCGCGCAGATCGGCTTTGCTCGCCAGCGGTTCGTAAGTGTCGTGAAAAATAGCGCTGTCATGGCTATCGACCGTTTCGATTTCACTCTCAGACATTCCTAGATTGCGGAAAAAAACCGTAAGTGGAACATCGAAATGATCCCGAAAAGTTTGCATGTCGATGGCAACCCGGCCGAAGCGGCCCAAAATGGTGTTCGTCGTTTGTAGCAGGGCGTCGGCGTCGTCGAGGAGAGTGCCGTTCCAATCGAATACAAGAGCAGGTTTCATCATGGCCTCATGCTGCAGACGTTTTCGTTGAGGTGAGATCGGCTATCAATCTGTTCGAAGTCTCGTCTGCGCGGTTTTGCCCCGCCAGGGGTCGGCATCTCGAACGTAAGCGCAGAAAGATCGATTCCCTCATGTCGCCGCGGCAGCATGGAAGGCAGATCTTCAAAGGGCACATACGCGCCGGTAGCAGCGTTGATCGATAGAGCAATTTTGCGTTCGATCACCCGGATCGTTTGCGGCGCGATCCTATGAAAGCGCAGGCTATGTTGCCGCGTTTCGGGTGCCAGGCGTTTCCATATTTTCCAGAACGCTAGCTCATCTATCGTCTCGATACCCCTGCCGTAGTAATTTGGTGCAACGATAGGCGGCGAACCGATTGCCCAATGCACAGCCTTTGCCCGAGCGGCAAGAAGCATCTCCGTCACTGCGCGGCTTGTATCGCCATGAATAAGAGCTTCGTCGCCTACGACGATGATTCTATCCGTGACGTCGTTCGTTGCGACGCGGTGCTTTTGCCAGATGAGCGATTTGCGCTCGCCAAGAGACCCGATAAGTGTGCGCCGAGAACGGTTTACTGCGATCACCTGGTGCCGTTGGACGAGCGCACGTTGCTGCTTGGCCAGCGTTGCAAATAGACCGTCGGCATACGGTGTCCCGGTGCGCGGAATGGAAGAAACGATTATGGTACCGGAGCTTGTTTCGACCGCTAATCGCGGCCAGACAATTCGGCCCGAGGTCATGCCTATATCATGACCAGTTGATAGATGAGATTGCGATTGCACCAACGACCTAGCATTTCCCAGATAAAGCGTCTCGTAGGCACAAAGCTTGGGACTGTGTCGAGCCTGGCCCACAAAGTGCTCAAGGCAGTCTCCCGTTCTGCCGTTCACATGCTTGATGTGACTTGGCCGAATTTTGCCGACTCGGCCTTGTAGCCCAGAGAAAGCACTGTTTTGTGAGGCAAAAAGTAGAAAACCATCTTCGGTTTGCATGAATTCCAAAGGCCGCAAACCCCCGCGATTGCGGAAGGCGGTCAGATTTCCTAGGCCATCCAACAAGAGTGCACTGACGGCTCCGTCAACACCCTTGTCAATGTCTTGGAAGACCTTTTCGTAGTTAACCGGCAGACCGTGCTGCCAATAATCTCTTTGACAAATGCTCTCGATAAGCTTGAGCAAGAGCTCCGCATCGGTTTTTCCGCTGATGGAATGACCTTCAGCGTGCAGTTCTTTCCTAAGTTCATCAGCGTTGACCAGAGCCCCGTTCAAACAAGCCGTCAAACGACGGCAGGAGGTTTTATGATTGTCAAAGGGCTGGAAGTCGGCGTCACTCCTCTCTCTGTGAGAGGGAGTGCGAACGTGTGCTATAGCTACATGCGGTCTGAAATCCGCGTCCTGCTCAGCAAAATCAACACCTGCTAGTGTGCCTGCTGGCTGGCATGACTTTGTATGTTGAAACCGTTCTTCATGCATAAACGCGGCAACGCCGAACCCCTCCTGTCCACGGTTTTCAAGCTTCGGCAGCATGTGCTTGAGCTCATCGTAAACCGTCCTTAGTGAGCGGCTTGAAGGCAACAGAAATGCGCCTGCAACACCGGACATGCTATCTCTCCTTGGCCGACGATTATGGATGTCGCCCGTTGCCTGTTGTTGTTTTCCACCCTGTCCGGTTGCAGACATCCAATGTCTGGAACCGACACCGAGCGGAGGTAATCCGTCGGCTCGCGCGAAGCACATGGTTTTGCGCCTCAGCAAGCAAGGCTCGTACCAAGTCCTCTTTCGCGGGCAGGAGGCTTCGCCGAGATTGGCAATCGAAGTGTGTGATTCAAAACAGCCGCCCTGATCCGGCTGCCCGACTTCCGAGAGTGCGGCCGCCAAAACTCAGCTTTGCTGGGCACGGTGCCTGATGGGCGCTATCCCGCGGTGCTTGCCTAGCAGCCGCAGCAAAGAGCGTTACGCGACTGTTGCCGCGACGGGAAGGTCTTTGTCCAATCCTCAAGCGGCCAGTCCCAACCGTAACGCTGGAGAACGAAGACGTTCAGTGAACTGGACGCCCCACCGAGGACCATCGGGCCCTGTTTGCTGACTGAATTCGTGCGCGCTCCGATCTCCTTGATGTCACGGAGCGAACAGCGCTGTCCGCCGTTGTTGCGGCTTGAAGGAGTAGACGCTCCGTGACGGCATCGATGCGCAAACTGAAGGCTATTGAAGCGTCACATAAATGAGGGCGTTTGTGAACGAAGCTCGCGCGATCGGGCTAAACTTCACTGAACGTAGTTTCAGGCACATGGCGCAGACGCGAGCGAGGTCGGCAAGGGGACTGGATCATGTTTTGACGTCTCTAGCAGTCTGCTGAAGAACCCCCTCGCCACGGAGGCGGCTTGATGATTCACTTTATCATCTCGAATCGCCGGGCGCGGCAGGTTTACGGATCAGGGCGGCCTGTTTTCGTACATCGCACCGGATAAGCGTGTGCCAGCGAACCATCCGCTGCGGAAGGTCCGGGAACTTGTCTGGGATGTTTTGAGTGATTTGAACTGCAGCCTTGGAAGGCTCTACGCCAGCGAGGGGCGTCCTTCGATCCCGCCGGAGCAATTGCTGAGCGCCTTGCTGCTGCAGGTATTCTACAGCATTCGGTCGGAACGCCAGTTGATGGAGCAACTGGACTACAATCTCTTGTACCGCTGGTTCGTGGGACTGTCGCCGGACGATCCGGTGTGGGACCCGACCACCTTCACCAAGAACCGGGAGCGGCTGCAGAACGGCGATGTGTTCACGAAGTTCATGACCAGGCTTCTGAACCATTCGCAGGTCAAACCACTATTGTCGGACGAGCATTGTTCGGTGGACGGAACGCTGATCGAAGCCTGGGCTTCGCAGAAGAGTTTTCGTCCCAAGGACGGCAGCGGCGACGATGATGATGGCGCCAACTTCCACCGCTAGAAGCGCAAGAACGACACCCATGCGAGTACCAGTGACGTGGACTGGCCATGACGGCAGGCCATTCGGCGCATGGATGACCCGCGTGGGATGACGCTGATCTTCGCAAGCGTGCTTGGTTGTGGATGCCGCCACTCGACCAATATGGAAGCGGTTTTTGGGCTTGGATTGCGACAGCCTAGTCGCCTGGGTTAACGGTATTGCTTGATGCAGCAAGACGAGCTCCTCCTGCGTGAATGGTCCAAGGCCAACGGCATCAACCCGCCGCTGAAGTCACGTGACGACCTGCCGCACGGCACCAACCCGCCCTTGCAAAAAACAAGCCCCGGCCAGGGCCGGGGCTTTCGATCCGCCGTTCGTACTGCTGATCAATATTTCAGAAGAAAGGGGCCGCCGAACTTATAGTTGATCCGTGCAGTCACAAGATCGAAATCCTGGCGGATGCGATCGATTCCGCCTGCGGGCGCGGGGAAGTGCACCGTTGCGGGCTGCATGAATAGGTGGTCGTACTCGAGGCTGACCGACCAGCTCGGTGCGAAGCCGTATTCGATGCCGGCTCCCAAAGCGCCCCCCCGAAGAACGTGCTGCCTGCTCCCAAGCTGCGCGCCGGTGAGGGTCGAGCTAATCTGATACGTGTTGCTCGTCACTGCGGCACCGCCTTTGGCGTAAAGCAGTACGTTGTCGAAGGCATAACCTATCTGCCCCGTTACCAGGCCGAACGCATCAATCTTGCTCTGGTTGTTATCCGCAAACGCGACGTTGTCATTCGACCCAATCAAATCAGCCCAGTTCCCCTGGCCTTCAACACCAAGCACGATCTGGCCGATCTGCCCTCGATAGCCGATCTGGCCACCCACGGTACCGCCGGTCGCATCATGGCAGCCCTCAGGCGTGCCGCCATTGAAGTCCCAGCAATTCGCGCTTGAGCCCAAGCCGCCGTTCAAGCCGACGTAGTAGCCGCTCCAGTCGTAGATCGTAGCCGCAACAGGCTGCGGAGCTCTGGCATAGAGAGGCTGGAAGGGCTGCGCAGCCAGATCCGCGCCGAATGCGGGCGCCACCGCGCCGAGTGCCACAATGCTTGCAGTCGCAAGCAACAAGTTCTTCATTTCTGCTCTCACGTCTTGAGTGCCCCGAGCCTCGCGCGTCTTAACAACATTCGCACGAATAGCTGTAGCTGCACGGCAACATTTGGGCCGAAAGGAATGCTTGAACCGAACCCTGCGTCAGGTTGCGGCGTTGCGGATCACGCCTAGCAATGCTCTTTCGCGTGCGAATTAGATTGCGGAGGCGACGGCGAAAAGCGTGCTGCTGATCTCACCGGATGAAGCGCACCGCAACCCAAATGACGTTCAGCCACACCGCAACCGAAAAGAGCAAAGCGCTTTGCAACGTCCTTGCTCTTATCCTGTGACGCCATCGAAGGAGCTGCGATGAGCAACCGGTGAAGCGCCGACCCCGTACAACAGCTATCACTTCATCGTAATCTGCGAACCCGAAGTGAGAGCGACGCTTCCGAATGTACGCCAGCCGCTCAGTGGGTGAGAGGCACTGCGCCCACACCTCCCACGCCTCATCATCAAAACACGCGCTATTCTCAAGGACCTTGGCGAGGCGCTCGTCAGGTTTCATGATGCATCCGCGGTACTGACTATCGGCGATCGAGTTCTAGGAGGGGAGCATAACCTTCGAAACCTCTCAGTTTAGGTAGGCGAGTTCAGGGATCTGAATTTGGCCAGGAAACATTTGTCACCGTCAATGCGGCGCTGATCCTGCGCGAGATGAAATTCGAAGTGGTGCGGTGGCTCTGGATCACCCTTCTGGCCCAGTGCAGATCGCCACGGGCATTGAAGCGGCGTAGATGCCGCAGGAGAGTGAAAGGTGCTCTTGTCGATGCTGTCGCAATCGTGCTCGCCGTCGCATTCAGTTCAAGCGCTGGCTCGCGTGCCAGACATATCTTCTCCGCAGTGTGCACCAGCGCTGATTAGATTTCGGTCCGGCAATGGCTTCCGCGCATGCTAAGATCACACAAAGATACGTTGAAAGTCCAGGGCCGGTTGCGAATACATGGCCGATCCGATCATCCGTGAACGGCCGGCTCGCAGTCTTCACCGTCTGTGTCTAGGGTCAAATCGGCCAGCAGTCACACGTTGCACCGCGCTGTTGGGACTGGCTGCACGCGAGCACGCGTGTGCCCTACACGCCGCCTCCCGATTCTGTGCTCGACGAACTGACGGCGCTCGGCCTTCGCCCTCTTGTGGCAGATCGGCAATTGCCTTGCTTGAGCAAGGCCGAATGCCGCATTAGGAACCACGGTGTGCGGGAACTCGGAGCGGCGGCGGAGCAGAACTGCCGGAAGCCTTGGCTTGCGAGAGACCTCAGGCACGCCGCCAGCGCGCGCGGGTCCCTCGTTGAAGCAGGGCACGATGACATCCACGCAGGGCAAAGCACCGTTGTCGGCCGGGTCGTACGGCGGCAGTGAGGCGCCGATCGCTGGAGCGGGTCATGCATCAAGGCATCTTGGGATGAGCGCTGCAGATGCCGACCTCGTTAAAAGGATCCTGAGGGCGCCGCGGTTCGCTGGTCATGAACATTTTCATTGCAAAGTCGAGCGACCTGTATGCTCGATCGCGGCCCGCCTGCGGCAAATCAGGAGTTGCGTCGATCGCAGCGCGCGCGTCGCTCATAATCTTATCTTTTGCGGAAAGAAGCTTTGCATCTAACATTACATGAAGCGTCTCTCGAATTTCAGGTGCGATCGCGCTATCGCCATCGATCAATTCTCGAAATTTCCAAAACATACGCTCGACTGCTACCGTCGACCCGAGGACTGACATCAGTCTTGGTGACATCATTGGCTATCTCCTTCTCCGGCCAAAATCTGGGACTATCCCAGCGAAATTAGACCTGTCCGCGTTTGGCACCGGCGCGCGAGGCGACCCTGAACAGCCGAATGACTGGGATGCATGTCCGTTGCTACGCCCTAGCGGGCGTGAGACGGACGTTCAAGATGTGCTCAGCGGAACTCGCAAGTGTGCGATTTGCGAGCACGGCATTTATTTTTCTGTGCTCCAAGCCGTAACCCGGTCGCGTGCGGTGGCTCACGTGCAAAACTGACATGGAGGGTGTGCGCCGCTTTCCCTTTGCCACAATACATGCAGCGGCATCGGAGTTGGACGTCTGCCACGCGTCCGTTCTTTTTCGCTTTCTCACCCGGTTCGCTCTGTTGACGAGGCCGAATCGACTGAGTGATCCCGGTTACGAAGGTGGGTCATCCGATATCCAGGTGCTCGGGGCGCCCACGCATTTTGTGATTGCCTGGGTGCATCGACATCGAGCCTCCCAATCCGGCGATGGTGTGTTGGTCGTGCGCCACGTTGACCTGGATCATCTCTTGATTCTCCATTGGTCGTCCGGTCGAGCTCAGAAAGAGCAGCATCTGAAACGCGCAGATCATTTCCATGTGCTGGATTCCGTATCTCGGATTGGTTCATTTCGGCTATCATAACTGTCCTCGCCACTGCACGGCTATGCTGTGCAAACCGTGCATTTCACCCACCAGCGGCCACCGCGCTTCTCCGCGCGCAGCTTGCCGCGGCGGATCCGAGAGAGCACGCCTTCGGGGCTTATGTGGTTCATCGCTGCGAATCGCTGAACAGTGAGGTAGTCCTCATGCAGAGGTGGAGGGGTGCTAATTCCGTGCGCAGCCAGCAGAATGCGCAGCGAAGCCAGCTCCGCCAGCACGATCTCGAGCTTACGCGCGATCTCCTCTATCTGGTCGGAGCGCTGCCGGGACCGCGTCACGACAGGCGCGCCCGTGCGATAAGCCACATCTTCGATTCGTGTGGAGTGCGATCGACGAAGTGGCGCGCCAAAGCGGGATGAGCGTGAGCCAACTCACCTGGCCAAGCGAACCACTGCGCGGCCAATGTCAACGCACGCAAAATGGGAGACAGGGCATTTATTGCCGTTGAGACTACGGTTTGGTGATGTAGTCGAAAGGGTCTCATGCGCGTAAGAGCCACTTGAGCCACAAGAGCGGCCTGACAAATGCATCCGGCTGCGGGTGCTCATGGGCCTCGGTGTTGCCATTTATTGCCTGGTCAAAGGGGAATTTATTGGGTCGCAGGCTCACCGTCAGTGCTCTGCCGCTATGAGTTCGGAGTGAATCGCAGTTGCTGTGTTGAGGCAGGCATCCAGTGACAGAGATCCAAAGGCGAGCTGACAAAGGAGATAGTTGGCGCCTGCCTCTTCCACGTGATCGAGAAGAGTTTGGCGCACCGAAGCGCGCGTTCCGACAACGCACAGTTCACTCTCAATTGCGGCATCCAAGGTTAGGGGCAGGTTGGATGGAGGCGGGATGTCATTGAGGTCGTACAGGAACTTAAAGCTCTTGAGCCAGGTTTCGTAGGCTGGCGCGGCGAGGGACCGGGCGGCTGCTTCAGAGCTGGCAATTACGACCATGCGCAGCAATGCGAGAAATGGTGCTGAACCGTTGGCGTCATGCTTGGCGTTTCGATGAGCGCGATATTGATCTGTTACCTTGCGAACGGCAGAAGAGGGCCCCATGCACGCCAGATTAGCGCCATTCGCCGCCGCCCAATGCGCGGACTCTGGCCGATTTGTAGCAATCCATGTCGGGGGACAAGGACTCTGATGAGGCGAAAGCGTCAAAGGAACGTCGCTCAGCACAAAATGTTGCCCCTGGTATGAGAGTGGGCCGCCATTCATCGCGTTAGCGAAGATTTGGGAAGCTTCCTCGTAACGGCTTGAGGCAACATCGGCTCCAACCCCAAAATAACTCAGTTCGATCGGTAGGGAGCCGCGACCAAGACCGACCTCGACCCTACCGCTGCTCAGGTGATCCAACATGCAGATCTCCTCGAATGCCCGCAACGGGTGGTAGAGGTTGAGGAGCATGACCAATGGACCAACGCGAAGTCGCCGTGTGCGTTGTATGACGCTTGACAGAAACAAGTTCGGCGATGGACCGCGTCCATGCGGGGTGCAATGATGCTCCGCCAAATGATAGGCATAGAAACCGAGCCGGTCGTAGGCCTCCGCCAGCGCGAGGCGGTCCCCGTATTGCCGGGCGATATCGGGGCCGTCCTCGTCAAGATGATCAAAGATGCCGCAGGTCAGGTTTGAGGGAAGAACGTTTCTCACTCAGTTATCTCCTATACAGAGGACCGGAGTCCGCCCGGCTTTGGGGTGCAAGAGGCGCTCGCTGGCACTGCGGTGCATATGCTGCGAAGCCGTTCTCAACAGCTCGTAATGCGCCGACCGAACAAAAATTGAATCTGGCTGCGTCCCGAAGCTGCATCATGTGTGGGTCCGGATCGATTATGAACGGGGATCTGTGACCTGAGTGGAAGGGGGTCACTCGCCACCGCGTCCCACTTTCTTAAGAATGCTGCCGACAGCCGCAAGGAACGAATCCATCTGACGCTTTGTACCGATGCTAACGCGAATGCACTCTTGCAGGCCGGCATCCGGAAAGAAGGCAACGAGGACGCTCTGGTCTTGCAACGCCGCCTGCCACCATCTGCCACACTGGCCTACCGGCACACGGGCGAGGAGGAAGTTCGCGTGGGAAGGCGTTACGGAGAACCCAAATTCTGAGAGGGCGGCCGCTACGCGCTGACGCTCAAACCTGACGTGGCGATGGTTCTCCTCGTAGGCGTCGCGATGCGCAAGGACGCTCATGCCTACGGCATGAGCGACCACATTCATGTTGAAAACATTCTGGATGTTGCGAAGCCGCCCAATCAGCTCGGGATGGCCGAAACCGAAGCCGACGCGAATGCCTGCGGCGGAATGACTCTTGGAAAGCGTGCGCAGGACCAGAAGATTCGAATGGCGCTCAATGAGGCGTAGGCCGTCCTCAGGTGCGAAATCGACATAAGCTTCGTCCAATACGATCAATCGGTCAGACCGTATAACGAGGCGCTCGATCTCAGCGACCGGAACAAAGGTTCCGGTCGGATTGTTCGGATTGGCCAGCAAAATGAACTTGGCATCTTTAGCCGGACCGAAAAGCAGCTCGTCCATCGGCAAGCAGTCGGGTTCAGACCAGGGAATTTCAATGAACCGGGCCCCTTGCAACATGGCAAGCTTGCGATTGAATGAGAAGCCGGGCGACATCATTGCGATGCCGTCGCCCGGGGCAAGAAAGGCTCTGTAAATGAGACTGAGGAGTTCAGACGATCCATTGCCAGCCATCACGCGATCAGTGGCAATCCCGTAGGCCGCTGCGGCCGCTTGCCTCAAGCTGATATTGTCGTCTTCTGGATAGCGGTATTGCACCTCAAGAGCTGCAATTGCGCTTCGCATCACGATGGCTGGCAAAGGAAATGGGTTCTCATTCGTATTCAGTTTCACGCAAGTATTGTCGGGGGTGGGCCGCCCGGACGGCAGAGCATCCAATTCGCGAGCCACCGGCGAGAGCGAGGAAAGCATATTTTGCAGTTTTGCATCCAATTTGATGTTCTCCCTTTTGTCGACGAGAGCAGTTGGCGGCCTTCATCGAGCCTACGTGATGCGCGCGCTGTGTTCGGAGCCGGGAAGCGCGAGGCGTGCATGAAAGTGAGGGTGGGGTGCCATAGGCGGGCTCAGATCTAAGCGCCGCACCGGATCAGAGTCCGGCTCAAAGTCCGGCAGCGATCAGTGCGGATCAGGAGGGCGCATGGCGTTATCCCAGCGAATACCTGTTTCACGAGGGGAGGGAACGCCACGTCCACTCGGCCGAACAGCGCTGCTAACGTGGCTTGAACTCGCGTAATCCGCAGACAGACTGCGCACCCCTGACATGTTGCCACAAGCTACGTTCCTTCTAAAGAGGTCCTGGCAGCTCACTCCCGAGAGCGAGGTGCGCATCAGTGTCACTAGGTGGAAAAAGCCACCGATGTTCGTCGGCCGTACGATTGTGGAAGTGATGCTCACTCCAGTGGTACCAGACGAATGGGAACGTACTCTTCGGGCGGCCGCTCGGGCGCGCACGACAGCCGTGATAGCATTGGCGCGAGGGCGAGAAATGCCGCGACTGCGGCGACTGCGACGCACGTGACCAGCGCGTAATCGCCAGGCCGACGATGGTTCATCATTCAACGCTCCGTGCGGTGTTGGTGCGGGCGCTCAGGTCTGCGCGACCCTTCGACGGTATTGTCGCGCCAGCGGTTAACGACGAAACCAGGAGGGGCATTGTCTCCCTTGAAGTCGAATCGAACCGTTGCAATGGCCCTTTCGACTGAGCCCGAGGTTCGGCCGCAGCGACCCGCCTGGCATCGAAGGTGCCCGCCCGTCTGACCGAGCCTGCCCATGCTTGAACTGCGGCATAAGCGTAGCGTGCAACCTGCGGCAGATTCGCTTGGACCCTTGAGCTTGGCGACAGCGGCTGCCCCTGCAGCATTCTTCGTCGAGTCCGGCATGAAGGTAAAGAGCGTGCCGTTTGCGGAGTCGCCGGCAATGGCCACAGACGATCATTCACCGACTTGTTCTCGCCCAGCGCTCTCACCGGGAAACTTCCGAAAGTGATGCAGATCATTGGAGTCTCCATCGGCCTAGCCGGCGCTCTGTCCGTCGCCGCCGCCGCTGCGTCGATGCTTTTAGAGGTACAATTAGACGCTACGTAGGAATCAAGTACTTCGTAGCGTGCTCGTCGAGGTTGGCAGGGCGAAAGTCCAAGAGTGCCGACAACGCACATTCGCAGGCGAATTGCTACGGGCCAACGATCCTCAGTCAGACAAGGATCAGCATCAGCTCATTGAGTTAGAGACATTCGAGCAACCGCGTCCGAGCAGCCGGGTGCGTCAACTCTTTCCGAGCTGGTTCTCCAGCGCGGCGAGGGCGAGATCCAGGTATCGCATGAGGCTCGCATCCCAGCCGGCGAGATTGTGTGGTTCGGTCAATCGCGTCAGCACCTTCAGTATCATCGAGACGGTCGAGTCAACTCCTGCGATCTCAGTCAGCAGCAAACGGGCCTGACGCGCGACCGCATTTGGTCGCTCACTGCATGGCGGCTCCCCCCGATCCATGCAGCTTCGTAGCTCGTCCCGAATCTTCCGCCACCGATCTTCGCGGCTAGCGTTAGAGGCGCACGTGCAGATGGCCGAGGGGGTACGCTCCTCAATCCGCGACATTGCATCTAACGTGGCTGGCAACTCGCCTACACTAACTTCTGTCTCACCTTGCGTCGTCATATTGCGCAATCGATCCCGTAATAGTGTCGCCCGCGCGACGTAACCTTCAATTCGCTCCAGATGGTTGCGCAATAGATCCGTGAGAGACGTCCGTCCCTCGATGGCTTTGCGGATCTCAGGAAGCGAGAAGCCGAGCTCACGTAGCGCCCGTATCTGAGAGACGCGTTGTAGGCTTTCACGATCGTACATGCGGTGACCGCCACCGGTACGTTCCGCGACCGTCAACAACCCGGTATGTTCGTAATGATGCAGAGTGCGTACCGTTACGCCGGTCGCCTCAGCAAGTTCTCCAATGCGCCATCGGCGCCGTCGTGGTGTGGCGTTTGTCATGGTCCTCAATTTGCAACCTACAACCTGACGTCACGTGAGAATCAAGCGATTTCAATGATCTAGATGATGGTCTCTTGCTGCGAACCCCAGAAGCACTGAGCGCATGCTGTTGATCAACCAGCCGAGACAAGTGCAAGCATCAAGTTCACCAGCGACGCCAATTCGTCCCTCGCTGCGCGTTGCATCACAAGTCTGGCGATCGCCGCGCGATTCTCGCTGGTTCGCATGCATGTCGGTAAAGACGCGATTGCTCGATCGAAAAGGTTTCCCAAGCTCGCGAGATCCTCGGGATCGTAGACTCCGCTCGGCTTCTCCAAGAGTAAGCTCCTTTGATTGCCACACCTTCGCTGCACGTGACGAAGCCGTTTGGCTGTGGTGGGGCAAAAAGGAGACGGAGCGGCGACGTGCGCGAAAGAATGTGACAGGTGCGTTCGTGTGGTGCCGTTGTGCAACACGGCCTTTGCTTCCCGTTTGTCCAACACTGCTCTAACCGAAACTGTGCAATTTCTGCTGGACGCCGCCCCAGCAGTGGCCATCTGCTATCTGATCGCCACGCGAAGCGAAAGCAGGTACATGCAGCCCGCTTGCTCTTGCGACACAGCTTCGCGAATCGCGGCCCGGACACGGTACTGATCTGATCAGATGGGCCTCTTTTGGTCGCAATCCTTGCTGTGATCTATCGTTGAGCCGAGCGTTGATTGATCAATCATCGCAGATTAGTCCTACCACCACATCGTGGCGTGGCCCCCCGCTCGGCGCCTAACAGCGTCTTCGACACGCTGCTAGTCCTGTTGAGATAGCTTTGTGGGCGCGAAGGCGTTGTTCGCGCGTGGCAACATCGGTTTTGGAATGCCAAAGATGATGGCTGCTCTTCAACGGCGCAAGTCTGCGACGCAAAGCGCCGGATAAGGCGCGCCGCAAAACCATTCCCGGCATGTATCTCAACGCAGGCGCCTGCTCGCGCGGCTGGCGAAACGCTACTCGCGATTGAGGACCAAGCCCCGAAGGATCGCTCCAGTATCCGTTGAACGTGGAGGCGCTCAAAACGGCTCAACGGGCCCCGGCGCCGCGCGGCCACGCCTGGGAAAACAAGGAGGTGCCATAGCTCCTACAGCAATAGCTCGCATATCACACGTGAGCCGGATCAGTGTTGCGCAGCGCCGCGCAGCTGTCGCGGGTAATGGCTTGCTCGTTCGGAAGCTCACTCAGTTTCATTCTCGAACAGTATCGCTTTGGTGTGCGAGCGCTGGACATAGATGCTTTGGATAAGAAAGGCAAATCATGTTACCGCACCGAAGTAGCTCTTCGGGGTCACCGGTAAGAGGCCGTAACTCGGGACAAACGGCGCGGCATCCCGCGCGCCACCCGCCACGACACTTTCGAAAATAACACGATTGTCGCGAGATCCGAAAGGATGTCCCACGGTCCGGTGTGGCTGGATTGACCATGTCGCCCGAAATGATCAAGAGCTGCAGGTGGAGCAGGGCTTGGCGAATGGGAGCGGCGAGCGCTTCCGTGCGCCGTACATTGGCACAGTTGCCGTCCTTTCATCATAAACACTCATCCTCCACGTACGCGCGCAGCGGAACAATTTCGCGAGCTCATGGCGAGTGGATCCAGGTTGATCCTGGCGCGATGGTCACGGCAGCGCGGGATCCATAGCGCCGCCGGCGCGATCAAACTACGCTCAAGCGCGCCAATGTCGACAGGCCGAACACCAGCGAGGACCGGAGCTTCGAGCCTGGCGTAGATCTGGTTAACGAAGAGTAGGTCGCAAACGGCCGAACAATCCTAGAAGTGACATTGGTTGGTCTCGGACGGAGAGATCATCATGGATGCCTGTTGCAAGAACATGTCGCGCATCCAAATGCTTGCAGGATCAGTATTATGAATGGCCGGCCATTGGACGGCCTCGGTGAATGTGAGAAGTCGCAGCGGAGGTTCGATGACCCGCAGGGGCATCGTGTTTGCGAAATGGCTGACCAGTCTTGAGGGCATGCTCGCGATACGGTTGGTGCCCAATAACATAGGCGGAATCATACCAAAACCTTGCACAGCCACCTCGGTGCGTATCTTGAAACCATGCTCGAGCAAGAGCCATTCGTGGAAGGAGGGCCTCAGGGAGCGCCCGAACTGGGCTTCCACGTGTCCGATCGACGTGTACATCTCGAACGTAAGTCGCGGAGCCAGCTGCTTGTTCATGGGGCAGCCCACGCAAACGAAAGTGTCCTCGAACAGCGCCGCCTTGGGATGCGCGCTCGACATGAACATCTCCGGATACACCAGAAAATCGACTTCACCGCGCCGGAGAAGTTCATCGGGTTCGTCTACGGGCGGCAGCAACTCGAAATTGATTGTCGGAGCTTCCCGCGCGACGCGGTCCACAATTCGTCGAAGAAACACGACAGTCATGAAGTCGGACAGGATAATCCTGAATCGCCGATTCGATTGAGACGGAGTGAAGCCGTCCGGAGAAATGATGGAGAGCTGAATGTGAGCGAGAGCCTCGCGAATCGGGAGTGCGAGCGCTTGAGCCCGCGGCGTTGGGACAAGCTTCCGGCCCCTCATCGTGAATAGCTCATCGCGAAAGTAAGTGCGAAGCCGCGCGACGGCAGCACTCATGGCAGGTTGACTGAGGTTGATGCTTCTCGCCGCCGCAGTGAGATTGCCTTGCGTTACCAGGGCGTCGAACGCGACGAGGAGATTCAGATCGAGGCCCTTGAAACGCATGATCTTGAGTGATCCACGGTATGAATGTGTACGATCGATACAATCGATTTTACCATTTGTACCGAATGAGGATAGCAAAGGATAGTTTCGCGAGAAGTCAGAACTATCAGAATGGTTACAAATCGTAGCGCGTCTCAACCCAGCGCCAGGGATCGATCAAGACATCTGGACCGTGCCGTCGCAGCTTCGCGCCTGTTGCGCAAGTCATATCTCGGCGAGCTAGCACGGTGGGGATCCGCAAATGTGCGTGGGCGTATAGGACGAGAAAACCTTCGTATGGCTTCGCCAACCCATTCTATACCGGCCGTGTACCGCCGTAGAATTGAGCGAACGCTCAAGCGCGCCGTATGTTTGCCTCCAGTCGGACCCCTTCGGTTGCGGGTACCAAACGTGTTTTGGTCGCATCCGATTGCGTCCTTGCTGCGGAGAAAGCGTGCGGAACATGCAAGCGAAGGCGTCCTTGGCGAATCTGATGCGAGTTGCGCACACGCTCGACGTCGTATCCATTGTGAATGCACATCGGTCAGTGCGTGAAGCTCTGACAGATGTGGTGTTTTCCGCGGGCTACGTACCCGAACCCTTCGAGAGCGCAGACGAGTTCTTGAAATCGGGCCGCCGTTTGATCACGTCGTGCTTGATCGCGGACATGCAGTCGAGCGCGATGAGTGGCTTTGAGCTTTTCCATCATCTGGCTGGATCCGGAGGCGTGATTCCCACCGTTCTGCTCACAGACAACTCCGAAGACGATATGAGTCGACCCCTGCAAGCTGGAGTCCAGTTCTTGAGCAAGCCTTTCGAGCGCAGCGAACTGTTGGCCTGCGTCAGGAGCCAGATAATGAACAGGAATTACTCTCTATGGAAATGATCGCGCCCGGATCCACACGAGGTGTTTCGGTGCGCCCTCCAGTTCGTTGGAGGCTGTGCTGGGAGAATGAGCTTCAACTTGCTGACCATATTGAATTGTCCGACTTCTTCCGGAAGACCTATGGTCCGACCGGGGCATTCAATGCAAAACCCTTTGAAGGTCATCGAAGCTGGGCCGGCGCAAGGCCTGAGATTCGGGCGATCGGCTACGATGATCGTGGTGTTGCGATTCACATCGGCGCACTTCGGCGCTTCATAAAAGTGGGTCAGGTCGATCTGCTTGTGGCTGAACTCGGATTGTACGGGGTGCGCCCGGACCTCGAGGGGCTCGGCATCAGCCACTCCATCCGCGCGATGTATCCCGTGTTGCGAGATCTTGGGGTGCCGTTCGGCTTTGGCACGGTCCGATCCGCCCTGCAGAAACATATTACCAGGCTGCTCGGGCGACAAGGATTGGCGACTGTTCTGCCAGGGCTCCGTGTCCGGTCCGCTCGTCCGGATATCTATCTCACTGTGCCTCCGACGCGCGTGGAGGAGGTGGTCGGCCTCGTTCTGCCGATTGCGAGGCCAATGAGCGAATGGCCGGCCGGTGAGATGATTGAACGGAACGGGCCAGAACTGTGACGTCTGCAGACAACGAGACTGAAGCGCGGAGCGACTACGCCGACTCCGGCGGAGAGCGCTGTGTCTATCTGACGTTTGATGATGGTCCCAACCCGCATTGCACGCCGGCTATCCTGGATGTGCTGGCGCAGCATCGGGCCCCCGCCACTTTCTGCGTGATTGGTGCATATGCAGCGAGCCAGCCGGAGCTGATCCAGCGCATCATTGCAGAAGGGCACGAACTCGCAAACCACACAATGACGCACCCGGATTTATCCAAATGCATGCCGGATGAGGTGGAATACGAGATCCTAACGACGAACAAGGTCATCGGAATGGCCTGCCCCCGAGCTTCTGTGCGGCTCATGCGTGCGCCTTATGGGAGTTGGACCAAGGAGGCCCTCGCCGCGTCGGCGAAGGCCGAACTGGCAGCCCTGCACTGGTCAGTAGACCCGCAAGACTGGTCTCGTCCTGGCGGCGAGGCGATTGTTGCCGCGGTGCTGGGCTCGGTCCGGCCGGGGGCAATCGTGCTCCTGCACGACGGGTGCCCTCCCGACGAGTTGAAACGCTGCCCTCGCTCTAGTCGGCGCGACCAGACTGTGACGGCGCTCGCCCAGCTCATTCCAGCACTGCATGACCTTGGATTTGCAATCCGGTCGCTTCCTCAAACTCACTGAATAGATCAATTCCCATGACCCTGCTTGCCACCATCAGCACCGCTGCTGTTGCATCCTACGCGTTGCTCTCCAGCGTCCATAAGAGCGCGCAGGCGCTTTATGCGCTGCGAACCGACGCCTCATTGACCTCGTACGACCTTGTCGACACCGCAGCTCTGCCCAGCGTGGATGTCATCGTGCCCTGCTTCAACGAAGATCCGCGGACGCTGGCGGCCTGCCTGAAATCTCTCGCAAGCCAGGATTACCCAGGGCGATTGCAGGTCTATGTGGTCGATGACGGCTCTGCAAATGTCGCTGCAGTGGCCCCGGTCCATGGGAGCTACGCATATGACCCGAGGTTCACCGTCATTCTGCTGCCAAGCAACGTTGGAAAGCGCAAGGCGCAGATCGCAGCGATACGCCGGTCGTTCGGCGATCTCGTGCTCAACGTCGATTCCGACACGGAAATCGCCAGCGACGTGGTCAGCAAGCTCGTACGTAAGATGCAAGATCCTGCCGTCGGAGCAGCCATGGGGCAATTGGTGGCCAGCAATCGCAACGACAGCTGGCTAACCCGATTGATCGACATGGAGTACTGGTTGGCTTGCAACGAGGAGCGCGCGGCGCAGACGCGCTTTGGCGCCGTCATGTGCTGCTGCGGGCCGTGTGCCATGTACCGTCGCTCCGCGCTGCTCTTGGTGCTCGACCAGTACGAGACGCAGTTCTTCCGGGGAAAGCCGAGCGACTTCGGTGAGGACCGCCATCTGACGATCCTCATGCTCAAGGCAGGGTTTCGAACCGAGTACGTTCCGGATGCCATCGCCGCCACGGTGGTCCCGGACAGGCTCTTGCCGTATCTGCGGCAACAGCTCCGCTGGGCGCGGAGCACCTACCGCGACACGCTGCTCGGTTTGCACCTGTTGCCCGGCCTGGACCGGTACCTTACGCTCGACGTGCTCGGACAGAACCTGGGGCCGCTGCTGCTCGCCATCTCATCGATTGCCGCGCTCGCTCTCGCGCTCACCGGCACCGTGCCCTGGTGGACCGGTCTGACAATTGTCGCGATGACCATGATTCGGTGCAGCGTAGCGGCCCTTCGTGCCGGCGAGCTTCGATTTATCGGCTTCTCGCTGCACACCCCGATTAACATCTTCCTCCTGCTCCCGATGAAAGTCTATGCGCTCTGTACCTTGAGCAACAGCGACTGGCTATCGCGCAAAGTAGCGCAATCGTCTGACGTCGATGGATCGAATGCCTCGATCGAAGACGTGACAACTGGATCAAGTCTTCACCAGGCATCGGAAACGCCCGGCTCAATTCGCGGGGCAGGTCTTTCACGCGCTCCCTCACAGCTGATCGCGTCTGATGGCATTGCGGCCGAGGCTGACTGACAGCTTTGTAGGGGTTTCACATGAGCATGGACAAGACATATCAATCGCTGCAACGGGAGCTGGTTGACGATGACCCGTGGCGGCTTGACAGCAATCCGTTCGAGCGTGAGCGTCACACCCAATTGCTACGGCTATCGCTGTCGAACGGTGCCGTCTCAACCGGCCTCGAGATCGGGTGCGCGGCCGGTGCATTCACAGAGAAACTTGCTCCTCACTGCAAACGGCTCACGGTCATCGATGTTATGCCGCGAGCGATCGGTCGAGCAGTCCAGCGGACCAAGAGATGGTCGCATATCAGCTGGGCGGCGACCGATATTCTGCAGTTCTCGACCGAAGAGCTGTTCGATCTGATCGTGGTCGCCGAAGTGCTCTACTATCTCGAAGACATGACACGGATGCGTACGGCAACCGACAAGATGGTGAAGATGCTTGCTCCAGGTGGGCATTTGGTCTTCGGATCTGCACGCGATGCCACCTGCAGGCGATGGGGGCATGTCGCTGGCGCCGAGACAGTCATCGCGATGTTGACTGAAGCGCTCATTGAGGTCGAACGCGTGCAGTGCCAGGGGCAGTCGACTGACGAAGACTGCTTGTTGGTCCGCTTTCACAATCCGGAGCGATCTTCGATCCCTCCCAACGGCCGAGCTTGAAAGGAGCCACTATGCGTATCTGCGGTATCAAACTGACGCATGACGGGGCAGTCGCTCTGATCGAGGACGGCCGGGTGGTGTTTTGTGTCGAACAGGAGAAGCTGAACAACAATCCGCGTTATCAAACCATCGACAACCTGGATGCCGTTGTTAGCACCTTGGCGGAGCACGGGCTGGATCCGAGCGATGTTGATCAGTTCGTCATTGATGGCTGGGATGGAGAGTTGGAGTCGCAGTTTGAAGTTCTTAGTGGGACGACGACCGTCAAGCTCAAGGGCGCGCCGTATGTCGAACGGCAAGGCGATAGCCCCCTGGCGTCCCGCGATCGGATCGGCCTCATGCTTGATGGGAAGCTATATCCCTATCAAAGCTATCCCCATGTCACGGGGCACGTAGCATCCGCATACTGCGCCAGCTCGTTTGCCAAATCCGCACAATCTGCGTTTTGCTTGGTGTGGGACGGCTGCATGTTTCCACGCCTCTACTATGTCGAGCCCCACGGCATTCGGTTCATCGAGTGCCTGTTTCCGATGATAGGTCACGCCTATGCGACGGCAGGACACCACTTTGGACCTTACAGGCGGACAGACCGGACCAGCTGGGATCTCGGTATTGCCGGCAAGCTGATGGCCTATATCGCGCTGGGATCGCCCGACGAGGACTGTATTAAGACGTTTCTTGAACTTTATGAGGCGCACTTTGCCACGGATGCTGAGGGCGCTTGTCCTGAGCTTGAAGAGATCAACAGCTCACAATCGCCACTTGAAGCTCTGCACGACTTCTTCGATGCGTGCACAATGCGACTGAAGGAAAAACAAGCCGAAGACGTCCTTGCATCATTTCACGTCTTTCTAGAGCGTCTGCTGGTTCGCACCATTGCTGACGTGGTGGAGCGGCATTCGGATCTTGCGGGGGCGCGTAACCTCTGCATAGCCGGCGGCTGCGGCCTGAATATTAAGTGGAATAGTGCATTTCGTGCGACTGGCCTGTTCGATGTCGTGTGGGTGCCGCCCTTTCCGAACGACAGCGGCTCAGCCATTGGTGCTGCTTGCTCTGCACTGGCGGCACAGCAAGGCTTTAGAGCTCTGGAATGGTCGGTCTACAGTGGACCGGCCGTTCGTCCCGGCGAAGTCCCGCCCGAATGGGAGGGCGCGCCCTGCACTATGGGCGAACTTGCGGCAATCCTCGCTTGCGACAAGCCCGTGGTCTTCCTTGCGGGGCGTGCCGAGCTTGGACCACGAGCCTTGGGTGGCAGAAGCATTCTCGCGGCTGCTAGCTGGGAAGGAATGAAGGATCATCTCAACGACATCAAACTTCGTGAGCATTTCAGGCCGGTAGCGCCGATATGCCTGGAGGATCGTGCGGCGGAGATTTTTAGCCCTGGAATACCCGATCCGTACATGCTGTTCGATCACCAGACGCGACCGGAATGGCGGGACAAAATTCCCGCCGTCGTGCATCTCGATGGATCTGCTCGTTTACAGACCATTTCCAGAACCTCTCAGCATAAAGTGGCCGAGCTTCTCGTTGAGTACGAGAAGCTCACAGCCATTCCGCTGCTTTGCAATACCAGCGCCAATCTGCATGGACGCGGCTTTTTCCCGGATGCTGCCGCTGCGTGCCAGTGGGGACGCGTCGATCACGTATGGTGTGACGGCCTGCTTTGGACAAAAAAGCGCGCGAGCGAGGAAGCGGCGCGAACAACTTCCGTTGCGATGGCGTAAGCAAATGTCAGCTGCGGCAGTCGACCTTTTCCAGGTGAGTAAGTTCTACGACGACAGGGTCGTCGTGGACGCTCTTTCGTTTACGGTCTCGCCGGGAGAGTGCTTCGGTCTGCTGGGACCAAACGGCGCGGGTAAAAGCACGCTTGCGCGTTTGATTCTGGGTGTTGCATCGCCCGACGCAGGTAAGATATGCGTGCTCGGCGAGCCGGTGCCGGCAAGGGCGCGCTTGGCGCGCCGGGGGATCGGGGTTGTCCCACAGTTCGATAACCTTGATCTTCAGCTCACGGTGCGCGAAAACTTGCTCGTTTTCGGGCGCTACTTCGCCATGAGCGCGGCTGAGGTGGAAGCGGTCACGCCGTCACTGCTCGAATTCGCGCGCCTGGAGAACAAGGCGGATGCCCGCGTTGCCGAACTGTCCGGCGGCATGAAGCGGCGCCTGACGTTGGCACGGGCCCTCATTAACGATCCGCAGCTCTTGGTGCTTGATGAGCCGACGACCGGCCTCGATCCGCACGGCCGTCACCTGATTTGGGAGCGCTTGCGCTCGTTATTAGGGCGCGGCAAAACGATCCTTCTCACCACCCACTTCATGGAAGAGGCGGAGCGATTGTGCGACCGCCTGTGCGTGCTCGAGCACGGCCGTAAGATCGCCGAAGGTCAGCCTCGCGCGCTGATCGAGCAGCAGATCGGCTGCCAAGTGATCGAGATTTACGGCGGTAACCCGCACGAACTGCTGCCGCTGGTCAGACCCCAAGTGCAGCGCGCTGAGGTGAGCGGGGAGACGCTGTTCTGCTATGTCACGGATCCAGAGCAGGTGCGCCTCCGGCTTGTCAACCGCACGGATCTGCGCTTTCTGCAGCGTCCTCCAAATCTCGAGGATGTGTTCTTGCGGCTAACCGGGCGAGAGATAAAGGACTGAACGATGTGGCAACGTTTTGCGCCGGCGCTCCCTGCTAATCCATGGAACTGGATGGCGGTATGGCGCCGCAATTTTCTGGTCTGGCGGAAAGTTGCTCTGGCGTCGGTCCTTGGGAATCTGGCCGAGCCAATGAGCTCTCTGTTCGGCCTCGGTTTTGGCCTTGGAATGATCATAGGTGGTGTTGAGGGCACCTCATACGTCTCGTTTCTGGCGGCTGGCATGGTTGCCACAAGCGCGATGGTCTCCGCAACCTTCGAAACGATCTATGCGGCTTACGCTCGCATGCAGACAAATTGCACTTGGGAGGCAGTGCTCTGTACGCCCCTTACGCTCGGCGATATTGTGCTCGGTGAAGTGGCATGGGCAGCGAGCAAGGCCTTGCTCGCCGGGACCGCAATCACGATTGTGGCCGTCGCGCTGGGTTACGCAGAGTGGTCATCCATCCCCTATGCGTTGCCAGCCATCGCCCTCACTGGCGTGACTTTCGCGAGCCTCGCAATGGTCGTTTCAGCACTTGCACCGAGCCACGACTATTTCATCTTCTACCAGTCGCTCATTCTTACGCCCATGATGTATTTGAGCGGGACGATCTTCCCAATGAGCCAGTTGCCCGGTCCATTGCAACGCATCGCGGCCTTATTGCCGCTGAGTCATTCGGTCGATCTCATTCGTCCAGCAATGCTTGGTCGTCCGGTTGACAGCGTCGGATTGCATGTGGGCGCACTTTGCATCTACGCAGCATTTCCCTTCCTCGTCTCGGCCGTGCTGCTTCGGCAGCGCCTGATGCGGTGAGAGGAATAAGATCTAAAGCGAAGCATCGCGTGTGCGAAATGAGATATCGGGCTTAGCGAACTTCCAATCGCGTGCGAAGCTTAAATGTCTCGTCAGCTAGCGATGCCTGATCGGCCCCGCCGGGACGTGCGGCCTACTCCAAAATCAAGCGACACGAAATAGGCCAACAGGCCTCTCAGGATTAACGGAGAACAAGATGCTGTGTCTAGGATTGAGTGGCGGCCTCGACAAGGTCTACGAAAACCCCCTTGGACTACCGGACACGTTTCTGCACGACGGCGCCGCGGTACTTGTCAAGGACGGGCGCGTGATCGCTGCCGTGGAGGAGGAGCGCCTCAACCGGATCAAACACTCAAACAAGCTCCCGAGCAGTGCGATCGAATACTGTCTTGCAGCCGCGGGTGTGGAGCTTCGCGACGTCGATCGTATTGCGTTCTACGCTACTGAAGCCTATTGCAATGCAATGCTGGAACGGTTGTTCATCTCACAACCGGAAATCTCAATTCCTCTAGATGCGAATCTGCTGCTGCGGCACCTTCTAGCCACGGAGTTCGGTACCCAAGTGGATTCTTCCCGGGTGTCATTCGTAGGCCACCATCAGGCCCACGCCGTGAGCGCTCTGGCCATGTCGGGTTTTGAAGAAAGCCTGGTCCTCGCGATCGACGGTTGTGGCGACTTCCTGTCGGGTCTCTTGGCTGTCGGGTCAGGCAGCGAAATGACCGAGCTTATGACGTTTCCAGAGAATAACTCTCTCGGACTGTTTTATCTGGAGACGATCCGATATCTCGGCTACGGCCTGTTCGACGAGTATAAGGTTATGGGACTGGCTCCTTACGGAGATGCCGCACGCTATCGCGAGCTCTTTTCGCAATTTTATGAGCTCTCCGCAAACGGACGCTACCGCGTTCACCTCGAACGTATCGGCCCGGCATTGCTGCGCAGTATCGAGGTTCGGCGAAGGGGAATGCCGTTCACCCAACAGCATCGAGACGTGAGCGCATCGTTGCAGGAGGCGCTGGAGCGGATCGTGTTTCATATTCTTCGGCATTACCGTGAGTCGACCGGAATGAAACGGTTGTGCCTCGCTGGGGGGGTGGCCCACAACTGCACGCTGAACGGAAAACTCCTGTATTCAGGCCTGTTCGACGACATCTTCGTGCAGCCGGCCGCGCATGACGCCGGATGCGCATTGGGCGCGGCACTGATGGTGTCGAACGAGGCCGGGCAACCGGCGCCCCGCGAGCGATTACAGTCGGTCTATTGGGGGCCAGATGTCGGCAGCGACGACAGCATCGAACAGGAACTGAAGGGATGGGCCGGACACCTCGAGATTGAGCGGACCGCTGACGTCGCAACCAGGGCAGCCGAGTGGATGGCTGATGGCGCCGTGATCGGGTGGGTACAGGGCCGGTCGGAGTTCGGCCCTCGTGCGCTCGGCAACCGCAGTATTCTTGCGGACCCGAGGCCCGCGGCGAACAAGGACCGGATCAATGCGATGGTCAAGAAGCGCGAGAGTTATCGACCATTTGCGCCATCGGTTCTGGAGGAGGATGCGGGCGCGTTCTTTGAGCTGCCGGATGGTCGCGCAGAATACCCCTTCATGAATTTCGTCGTTCGCGTGCGTGAATCCAAGCGTGCTTTGCTGGGCGCGATCACGCATATCGATGGTACGGCTCGGCTGCAAACGGTTTCCCGCACGAACAATGCCTCCTATTGGGAACTCATCAACGCGTTCAAGAGCCGGACCGGCGTCCCGATTTTGCTTAATACGTCGTTCAACAACAATGCCGAACCGATCGTAGATTCCGTTGCCGATGCGATTACGGCGTTTTTGTCGACCGAGCTTGATGGCCTTGTGGTCGGTTCATTCCTCGTCAAAAAGCGGGCGACAACGCTCGAAAGCTGGACTGCACTCGCAGTATCGCTGCCGCCCCATGTATCTCTTTACCGGGTTCGGGCTCATGCGGGCCGAGAACGCCAGGAGACGGTCTGCGAGATCCGCATGGGTCACTCCAGCCAGGACAGCGTGCGCATCTCGCATGACCTGTTCGACATGCTGATGCAAATTGAGAAGGAAGCTGTTCTTGCCGATCTTCTCGCCAGGGTCACCTCTGACAGGACTAGGCGAGAAGCTCTCGTGAACGAACTGCGCGGGCTCTGGGATCTGCGCCGTATTCGGCTGCATCCGTCACAGACTCCGTGATCGAAAAAAGGTGAGCAATGCGCAAGAGGGCTCTTTGGAGGCCTCTTGCATAACTTGCCAATCGCGGTGCCGTGGAGGAGGGCTTGCAGGTTGTTTGCCTTGCGTCTAGGTGACCAGCCGTCCATTGGCGTGGATCGGGATCGCAGATGCTAGGTGCGCCACACAAAACTGATCTTGCGCAACGAGAAGGGCTTGATAACTTGACCAAGGAACGCTTTGTTATTTCTCGGAGGCGTACCGGCTTTGGTGACTGCCTCTGGTCGCTGGCGTCAGCCTGGTCGTACGCGCAGCGGACCGGGCGGACGCTCGTCGTTGACTGGCGCGGTTCCTGCTACATCGACCGACCGTTCAGCAACGCCTTTCCGGTGTTCTTCGAGCCGGTTGAGGACATCGCTGGGGTACCGGTGATTTGCGACGACCGGATCAACCAGCTCTCGTTTCCCGGACCGTTCTTCCCGCGGTGGTGGAATAGGCCATCGATCGACTGCATCGATCGTCCGGATGAGCAGATCTTCCGGGAACGTGACGAACTGACCGAGTTGTTCCAGGCAAGAGAAGATAACGCAGCCAACACCATTGTCTGTGACGCCTGCCTGATGTGGCGTTGTGGCGAGGCAGCCGAACGACTGATCTTTCGGAGCATCAAGCTCAGGTCTGAGATTCAAGCGCGGATCGACGCCTTGTATGAGGAACACTTTAGCGGCCATAGCATCATTGGCGTTCATGTTCGGCACGGCAATGGCGAAGATATCATGGAGCATGCGCCGTACTGGGCCAATTCGGAGCTCGCCCTTCGTCAGGTTTGCATGGCAATCCGTAAAGCCAAGGCTTTGCCATATCCAAAGCCTGTAAAGGTCTTCCTTTGCACGGACAGTGCACAGGTGCTCGAGCGCCTATCGGGTCTGTTTCCCGATGTCTTCGCCGTACCAAAGCGTTTCCAGGCCGATCGGGCAGGGCCGTTGCATAGTGCGGAAATGGGAATTGAAGGTGGAGCTTCCGCTCTGATCGATATGTATCTTCTTGCGCGATGCGCTACCGTGATCCGCTTTCCCCCCACCAGCGCCTTCACGCGCTATGCCCGTCTGCTCGTGCCACGGATTATTGAATTCGACCAGAGCAATCCGGAGCGCTTGACCATGATCGATAATCCATACGAGCATTTCGCGGCTTCCTGAAGCGCCAGGATCTGCGCCTGAACAATGGTGGGCTAGATCATCGGTCTGATACTGTTGGCTTCGACACGATCGAGTTTCGCAACGTGTCGCGGGAACGTTGGATGGCGACTTCCGTCCCGCAAGCGACGGCTGACCGGCGTACTACCACAGATGCGGTGCGTGGGTGGGCGAACGCCTGAGAAGCGTAAGGCCAATGCCAGCGGGCGCCGGCGGCCTTGCCCCCCAATGCTTCGGGCCCTCCGGTGTAACTCGAGTCGCAAGGAAAGGTTATGGTTCTGTCATCCTCCCGCCGAGTCCGCCATCGTTAGCCAGACGGTGAAACGCACGCAATGGCGGTCCGGGTTGCCGAGGAAATCTGACGTAACAGACAGTCACGTCAGAATGTCCTAGCAGCAAGGAGGCGCGTCCGGTAGATGGATCGCCTTTGCTGGGCAACCCTTTTGCGGTCAGCTCGTTTTCTGGACGACGGCCTTGTTCATGCTCGCTCGCAGAGTCCTTTCGAACGGAGGTGTGATGAACGGCGCGGCCGGCGGCCAATCGATATTGCTCAAGAGCCGTATGTGCGGCCGCGCGTAACCAGGCCGAGAGCGACTTGGACGAACCGGTCATTGAATCCTGATCTCCGCCAAAGGCAGCTAATCTATCTTGTCCAGCGCGCATGACCCACAGACCACTCGTGGACTGGTGACGCAGTCAGCTCGCCATGGAAATCCCAGCCTCTCGGCTCGAAGACGTAGCGCACGCAGTGTGCAGCACCCGGGAGCTCGACGACAGCCATTGCTGCGGCGCTGCCGGTGTCGAAAAGCAAACAGGCCAGATGTTCGGAACCTGCCATTTGCGTCGTAAAAGCGCGTCACCTGTGCCCTGCATTGCTCTGGCCCAGATTTTGCTCTAGGTGCACAGGCGTGGGGAGCGGAAGGGAGTCGCGTGTGAATCTAGGTCTACCAGATGACAATGCGGTCGCAGCTCAATCGTCGGAAACGGGCCCTCGTGGTCCAATTCACGCCCATGGAGCGGGTCGTCCGCTGCGTGAGCGGAAGACGCTGGTATTGACCGGGGCATCGCGCGGTATCGGTCGCGCCACCGGAAGATTGTTTTCGGAAGCCGGTTGGCGCATCATTGCTTGCGCGCGCCAACCATTCGACGCGGTGCGCTGCCCATGGGACTCAGAGGGGGATAGCTATATCGAAGTCGACCTGAGCGATCATCGAACGCTACCGCGCGTGATTGCCCAGATAAAGGAGCGCCTTGCCGGCGCACCGCTGCAGGGACTGATAAACAATGCCGGAAACTCACCAAAAACGCCAAACGGTGCCCGGCTTACGTCGCTGGCGACCTCAGTCGATACCTGGATGAGCGTGTTCCACCTCAATCTGGTGGCGCCGATCCTGCTCGCTCAGGGTCTGTTCGATGAGCTAAAAGCGGCTTCAGGCTCGATCGTCAATGTGACTTCGATCGCCGGAGCGCGGGTGCATCCATTTGCAGGCACGGCATATGCCACGTCGAAAGCTGCGCTCGCTTGTCTCACGCGCGAAATGGCGCACGATTACGCCTCACATGGCATTCGCGTCAATGCGATCGCGCCCGGCGAAATCAAGACGGACATTTTGTCGCCTGACACGGAAGCGTATCTTGTGCCAAAGATTCCACTACGCCGGGTGGGTACACCCGAAGAGGTCGCCAAGGTCATTTTCTTCCTATGTTCAGATGCGGCAAGTTATGTCACTGGCGCCGAAGTGCCGATCAATGGCGGGCAACACTTGTGAGTGAATCCGTCCTGGCGAACCCGGCTAACTGAGCTTCATCGATGGAAGCCATGTTGGCCGGGGCGAATCCGCGAAGCGAGTTGGAAAGAATAAAGCGGAAAATCTAGTCACTGTAAGTGCTGCCGGCGTGCCATGACGAGGCGTCATCTCTCGCCCGCGCCCTGAGAACTGGATGTCAGATCGAGGCAGGCATGCAACACGAGTCTAACAAGTCCGATCGAGGTGATGGGGAGGATCCAGAAAAGAACGGAGAAGTCATTATGCTGGACAGCGTTTCCCTGCCCGAAAGACCAAACTCAACGTCCGACGCGGGCCCTTCCACTTCTGCGGGCCCCTCCGCTTCTATTCTGCCGTCGCAACAGAAATCGCTAAGCACGATCTTTGAAATAGTGCACACGCTCACTGGCCTATGCCGGCTCGAAGCCAAGCTGGCAAGCGTCATCGAGCGTCTGCCATCGCTTGTGCAGATGCGGCGCGGCATCGTATGTCTGTTCGAACATGACGGGGTGCCCGAGACCATCGTAGACGACGGCCGGAGCGAGGGGCGCGACGCGCGTCGCGGGGGGCGCTTGCCGCAAGGAGCAATTGATCAAATCGCGGCGACGGGGCGGCCGCTCATCGTCCAGAACGTAGCGCTGCATTCGATCTTCAGTTCTTCGGAAGTCGAGATGATGCTAGACGCCGCCGGTAATACGTGTGTTGCCTTCATCGGCGTTCCCATAGAGACCGACGAGAAAGTTGTGGGTACGCTGAGCATCGACCGCATCGCAGACAACGGGACGCATGCGCAGCTCGAGGACGACGTCCGCCTGCTGACGATGGTCGCAAGCCTTCTGGGCCAGACGGCGAAGCTACATTGCGTGCGCGATCGCGGGCGGCTTATGGACGAGGAGTTCCGGCTGCAGAAGCAGCCGTCGTCCGAGCTCAAGCCTCATGGGCCGGAGCGTAAGAAGGTCCACGTCGAGGGAATTATCGGCGATAGTCCGGCGTTGCGCGCGATGCTTGAGAAGATCGAGCTGATCGCAAAATCGAATAGCACGGTTCTGTTGCGTGGCGAATCGGGTACCGGCAAAGAGCTGGTCGCGAAGGCTATTCACGAGCGTTCAGCGCGCGCCAAACGCCCCTTTATCAAGCTGAATTGCGCAGCCCTCACCGAGACGGTGCTGGAATCCGAATTGTTCGGTCACGAGAAGGGGGCGTTTACGGGCGCATTCAACGCGCGCAAGGGTCGCTTCGAACTCGCGGACAGGGGAACGTTGTTTCTGGATGAGATTGGCGAGATCTCGGCGTCGTTCCAGGCGAAACTCCTGCGCGTGCTTCAGGAGCAGGAGTTCGAGCGCGTGGGCGGCAATCAGACGATCAAAGTCGATGTTCGCATGATTGCTGCCACCAACAAGAATCTTGAAGAGGCGGTGGCAAGCAAGGAGTTTCGTGCCGATCTCTATTATCGCATTAGCGTGGTTCCTCTGCTACTGCCGCCGCTGCGCAAAAGACGCACTGATATTCCGCTTCTGGCCGCTCGATTCTTGAAGAACTTCAACAATGAGAACGGCCGTGCTCTGGTCTTCGATTCGAGTGCGATTCACGTTCTTATGAATTGCGGATTTCCCGGTAATGTCCGTGAGCTGGAGAACTGTGTGCAGCGGACCGCGACCCTGGCGCACGGATCGTCAATCGCAAGAGACGATTTTGCCTGCTGGCACGGGCAATGCCTGTCGGCCACGCTATGGAAGTGCGGGCCGGAGCAAGTGGCGCGACAGCCGAGCCCGATAATCTCACTTCCCGCGAGGCTGAGCATGCCGCCGACACAAGCTGTGGCACACGTTCAGCCGGTCGGTAGCGAACTGACCCCGCTAGAGCCACCCGGCCGACCTAACATAGGTGCCGCCAAGGTCACAGATCGCGAGCGCGTAGTCGCGGCGATGGAAAGGTCCGGGTGGGTACAGGCCAAGGCGGCGCGCTTGCTTGGACTGACGCCGCGCCAGATTGGCTATGCCTTGAGAAGGCACGGTATCGAGATCAAGCGCTTCTGAATAAAGAGTCGGCTCGCCTCTCTCTCGATCGCCGGGCGCGGTAGGAGAGCGTGCGGAAGAGGCGGTACTCTGGTCCATGAAGCGGATACGAAACCGATGTGCGCTGCTTGGGGGGGGCATGCCGGGAGCGTAAGCCATCTTCGCGTCAGCCGCGTGCTGGTTATCGTCTGCTTGCAATGTATTCGCCCTATGAGAAATGATTAGATGTCGAAGTAGCGCAAGCGCGCCGTTTATGGCGCGACTCAGATGAGAGAGCTCACGTCCGCTTTACGCAGCTCGTCGCAGTCCCAACGGTCTCACCGTCAGTCGCCAGCCGTTGCATCCGTCTCTCATCGGCGAAATGCCTGGGGTGGTATGACAGTTGCTATTCGTGGGGAGCCTACTCAACATCTTAGGAGAAGCATATGCACAGCGTCGTCTGCATCAAACAGGTCCCCGACTCCGCACAAATCCGCGTGCATCCCGTCACGAATACGATCATGCGTCAGGGGGTACCGACAATCATCAACCCATATGATCTGTTCGCACTGGAAGCTGCGCTCGAGCTACGAGACAAGTTCGGCGGCGAAATCACTGTTCTGACAATGGGGCCGCCGTCGGCCGAAGAATCTCTTCGAAAGGCGCTGACATTTGGTGCCAATCGTGCTGTCCTGCTCACTGATCGTAGTTTCGCGGGCTCCGATACGCTGGCGACGAGTTACGCGCTGGCGTGCGCGATTCGCAATATCGGGAAGGAATATGGCCCAGCAGACGTCATATTTACTGGCAAGCAGACTATCGACGGCGATACAGCGCAGGTGGGACCTGGCATTGCAAAGAGGCTCGGGGTCCAGCAGCTTACTTATGTTTCCACAATCAAAGCGTTGGACTTCAAAGAACGCACGATCGATGCGGAACGGCGCTGCGAAGGAGGAGTCCAGGTGCTGCGTTCCAAGCTTCCTTGTCTCATCAGCTTGTTAGAGGCAAGCAATCAAATTCGTCGCGGTGCGATGATCGACGCTTTGCGTGCGGCCCGTGCCTCAATCGTAAAATGGAGCGCTCAAACTGCCGGCGTGGATGACATGGGCAAATGCGGTCTGAGGGGGTCGCCGACCGTGGTCAAGCGTGTCTTCGCGCCCTCCGCACGAGCGGAGAAGGCCACGTGGGTGGAAGCGGCCGAGCAGCCGGCGCAAGCGTTGATCGACGCCATGTTCAAGCGCAACCCTACGCTCGAGACGGAGCTCGCACAGCTTGCGCGCGGTACCTCATCCGCGCAAACTAGGGTCTGTACCTAATTAGCGAGTTCTGATTCCCTCGTGCCAAGTTGATTCGGCACGGGGGACTTCGATGCGCAAAGGACTGTTCTGGCTCAACGACAAGCAGTGGGCTCAGATAGAGCCGCATCTGCCAACGAACCAGACCGGCCCGGCGCGCGAAGACGATCGACGCATTATCAGCGGTATCATTCACATGCTCCAGTGCGGCGCACGCTGGCGCGATTGCCCGTCCGACTATGGCCCTTACACGACGATCTACAATCGGTTCAATCGCTGGGCGAAGCGCGGAGATTGGCAGGCGATCTTTGAAGCGCTCGCGCGCTGCGGCAAGGACCGAGTGGCTTTGTCGATCGACTCCACCTCGATCAAAGCGCATCGCTCGGCGAGCGGCGGAAAAGGGGGGAGTGTGAACAGGCGATCGGCCGCTCGCGCGGTGGGCGGACCACGAAAATCCACGCGCTGAGCGACCCTGATTGCAAACCTTGCGCATTTCATCTCACTCCGGGACAAGCCGCAGACATTGCCGCAGGGCCGGCCCTTTTGAAGCTCGCGCCGCCCATGTCTTCCCTCATTGGGGACAAAGGCTACGATGGCGACGGCTTTCGCGCCAAAATCGTCAATCGCGGCGCGAAACCCGTCATTCCAAACAAATCCAACCGGGTAACCCTCCACAGCTTCAGCAAGCGCCTCTATAAAGGGCGCAATGTTATCGAGCGCTGTTTCTGCCGGCTCAAGGATTTCAGGCGTGTTGCTACTCGCTACGACAAACTTGCCAGAAACTTCTTGGCCGCCGTCCACCTCGCCGCTTATTGGATCAATTGAGTCTGAACCCTAGTGGTGCGTGAAGTCGCCGCTGATCGAGCGGAGCCGGCGATGGCCTGGGTCGTGGTCATGCATTGGCCCGTCGCTCGGTGCACCAGGCACGATCAAGCTTTTCGATCGCTCGCTAAGGTTTTGCGAGCTGCGATACACCTGTCCACTGGGGAAATTCATGCAGCCTCAAGACGTGCCCCGGTAAGTTTGCTTGACAGCGCACGTGGAGCTCGCGCGAGGGATGTATCTCCCTCGCGCGAGCTCTGCCGTATTTCAAGTAACCGCAAAGTGCGAGCGTTATCATCGCGCCGCTCGACCACAGAACGAATCGAGCGTGGCGGTAGTGCTCAGCCATTCCCGATCAACATCAGCGCCGGGTCGTCCCGATACTGCTCGATGTTGCATAGGAAGAACCGTGACTCACAAAGTGACACGCGCACCACCGTGAGATCACCGCAAGCACCGCCACGCACCCCGTTCAGTTCAGTCTTGGACGTGAAGAACCCGGTGGGCGCGCTGCTAATGCGGGGTAAATTGCGGGCTTATGGCCCGGTTAGACCGCTCGGGTCGCGACAGCTTCGCAACTCTCTTGGTGTTTCCTGGATAAATCAGGAGTGCGGCGATAATGCCGAGAAAAGCTGCAAACATCAACCAAAAACCCGGTGAAGCCTTGTCGCCAGTCCGATCGATGAGCCAAGTCGATGCGAGCGGCGTAAAGGTGCCAAAGAGAGCTGCGGCGAGTGCGAAGGCCAAAGAAAAGCAGGTTGTGCGAACGTGCTTCGGCACGATTTCGACCAGAGCGCCCAACATGGCGCCGCTATAGGTGCCAAAGTAGAACGAGAACATCATTTCCACCAGCAGCATCCTGCCAAAGCTTGGGTCGGTCACAAGCCAAGACAACGCCGGATATACAGTCACCAAGGCAAGGCCGGCAATGGTCAGCAAGACCGGCTTCCGACCAATTCTGTCAGAAATCGCGCCGCCAATTGGGTTCCAGATGAAGTTGGTCACGGCGACCAAAAGCGTCACCAAGAGCGTGTTCTGCGAGGACAGCTGCAATACGTGCTTGCCAAACGTAGGCGTGTACACTGTGACGAAATAGAAGGCCGTGGTCGTCAGCATCGCGATCATCATGCCGAGAATGACGATGCGCCAGTTCGCAACTGTGGAGGCCAAGACTTCGCGGGCCGTTGGGTGGGTCTTCATGACCAGAAACTCCGGAGTCTCCTCCAGCGTCCGGCGCAGGAAGAAGATAAGCGGAACGATCAAGCAGCCAAGGAAGAATGGGATCCGCCAGCCCCAGGCAGCAACCATTTCGGCCGGAAGTGCTTCGCTCAAAAAATATCCGATAAGAGCCGCGACAAAGATCGCAACCTGCTGGCTTGAGGACTGAAACGATGTGTAAAAGCCGCGGTTGCCCGGAGTGGCAATCTCGGAGAGGTAGACGGAAACGCCGCCAACCTCAACGCCGGCAGAAAAGCCCTGCAACAGCCGTCCGAACAGCACGATCGCGGGTGCGGCAATGCCGATGGTTGCATAGCCCGGACAAAACGCGATGATGACGGTGCCAATAGCCATGATCGAAAGCGTGATGATCAGGCCTTGCCGACGGCCAATCTGGTCAATATAGGCTCCAAGCACAATCGCGCCAACAGGTCGCATCAAGGCCCCCAGCCAGAACACACCGAAAGTGTTAAGCAGTGAAGCGGTTTCGCTTCCTGATGGAAAGAACGCGTTCCCGATGGCACTGGCGTAGAACCCGAACAAGAAGAAGTCGAACTGCTCGAGGAAGTTGCCGCTCGTCGCACGTAAGATGGCGCCAATGCGCGATTTGGCATTTGACGCTTGCGCGATGGACGCTGGTGACATGGTGAGTTTCCTCTCGGTTTGAAATGGCCGGTTTCGGAGAAAATCTCACGCCAGCCGAGTGCAGTTTCACGGCCGCGAATCTGCCATCAGGGCACTATCGACCAACCCGTAAGCGCCTGACGTTTCCGGCATATTTTCGGCAACTGCCGCAAAACTTGCACAGGTTTTCGGGCGTTATTCCGCTCGCGCCGCAGGAGTGACTCTCAAGCTCCTGAAACGTCGGGCAATTCTCGGTGACAAGGTTGTTGTCTGTGGCGTGGCAAAATTTCTCATCGAGCGCACCGACATGCAATGAAAGGAAGGGCGAGATGCGTGGCATACGAGCGGCAGGGAAGAGCTCCGTGAGATGTCGTGCTAGAACAGCTCGCGAGCCTGCGATTTGGGCCGAGGTGCGTTTTTGACAGAGGCTTGTGCGCATTCGGTATCTGACCTCGACAAATGCAGGTCGCGTCACCTTGCCTCATTCGACGGTTACCGATTTCGCGAGATTTCGGGGTTGGTCGACGTCCGTGCCCATCAGGGTGGCCGTGTGGTAGGCCAAAAGCTGCACCGGAATGGCATAGACAATCGACGCAAATGTCGTACCCATCTCCGGCAGCACAATCGTCGCGAGTGAATCCATGGATACCTCTGCGGCTCCCCGGGCGTCCGTTATCAGGATAATCTTGCCGCCGCGTGCGGCGACCTCCTGCATGTTAGAGATGGTCTTTTCGAACACCCGGTCGCAGGGAGCAATGACGACTACGGGAACGCTCTCGTCGATCAAGGCGATCGGGCCGTGCTTGAGCTCTCCGGCCGCATAGCCCTCGGCGTGAATGTAGGAGATCTCCTTCAGCTTCAGCGCCCCCTCCAAGGCCAGTGGAAACGACGTGCCGCGACCAAGATATAGCACGTCACGCGATTTGGCGATGTCGCGTGCGAGCTTCTCGATCTGCGGCTCGCTGGCAAGCGCCACTGTAACTAGTCGCGGAATTTCGATCAGCGCTCGCACGAGATCGACCTCGTCGCTCCCCTGCAATTCACCGCGCGCCTTGCCCGCAGCGACCGCCAGCGCGGCCAGGACCACGAGCTGGCATGTGAACGCCTTGGTCGAGGCAACGCCGATTTCAGGTCCGGCGAATGTCTGCAACACCGTCCCGCTTTCGCGCGCAATGGTCGAACTCAGTACGTTCACGATCGAGAGGGTATGCAGGCCTTGCGATTTGGCATACCGGAGCGCGGCCAGCGTATCGGCCGTCTCGCCCGACTGCGAGATGAAGATGGCAAGATTTCCCTTGCGCATCGGCGCCTCACGATACCGAAATTCGGAGGCGACATCGAGCTCGACCGGAATACGAGCCAGCCGCTCGAACCAGTATTTGGCGATATGGCCGGCGTAGGCTGCCGTACCACAAGCAGCGATCGAGATATGTCCGATCTCGTTGAAGTCGAACGGAAGCTCCTGCGGCAGTGCCACGCTCTCGGTGGCGATATCGACGTAATGCGCCAGCGTCTGCCCGATCACCTCTGGCTGTTCGTGGATTTCCTTCGCCATGAAGTGGCGGTAGTTTGCTTTGTCGACGAGAACCGACGACGCGCCAGATTTCATCACCTCCCGGCGGACAACCGTGCCTTGTGCGTCGTAGACCACGCTGAAGTTGCGGTTGAGCACAGCCCAATCGCCGTCCTCAAGGTAGGTGATCAAGCCGGTCAGGGGCGCGAGCGCGATGGCATCCGATCCGAGATACATTTCGCCTTCGCCATGCCCGATCGCGAGTGGTGAGCCCTTGCGCGCACCGATCATGAGGTCGTGTTGACCCTTGAACAGGATTGCAAGCGCAAATGCGCCGACTAGCCGCGGCAGCGACGCTTTTACTGCCTCCTGCGGCGAGCAGCCATCTTTCAGATAAAAGTCGATGAGATGCGTCACCACCTCGGTGTCTGTTTCAGAGGCGAAACAGGCACCATGCTGTTTTAGCTCCGCTCGCAGCTCGCGAAAATTCTCGATTATGCCGTTATGGACGACTGCAACATTGTCCGTTGCATGCGGATGAGCATTGTGCTCCGTCGGCTTGCCATGAGTAGCCCAGCGCGTGTGCCCAATCCCGACATGGCCTGAGAGCGGATGGCAGCGAACGCGTGTCTCAAGGTTCCTCAGCTTGCCCTCGGCGCGTCGAAGCTCGATATGATTTCCTTTGAGCGTCCCGATGCCCGCTGAGTCATAGCCGCGATATTCCAGTCGCTTCAGTGAATCGATGAGACGATCTGCGACCGGACCGCGCCCCAAGATGCCGACAATTCCGCACATTGATCAGTTTACCTCAAGTTCAAAACAGACCGTCGCGCAAAGGCGCGCGTGACCAATTCGCTCGCTATAGTTATCGGCCAGTCTAGCCGTGCCTGCCCTTCATCGGGCACGCGGCACCCCGAGGTGCGCGAGCTCCAAGCAACACGTGGAGCCCTGTCGAATTCACCGGAAGATCCTAAAGCAACTTTCTGGCAATCGCACAGTGAGCGCCGTCAGCAGTTAGCAGCTGCATGAGTGTCTCGTTTTGTCCGATGTACCCGATACCGCCAAGAAGGCCTGGTAGGTCTGCCGCATTCCATCTACAAGCGATGTCCTGGCGCGCCAGCCGAGGCTGGCGAGACGACTGACGTCGAGCAGCTTGCGCGGCGTGCCGTCGGGGCGCGAGGTGTCGAAGGCGATCTCGCCGCCGTAACCGACGACCTCAGCCACGACCCGCGCGAACTCGGCGATAGTGATGTCCTCGCCGGTGCCGATATTGACAAGGTCCGCGCTCGAATAGCTCTTCATCAGGTGCACGCAGGCATCCGCCATGTCGTCGACATAGAGGAGCTCGCGCCGCGGCGTGCCGGTGCCCCACACGGCAACGCTCGTTGCGCCCGCGACCTTGGCCTCGTGGAAGCGGCGGATCAGCGCGGCAACGACATGGCTCAATTCGGGATGATAATTATCGCCGGGACCATAGAGATTGGTCGGCATCACATTGATAAAGTCGCTGCCATACTGGCTGCGATAGGCCTCCGCCATCTTGATCCCGGCGATTTTTGCAATTGCATAAGGCTCGTTAGTCGGCTCCAGCGGGCCGGTCAGTACGCAGTCCTCACGCAAGGGCTGGGGGGCGTGCTTCGGGTAGATGCAGGACGAGCCCAGAAACATCAGCTTCTCGGCGCCGTTCTGATGCGCGGCCTGGATCACGTTGGCCGCGATCGCGATGTTGTCGTAGATGAATTCGGCGCGCAGCGTGTTGTTGGCAGCGATGCCGCCCACCTTTGCCGCGGCGAGGAAGATCACCTGCGGCCGCGTCTTCGCGAACCAGTCGAACACTGCCGCCTGGTTGCACAGATCGACCTCGCGCCGGTCCACGGTGACGAGCCTGACGTCCTCCCGCGCCAGCCGACGCGCAATCGCGCTGCCGACCATGCCACGATGGCCAGCGACGTAGACGCTCTTGCCCTTCAGCTCAAACAGTGCGCTTGCCATGGGCCGCCTCCCGTTGTGCTTCCGCCAGATCGCTTGCCATCATCTCCTCGACGAGCTGGGCAAAGCTGCGCTTCGGCTTCCAGCTGAGCACCTGATGCGCCTTGCGGGCGTCGCCGACCAGGAGATCGACCTCGGTCGGACGGAAATAGGTCTGATCGATCTTCACCACCGTCTTGCCGCTCTTGGTATCGATGCCGGTCTCGTCGACACCGGCGCCGCGCCATTCGATCCGGCGGCCAACCTGCGCAAAGGACAGCTCGACCATCTCGCGCACCGAGTGCATCTCGCCGGTCGCCAGCACGAAGTCGTCGGGCTTGTCGGCCTGAAGGATCATGTGCATGCCCTCGACATAATCCCTGGCATGGCCCCAGTCGCGCTTGGCCGAGAGATTGCCGAGATAGAGCGTCTCCTCCAGCCCGACCTCGATACGGGCGACAGCGCGCGTGATCTTGCGGGTCACAAACGTCTCGCCGCGGATCGGGCTCTCGTGGTTGAACAGGATGCCGTTACTGGCGAACATGCCGTAGGCTTCGCGGTAGTTCACCGTGATCCAGTAGCCGTAGAGCTTCGCCACGCCATAGGGCGAGCGCGGATAGAACGGCGTGGTCTCCTTCTGCGGGATCTCCTGAACGAGGCCGTAGAGCTCGGAGGTCGAGGCCTGGTAGAACCGGGTCTCCTTCTCCATGCCGAGGATGCGGATCGCCTCGAGCAGCCGCAGTACGCCGATCCCATCGGCATTGGCGGTGTATTCGGGGCTCTCGAAACTCACGGCGACATGGCTCTGGGCGGCGAGATTGTAGATCTCGGTCGGCTGGATCTGCTGCACCAGGCGGATCACATTGGTCGAGTCCGTCATGTCGCCGTAGTGCATCAGGAACGGCACGTCCCCGAGATGCGGGTCCTGGTAGAGATGGTCGACCCGCGCAGTGTTGAACGAGGACGAGCGCCGCTTGATGCCGTGCACGACATAGCCGAGCGACAGCAGATGTTCGGCGAGATAGGCGCCGTCCTGTCCAGTCACGCCGGTGATTAGAGCGACCCGTCGTTTGCTCTCTTGGTTTGACAAATTGTTGCTCTGCGCAGGCTAATGTCGGTTCCCGATCGACGACGTCAATCGCGTCTGGCCTCTTCGAATGCGGAAGCGTCACGCTCTCGAACTGCCCAGTTCTGGACTCTGTATAGGCATTGCATCAATCGCTCAACTGTACGGAGGTAACCTTCCACATCGAAAGGGTTTTGAAGGACTATACGAAAGTTTGTTGTCTGGAAAATTGCGCTCAGGCTTCGTCAAGCGTTTCTCTATTGCGTGGGTGCGACTAATGAAATTGCGGCGCGGATGGGAGGTAAGCAGACCCGTTTGGCCAAGAAGCGTTCCACAGTCCCTGCGTGGTCAACTCGCGCGTTGAGCCAGCGAGTTTCCCTCATTTCCTGTCCTTGCGTAAGAGTTTTCCAGTCTTGCTGTTCATCCAGTGCAATCGCGAGCAAAGCCGGGCAAACAAAGCGTTGAGATTCGTTCTCTGTCGCGCAGTACTTATCATCATCGATCCATCTCTGGACAATCAACTTGATGATCTGGCAGACAAAAGTGAAGGCGCATACTGTCTCTGTGCTGTTTGAGTTCACAGAAAAGCGCTGCATGAACGAGGCCAGTGCTATATGGGATCTCAAGGGGTTTATCGCGACGATCACTGTGCCCTGTGCCCCCGAAGGACGAATTCAGGCGAAAAGCATCTGCGGTTCATTGCTCGCGAGTGGCCACGGACCAACAACAATGGTGCGTCTAGCGCGCGGACGATATGGCTCTGAAGGTCAGTGCTCGGTTCGGCGACCATTCCGCCGGGGTCTTTTCCGCGCTCGCAAGCATGTCTTTGGACCGGCGGCACTATGACCAGGCAAAGCCCGCATGTGCGTGAACAAGCCGCCTTGAACACGTGCCGCTGTCATTGAAACTGGCGGTTTGCTGGTCCCGAGCGCCCCTTCTCTAATCGATGCCCGCGGCAAAGTCCCGGTTCTTGAGCAAGCTTTGGGGACACCAGCCTGAGCTGACGGATCAACTGCGTTCTACTTCGATTATCACATTTGAGTTGCAGCCTCTCGGCAGAAACAAGTCGGATGAGCTGCTCGTGGAGAGGTCGATCCGGGCCTTTAAACCACGTGCTCCCCGCTCGAATGCGCCGAAAGCAGCGTAAGTTTTAGAGGCGCGCCCTCGAAATGGATCGCCGGCTTATCGGGTTCGAACGCGGGTGTTGCCCTCAATCGAGGTGCCGAGATCAATCTTCAGTCGCTCGCGGGTCTAAACTTTCACATCATTTCTGTTCCAAGGCGCTCACATGAGCTTCTCAATACTCGTTCGTCAGTGTCTTGATGGGCCTCATTGCCTGGATCGGCGTTCCACCCCAGGGGCAATCGTCAGGCCTGCACGTCGAGCAGATCCAACTCGCGGATCTATCGGCAGCTCTCTTGCTCCCGCGTTGGCCACTGCCCATGCCTAGCAATTGCGCGCGCTCGTCTCGAATTACTGCTGGTCATCTAGTCTGCTTTCCTTCAACGACGCTGCGTCCGTCCGACCATGGCCTGACGTGCATTCGGGAATGGTGCTAAGCGCACCATGATGACAGCTTTTGGCGAGGTCTCGTCACAAAGGGTTCGCCGCACATATATGCGGTTGCAGGATCGCCATTCTTGAAGCCAACAATGGCCCGGCATTGGCCCTCACAGTGATCGACGAGCAAGACCCTGTTGGATCCAGCGGGTCCTCTCACATGACCGCTCCCGAGATAGCGCATCCATCTCGCGGCGGCTGGTTGGGCACTCAGTGCCCGCAAACGTATTTCGAAGCCTCCAAGGCTGGATTGGTGCTTCTTACATGTGGGCGATCTTGTCTTCATACGGGCCGGTGATCTGCGTGGACAGAACAGAAAGAGCGTTCTTCGGACCGAGGCGCGATCCTCAGCCGCTTTGGCAGAAAACCTCTCATCGCAAGCGACCGGCCTGCTCCGCTTTTAGCACAGGAATTCTTGAAGCGACCGAACATTGGTGCTTCCTAGCTGGGCACTCTACAATCTGACGCTACGTACGATTCAATCCCCCTGCGGGCTTATCGCGTGAATATGTCGAACTCGTATTCGTTTGCCAGGAGCCAGCCGCAAGGCGAGGAGGGCGGGCGGCGCTTCACCAAGGCAGTTGGCTTTCGGTATTCGTCGTCTGCGGAACGCGCAGCTCGGGTCCGCTCGAGTGTGCACGCATAGCTACGCCCAGTTGTGAGGCTGCTCGTCGTTGGCCACGAGTGATCAAGCGAATCAATCGAGCTTACTTGAATGTGTGGATAGTAGCTGCCTCGGCGCCGGAATCCATCGTCCATGGCTAGATGCTCTGTCGAGTCTGTGCGAATTGGCTTTGTCTATCCAGCCGAGCTCTCCCGCTGTCACCATCACAATGGGGCTGCTTCCCGGGAGTTGTCGGTGCTGCGGCGGCTGAACAGAATAGGAAACGAGATCAATCGGCCGCGCGTCTGGTCAATGAGCCAAACTCCCGTCAAGCCACCCAGCAGTGACTTCACCGTTCTAGATAACTTTGAACTATGGACCTCGAAAGGCGCCGTCAGGTGCAGGCCACGCCGGGTTGATCATCGCGGGTTCGATACTTGTGGGAAGATCTGCCGGGCGTCACGTTGGAAGCCCGCGCCTAAGCCGTACCCAGCCCTGGTCCGTTGAGAGCATGGCGGCTCGGGTCCAGATTGGCGCGTTTGCTACAATCGTTGTTGGTATCAAAGAGTTGCTATGGCGACTACTCCAGGTCGGCCGGGGGAAAGACGGCGGTTTTGCCGGCAATCAAATGGCTGTTGGAACGAGCGGCGCAGTTGGCCATGCTCTCCGATGGGCGGGCGGGGCCTTGTAGCGGCGCCGGTCGGCGTTCCTCCCATTCATCTCGAGGCGCGAGCGATTGTTAGGCCGGCATTCTCCAGCGCATCCAAAATCCTGTCAGCCACCGCCCGCGGATCGCGCTGGTCCTCTATGCTCACGTCACAGGCCAAGGTAGCTGCGATGATCGCGTGCGCTGTTTTGCGCTGGAGGCAATCGTACTCGGCATACTCACCGCAAGTATTGCACTTGATCACTGGTCGGCCGCTCCAGGGATCGTGCATTGCGATCTCGCACCAGTTATCTGTGTGACATTTCGGACAGAGCATAGATCGAGATTTCCTTGTGGTCTGACCTCGCGCTGGTCATCAGTTGAACGACTGCTTGGTAGCCAAAGCTGCAGAAGTCATTGCTACTCCGGAGGCCGTGTTGCCCGGTCTTTGGATACGAAAAACATGATGGAGGCGGCGACGGAGGCAATCCAGGCACCCGAAGGGGGCTCCGGCATGAGCGACCAGTTGACGCATCTCTGGCGAGAATGCTGGCAGCCGTGTATGCCTACAGCTACCTGTTTCGGCGTGAGCAAGCTATTGCAGGTTCGCCGCGGCCGTATCACGGCTACGGGAGATGAGTATGGCCTCCCTTCATTCTACTCTGAGCTGCGAGGCCCCGATCTCCGGACTGCGACCTCTGCGTGAGTAATCTGTCAAGTCGGGCAATGGCCACGCGACGATGCTGCTGCGATCTTAGAATCCGGTTCTCCTGCAGCTGGCTCATCGCGACACGTTGCAATGATTCGCCGAGGCGGCCTCACTGCGGCGTCCGGGACAACGCGGGCGTTCTGCAATCTGGGCGCCAAATGACACACTTGAAATTGTGTCGCCCGGAAGCTGTTGTACGCCACACGCTCGCCAGCTGTAAGAAGACCCTACAATCTGACGCTACGTACGATTCAAGCCCTTATGTCGAGAGTCGCGCATTTCGCGCCCCTCGCCGCGCTTGCTGCGAGCGGCTTGTCGCATCTCAGACATCAGCAGAGCGGTCGGCAGATAACGGCAAATGAGGTGCTTTTGCGAAAGCCAACCTACGGTATCTTACGTAGGGCATGTGTCGCATTTTCTTGATCTAAAAATTGCATTGTCTTCCGTATGAAGCAAAAAAAGCTGTTCTCAGACGCCAAACACTGGCGAAGCCGTGCTGAAGTGACGCGAAGAAAAGCGGAGTCGCTCGAGGACGACACATCCAGATGCAGGCTCATCAAGGTCGCTGAGGAATATGATAAGCTGGCTCGCCTCGCGGAGGAGCGGCAAAGAAATGAGGTTGACGGGCAGTTCTGATCGCCACCGGACGGACGGTTGCACCGATCGTCAACGCGTTGGACCGCGGCGCGGGTGTCTCTGCGTTGGAGCTCATAGCCCGCTAGGGCTGAACTGCGAAACTGCGTCATGCGGTAAAAAGGCCAATGAGCGAGGCTGCTGAACGAGTGCGGTCCGTGCGTGCGAGCCTCTGAGCATGAATCCATTCTGAGTCACGGTTGCCGGCCACATAGATGACGCATTGACGGTGTCTCAGGCGGCAAGCCGGCTAACCGCTAGACATGAGAAGGAATGAGATGAAAGCCTACCGTCAGATCGTCTAATTAAAAGCCTCTCGCTCGATGAACTGGCGTGGCATTGGCGTCGCTATGCATCATGTACTGAAGCCAGCGACGTGTATTTGGGTGACAAAGTAGCCGGTTCGCCGGATCATGCCACGCGAATTGGCTTCCGCCGCCATTTTGGCTGTGAGGTGTTTCAGTCGAATTCTGGTATCTTGCACCAACCACGGTTAGCTCAACGCTATACGTTGCGGACTTGTTTAGGCTAAGAGGCGAGCAGAAGCTCCTGCTGGCACGGCTTGCCAAGACATGCCATCGTAGATGTCTGCGCAGATTGTCTGCATGAGCCTCAGTTGCAACGAAGGCGCGAATGACGAGAAAATTGAAGACAGATCAGATGTCGAAGGACAAACCCAAGAGAACTCCCCGGTGAACGATGCGGACAGACCGATGTTCTTCATCAAACTAAGTTCGGTGCAGATGATCAGCGGTAGTTGGGCCTGCCCATGCCAGGGTACCAGTCTTTCGATATACGAATCGGACAAAACCAGTGCTGCCGGATGCAAATCTATGGGCCAAAAGAAGAAGGAGGACGCATGAGGAAGCAAAGTGTAGAAAGACTCGAAGCCGGGCGCGTCCGCGATGGCCGATTCGCCACCGCACCAGGGTCTGGTCCTTCCGGTCTCTTCTTCGTGCAGGGCCTTGTGGCTGCCAACTCAAGATCGTCGGCTTCGTCCGTCCGGGATGGGAGCATGTCTCTGTGTCGACGCCACGGCGATCTCCGAACTGGGAGGAGATGTGCCTCGCCAAAGATATGTTTTGGGATGAAGAGGAATGCGTGATGCAGCTGCATCCTCCTCATTCGCAGTATGTGAACAATAGTCGCTACTGCCTGCATCTCTGGAGGCCGACCCGTCAGGTCACTCCGATGCCTCCGGCAGCGTTCGTGGGCATCGTCGGGCTCGGGCCGTCTGAAGCGGCAACTCTGTTTGCGCAGATGAGCGCGACGTCTTAGCGGATCTCGCCGCGTCGATGCCAAGTCGGGCGGCGGCGACGTGATCGGGATTCCAGCAGAGTTGCTCATCATAGTCAGGGGTCACGAGCGCAGCGGCGAGCGAGCCTAGGTGGCCACAGGCCCGAAGGGCGCACCGGCCGCTACTCTGCGCCCAGAGCCCAACCCGCTGCGCTTCTGAAGGCGGCGGGAGGCAACGCTCGCAGAGTCCGCTCGTCCGGACCACCGTTTATTGTGCGGAATGTGACGCGCATAACCACACCATCGAGGAATCGGCCAGGTGAGCAGATTCGTCGATCCGTTATCCACGACGGGCGGCCAAATACATTTGGATCAGGAGAGGCTCCCTACGGGGCGCAACTACTGTACGCACCGGCTAGTTACCTGAGTGAGGCGCGTCGAGGAGTGTTGTTGCGCTTGCCTCGACCTGCGGGGAAAAATCCTGCATGAGGGGGCGGCGATTAGTCTGAAATGAGCGCCATGCCCGCGCAACTCGGCGATATTTCTCGTTCAATACCGGGCAAGAGTGTTGCTTTGCGAAGCCCGCACGACGGTATCGTCTGTATGATCGAGCGAAAATCTTGGGGGCTGTTGAAGTCGAAGGCAATAGCGGCCGCAGCGGCGCGCCGATCCCGCCGCGACTGGGAACGTGCCGAGGCGGAAGGGGTTTACGCGCAGCCGTTTGCCGAGCCCTTATTTCAGGCTCAAACTGTTCATCGCGGCAATTGTGACCCAAACTACGTCGAAACCGCAAGCCTGCTCAGCATCAAGACCGGCGGCTGTCCTGAAGACTGCGCCTACTGCGCACAGAGCGTGCATTACGACACTGGCCTCAAGGCGACTCGCTCGATGGATCGCGCTGATGAGGTCGCCGCCGCGCAGCGCGCCAAGGCGGCCGGGGCGAGTCGCTTTTGGATGGCCGCGGCTTGGCGCAGTCCAAAGGACCGCGACCTCGATCAGGTCTGCGACATCATTGCCGCCGTTAAACGTGTTGGCATGGAGACGTGCGTAACGCTCGGCATGCTCACGCCAAAGCAAGCCGCACGGCTCGCCGACGTCGGCGTCGACTTCTACAATCATCACGTGGACACTTCGCCGGAGTTCTACCGCAGCATCATCACTACCCGACCTTGCAAGATCGGCTCGACACTCTTACGCGCGTGCGCGAGGTGGCGGTCACAGTCTGCTGCGGCGGCATTATTTGGCATGGGTGAGCACGTCGATGACCGTCTCGGCATGCTGGTTCTGCTCGCCAATCTTCCAAACCATTCGGAAAGCGTACCGATCAACCTGTGGAACGAGGTGAATGGCGTGCCGGTGAAGGTCTCGGCGGAGCGTCCCGATCCGATTGCACTGGTGCGCCTGGTGGCGACCGCGCGGGTCATGATGCCCAAGAGTGTCGTACGGTTGGCCGCCGGGCGCCAGTACATGACTGATGTACTCCAAGCCCTATGCTTCTTGGCGAGTGCGAATTCCATCTTTGTCGGCGATGTGTTGCTGACCACCAAAAACCCGCAACTTGACCGTGATGCAAGTTTGCTAGCCCGGCTCGGCATTACGTCTGGGGTCGCTCAAGCCATCAGAACACAGGCGTGCTGCGCGCAAGCCATCAGCGGAAGTAAGAAATGCAGATTGTCTTGATGAAGGGACAGATTCATTGCGCCACGGTAACTGAATCCGACCTGCACTTTGAAGGCTCGATCTCGATTGATCGCGCGCTGCTGGACGCGGCCGGTATCCTGATTAACGAACGCGTCGAACTCTACAACCTGGAGACGGGGGCACGCTTTGCAACGTTTGTGACGGAAGCGCCACAAGGGTCCGGCACGGTAGACGTGAACGGTGCGGCGGCGCGACTGGCGATGCCCGGAGATAAATTAAGCATCGTTGCATACGCCTCAATTGACGAGGCGGATGCAAGACTCTTCAAACCGCGCATTGTGCTGGTTGATCGAGAAAATCGCATCGTACCGGTTTGAATCCAACAAGCTAACGTAAGACCCTGTCCTTGGCGGCCAGTTGGGAGTTTTGCCGCGCCCATCCTTGCTCAGCGAGTGAAGAATGAACTTCATCATTGCGGGTAAAGTCGCCAGCTATGCAGGAGGCTTAGATGCGCTTAAAGACGACGACCGCCTGCGGCATCTCGGGCCGCGCACCGGGATTGACTTTTCATCCAACGATTATTTGGCGCTGGCGAGCGCGCCGCACATGAAAAAAGCCATCGTCACCGCGCTCGAAGCCGGTACTCCGATCGGAGCCGGCCGATCACGGCTTCTGCGCGGCAACTGCGAGGAGCGCGGCTGCCTCGAAGCAGCAGCGGCGCGGTTCTTCGGCGTGCAGACCGTGCCCTTCTTCGGCCGTGGTTATATCGCAAATTTTGCGGTGCTGACAACGTTGCCGCACGCGACGACCTTCTCGTCCTTGATTCTCTGGTTCACGCCAGCTTTCAAGAAGGAGCACGAGCTGGCCGAGCCGCGTTTCGAATCAGCGCCCGTGACGACCCGCAGGTTATCGAAAGCGCAATTTGCGACTGGCGTGCCGCGGGCGGAGCGAGGCGGGTCTGGATCGTAGTAGTCGAGAGCCTCTATAGCATGGATGGCGATTTCAAGCTGCTTGAAGACCTGCTCGCGATCCCCGACCGGCACGATGCCTTCTTGGTTGTGGACGAAGCTCATGCCACCGGCGTTTACGGCGAGCAGGGGTAGGGCTCACAGCGCCCTATGAAGGACACGCAAATCTCCTGGCTATTCATACCTGCGGCAAGGCGTTGGGAGCTGCCGGCGCGCTTGTTACCGCTTCTGGCGTGCTGCGCGACCTCATAATCAATCGCTGTCGCCCGTTTATCTTTGCGACCGGCCCTTAGCCGTTAATGGGGTGGCCGTACGGGAGGCACCGTTGATCCTGCAGGAGGAGCCGGAGCGCCAACAGCCGCTGGCGAAGCTTGTCGCGTTTACGCATCGGGAGATGGTCGCGCGAGACGAGAGAAGTCCTTCGAACTCGCAGATCCTACCTATATCGTTCGCGAGAATGCCCGGGCCATGAGGCTAGCGTCCGCGCTCCAGGCTCGCGGATTTGACATCCGAGGAATGAGACCGCCAACGGGCCCGGCCGGCACGAGCGCCGTCAGTTGCTGCAGGAGAGCCTCTCGCGCTGGGCAGCTGATGTCCGTAGCGCAGCATTTCCTGCGCCGCAGGAATGTATCGACTTGCGGAACACGCCTTGCGCGACTCGATCGTAAACTGGACGCCTTCCAAGTCAACGTAGTGCATGGGCAACAGCGGGCCGAGACGGAGATTCGAACGACTGGGACGTCCCGGATTCAGTACGGCACTTGAAGAAACATTTCGCCGAGTGTGATCGGATTCCGTTCGATCGCCAGATCTTGGTCGAAACCCGGCGGCTAGACGACTGGTACAGCGAAGCTCATCTCACGACAGTCGATTGGATTGACGCAACGGGCTGAGTTCGCCGGTGCCATACAACCCTGAGCAATAGACGCTTCGATGGGGGTTGCACTTATGCCGATCACCGGCTCGACCGGCCGACGACGTCCCAGCCGGATCTGGGTTCGAAGGCTATGCCGGCCGCGTCACAAGTCAACGCTATCGCAATACCCTGCCGTACTCAAACAATCAAATGCATACAGCTAGTTCATTGTAGGTTTGGCTTGCGGAAGCCGTGAGCGTGGCGGCATTCCAAGGACGAGCTGAGACAGATATGGAACGCCGCGAACAATCGAGCGCACCGTTAGCGCGATCGCAACAATCGTGGCACCGAGCATACCCGCGATGACCAACCGGGTCGTGAGATCCCAAAGTTCTCCGAACTGTACGAAATCCATGAGACGGAACACGGTACCCTGGACCAGGTAGAGCAGCAGCGTGGTCTGGCCCAACTCCACAGCGATAAAGCGGGCCATCCGATTTGAATGGCCAACGCTCCAGCATTGCAGCAGGAGTTCGATAGCGATTGCTGAGGCAGCTGCAGAGCCAACAAACATCAGAAGCACGTCTTTAGCCGACCGAAAATCGTGAATTACACCAAGATTATTGTAGACATAGGTGTCCTTGCCCCAAGCTAGAAAGCATACGCAAGTCACTATCGAGAGAAATAAAATCAGGAGCGGCTTGTGATATCGAGACGTACTCGTCCATCGTTCTCTTGATCGAGCAAGCAAGAAGCCGAAGCAGAAGAATGGGTAAGTGAATCTGATTAGGGGCGATATGGAGAATGTCAGAGGCGCGAGTGCGACCAGTATGGCTAAGCCAGATATGACCCAAGATCGCTGGTTGAGCCGGCAAGAAATCTTGATGACAAGGTAGGAAACAAACGTGGCCCAGATGAACCAGTATGTGCCAGCGAAATCGTCTACAAGTTCCAAAAGTCCGCTCGTTAGGCTGGTCGCGCGCCACAATGCCGCCAGCTTAACTGTCTCCATGAACGTCCACCAAAACAGCATCGGCAGCAAGAGCTGCTTCGCACGGTCGCTGGCGCCTCGAGTGAACGATTTTTGCAGCAGCGATCGAGAAGAAAGATAGCCGCTTATCGCCATAAAGAGTGGCATGTGAAACATATAGATCGATTTGTAGTACGGCGAATACCAAAACCCGTCGCCTCGGTAGATGACATACTGGATCAGGTGCCCAACGATCACCAAAACAATGAGCGCACCTTTCGCGAAGTCTAAGCTTAGATCTCGATCGTTTGCCTCTGTCGTGCGCGAGCTCGGGGCGATCGTTCCAGTCACGCGTAGCAATGTATCAAACACCTAGATATCTGTTGTTGATGAGCCGGCGGCCCGTTGTCCGCTTCTTCTGCCTCATTTTTGATCCAGATGAAAGGTGATGGCGGGACTTTTTGGAAGGGGAATAAGCTCAGCTTGTTAGGCCTTGAAGAACGAGCTTTGGGCCGAGCGTCTCTGAATGTCTCGCGGAACTTCGCGGCAGAGCACATATCTAATTTGAGGTATTGGTGTAGCAGTACGGCGGCATACTATTTGCAGACGCGGTTCTGGGAGGAAGACTGTCGCGATCAGTCTCCCACTCAGCCCGACGCATCTCAGACCCGGCAGATGCGTCGGGCGTCTTCCGTTCGCCCAGCATAGTTGACATTTGGTCCATCACCTTCGCTTGCCGCCGAGGCGCTCACGCCAATAGGGGCTTCTGATAGTGATCGGGCACGTCAACAATGGGGTTGCGGCAGTGTGCTAGTGGTCTGATTCATTCGGAGATTCCCAAATCGACCGAAGCAGTTCAAGCTCTGGGCATGAGAGCAGGAACTATCGTAAAGGTCACCCGGGCGGACCGCCATCGGCTTGAGGCGATCGTCTCGGATCGCAGCGCACCTCAGAAGCATGTGTGGCGGGCCAACATCATTCTTGCCACTGCCGACGGCTGTGGCACGCCGAGATCATGCGCCGCTCGGGCAAATCCAAGCCCGTGGTGTGGAGATGGCAGGCCCGGTTCATGGCGGAGGGTGTCGAAGGGCTAACGCGCGACAAGACGCGAAAGCCCGGCAAACCACCGCTGCCGACGGGCACCTGCAGAGAGTGGTCGACCTGGCGCTCGGGCCGCCGTCGGGAGAAACAACCCACTGGACCGGCCGGATGCTGGCGAAAGCCGCAGGGGTGAGCCTG
>NZ_JBEPQT010000037.1:0-47370 GCF_040547985.1 Bradyrhizobium sp. LB14.3
CGCGCAAGCTCGTCGCTTCGCGGCATTTGTGCGCGACTACAACGAAGAACGGCCGCACGAATCGCTTGGCCAGCACCCACCTGCCAGCGTCTATCGGACTTCGCCTCGTGCGATGCCAAGGCGGCTTCCCGAGCCGGATTATCCAGCCGAAGCCGCGGTACGCCAGGTCCGCTCCAACGGCGAGATCAAATGGCACGGCGAACTCATCCACATCTGCAGTGCCCTCGACGGTGAAAAAGTCGCCGTCGAGGAAACCGAGGACGGATGCTGGCAAGTGCGCTTCTTCGACGTGCCCATCGGCATCATCGACCAGAAAACACGAAAGCTGCGGCGCTGCGCTAGCGCAGCGCCGCAGCCGACCAAATCATGAACCAGTGTCACCCATCCACCCGGGCTGTTCTGTTACCCATCCATCCGCTGGACAGCGAAGCGCCGGATGAGGGGTTCTATCGGCGCGTTCGAAACGAGAGAGAGGCGTTTGCAGATACAGATCCCTCTCCGCCTTGCCTTCGGCAAGGCACCTTCTCCCGCAAGGCGAGAAGGAAGCGGAATTCGCGATCGCGGCTCAATCTCACTTGAACCAGTGCACCAGCGCGATGCTGATGCCGAGCAGCAGCATCAGCGACAGCGTCACGGCCGCCGTCACCCGTCCCCCGACATTGGCAAGCACCTTCACATCGACGCCGAGGCCAAGCGCGGCCATCGACACCACCGTGAGAAAACCCGTGATCCGCGTGATCGGGGCAACCACCGTGGACGGCACGATCTCGAGCGAGCGCAGGGTCGCGAGCACGAGGAAGCCGAGGATGAACCACGGGACCAGGCGGAAGAAGCCGACATTGGTCTTCTTGGCGTCGCTCTGCCAGCGCGAGGCCGTCAGCGAGAGGCCGACGACGACCGGTCCGAGCATCAGGACGCGCATCAGTTTCACGAGCGTGCCGATCTGCGTCGAGACAAGTCCCGCCGGCACCGTCGCGGCCAGCACCTGCGGCACGGCATAGACGGTCAGGCCTGCGAGGATGCCGTATTGCGTGGCCGACAGCTGCAGCAGCGGAATCAGCAGTGGCAGGCCGAGCACCATCATCACGCCGAGGATCGCGGTGAAGGAGATCGAGGATGCGATCTCATCATTGTTGGCGCCGATGATCGGCGCCACAGCAGCAATCGCCGAATTGCCGCAAATCGAGTTGCCGCAGGCGATCAGGATCGAGAGCCGCGTCGAGAGACCGAGCAGGCGGCTGATGCCGAAGGAGACGCTGAGCGCGACCACGACGACCGCTGCGATCGATGCCAACAGCGCGACGCCGGACGCTGCGATGGCTGCAAAGCTGATCGAGGCCCCCAGCAGCATCACAGCGACTTCGAGCAGCTGCTTGGCGCTGAATGCGATGCCCGCCTGCCAGCGCGGCGCGGGCTTCCAGAAACTGCGCAGCGCCATCCCAAGCAGAATCGCCATCACCAGCGCCTCGACATAGGGATGCTCGAACACACCCAGCTCGGCTCGCTCCAGCAGCGCCGAGACACCGGCCACGACGATGCAGAGAAGGATACCCGGAAGCAGCGCGACGATACGGCCAATGGCCGTAGACGGCTTGGCGTCGGCTGGGCTGGATGCTTGATTCTGCGACACAAATCTCTCCCCGAGGAGAAGGATTTATACGCAGCGCCGCTTCGTTGGGGAATAAGTTTTCGACATATCAGGGCCGAGGGAAAGTTCTGTCCTCAGCCTGAAATAGACGGCTCAGAAGATCAGGCCAGCCTTAGAAGAACAGGTTCTTGGCCAGCGAGGCAACACGGCTGAAGCCGTCATAGACGCCGGGCTCGAAGAAGGCCGCACGCGCGAGCACGATGCCGGCGACCAGCGACCAGAACAGGCCGGTGCCGACCCGCAGCAGCAGCTTTGACCCGCGCGAGCGCGGCTGGGTGTCCGTTGCGGACACCAACTGCTCGCCGAAAGGCTCAAATCCAGTGCGTTCCATAGCCGTCGATCCATCGATTTCTGAAGGAAATGTCGTCGTTTCGGCCCGAAACAGCAATGGAAGGGATTGGCTTTTTCGTGCCTCGGAGGGGAAACTCCTTCCGCCGGAGCGACGCGGGGCAATGGTTTTCTTCTTCCGGCCTATCTGGGCACCGGCGCACCGGCTACAACGCCAGATAGCGGCGGCGGATCGACTCGTTGGCCTTCAGTTCGTCGATCCCGGCGGCATAGACGATCTGGCCCTTGTCGATGACGGTGGCATGGCTCGCCAGCCCCAGGCAGAAATGCATGTTCTGCTCGGCGATCAGCACGGTCGAACCGATCTTACGGAGTTGCCGCAACAACTCGCCGATCCGCTGCACGATGATCGGCGCGAGACCCTCGCTCGGCTCGTCGAGCAGCAACAGCGCTGGATTCCCCATCAGCGTGCGCGCGATGGCGAGCATCTGCTGCTCGCCGCCTGACAGGCGTCCGGCGATACGGTGGCGCAACGGCTCCAGCAGCGGGAACACGTCGTAGATGCGCTTGATCGGCCATTCGTCCTGGCCCTCCGGTCCGCGCTTCCTGCCGATGACGAGATTGTCCTCGACCGTGTGCTCCGGGAAAATCTGGCGGTCCTCCGGCACGAAACCAAGGCCGGCGCGCGCGATATGGTGCGGCTTGCGGCCGGAGATCACCGCGCCGCGCAGGCTAATTTGGCCCCGTCGCGGCGGCGCCAAACCCATGATCGCCTTCATGGTCGTGGATTTGCCCGCGCCGTTGCGCCCGAGCAGCGCCATGGTCTCGCCCTGCCGCACCGACAGTCCGACGCCGAACAGGATCTGGCTGGTGCCGTAGTAGACGTCGAGATCGGCGACTTCGATGACGGCAGCACTCATGCGGCGGCTCCCGCATGCTCGGTACCGAGATAGGCCTCGATCACCGCGCTGTTGTTGCGGATCTCGTCGGGCGTGCCGGTCGCGAGGATGCGGCCGTAGCAGAGCACTACGATCTTCGGTGCAATCTTGAATACGATGTCCATGTCGTGCTCGATGAAGACGACGGTGATCTTTTGCGTTTCCCAGAGCTCGCGCACCTTGTCGATCATGCGCCAGCGCTCCTCCGGGCCCATGCCGGCGGTCGGCTCGTCCAGCAGCAGCACCTTCGGTTCGAGCACCAGGGCGAGTGCGATGTCGAGCAGCTTCTGGTCGCCATGCGACAGCGTCGCCGCCGTGCGATTGCGTTTGCCGGCGAGGCCCAGCAGCTCCATCACATGCTCGGCACGGTCGCGGGTCTCGGGCAACGGAAAACGCTTGTGCAGCACCGCTGACGATCGCTGGTCGGCGCTGACGGCGGCGAGCATGGTTTCCTGCACGGTCAGCGATTTGAAGATGTTTGCGACCTGAAACGCGCGGCCGATGCCGTGGCGGACGATCGCCGGCGGCGAGCGGCCGGCGAGATCGACGCCGTCGAGGAGCACCTGGCCGGAATCCGGCCTCAGCGCGCCGGTGATCAAATTGAAGAAGGTGCTCTTGCCCGCACCGTTCGGCCCGATCACGGCTGTGAGCGAGCCGTCGGGGAAGTCGAGCGAGACGTCGTTGGTCGCCTTCACGCCGCCAAAGGACTTTGCGAGATTGCGGATCTCGAGCATGGCTAGCGCCCTTCGCCCGTATTGCGCCGGTGCGAAAACCATTCGGCGACGAAATCGAGCAAGCCTTTGCGCAAGCCCAGCGCGAAGAACAGGATGACCACACCGAGCACAATGCCGTGGTACTCGGTGAAGCGCGTCACGGTGTCGTTGAGCAGCAGCAATAGCACGGTGCCGACCATCGGTCCGAGGAAGGTCGAGACGCCGCCGAGCATGTTGATGAAGATGCCCTCGCCGGAGATCGTCCAATAGGCGAATTCGGGATAGGCGCCGGAGACGAACAGCGCCATCACCATGCCGCCCATCGCCGCGAACAGCGCCGCGAGCACGAACACGGTGAGTTTTGCGCGCCAGACGTCGATGCCGAGGAAGCTCGCGCGCGCAGCGTTGTCGCGGATCATGCGCAGCGTGTAGCCGAACGGCGATTGCGCGATCTGGCGCATTGCCAGCAGGCCAAGGATGAGAAGCGCACAGCTCGCGACGTAGAGATGGACGTGATTGGCGAGATTGATGCCGAGGAATGCGGGCCGCGGAATGCCACCTCGCAGGCCCTGGTCGCCGCCGGTGAAGGAGGCCCATGACAAAATGGTGGAATGGATCAGCATCTGGAAGGCGAGCGTGACGAAGGCGAAATAGATATCCTTCAGCCGCACGCAGATCGCACCGATGACGGCGGCGATCACCGCGGTGATCGCGAGCGTCGCGACGAAGGCGACCGGAATGGGCATGCCGAGCTTCTGCATGATGAGGCCGAAACTGTAGGCCCCTAAGCCGAAGAACATGCCGTGGCCGAATGAGGTCAGGCCGGTATAGCCGACCAGCAGGTTGAGCGAGGTCGCGAACAGGCCGTAGGCGGAGCAGCGAATGACGAAGTCGAGCAGCGCCTTGCTGCCAGTGAACAGCGGCAGGCTCGCCAGCACCGCGAAGGCGATCAGCGCGATCAGGACATCGCGATAGCGTTGCAGCACCGCGCCGTTGCGCGCCGGCACTAGCGTCCGCGCGCGCCCGGCCTCCAGCTCGGTCATGCCGCCTCCTTGCCGAACAGGCCAGTGGGCTTGGAAACCAGCACGATCACCATGAACAGATACATCAGGCCTTCCGTGAACAGGGGAAAGCCGAGCGAACCGAACGAGCGGATCAGGCCGAGCAGCAGCGCACCGACCAGCGCGCCCAGAATCGAGCCCATGCCGCCGATCACCGTGACGATGAAGGATTCGATCAGCACCGAGAATCCCATGCCGGGCGTGAGCGATCGCACCGGCGCGGCGAGCGCGCCGGCAAGGCCGGCAAGCCCGCCGCCGAGCGCGAACACGCCGCCATAGATCAGACCGGTATTGATGCCGAGCGCGGAGACCATGCCGGGATTATGCGCGGCGGCACGGATCACCTTGCCGATGCGGCTGCGCGAGAGCCCAATCCCGAGCACGATCGCCGCGACCAGTGCCACGCCGATCAGCAGCAGATAATAAGGCGGCACCACGCCACCTGCGATGAACAGCGGCATCACCTGGAACGCCGCGGGCATGCCCATCGATTTGAATTCCGGACCCCAGATCAACCGCACCACATCGTCGAAGATCAGGACGAAGGCGTAGCAGACCAGCAGCTGCATCAGCACGTCGGCGCCGTAGACGCGGCTCATGAAGACTCGCTCGAAGATCAAGCCAAGGACCGCGGTGCCGGCTGCACCGGCAATCATCGCCAGCGCGAAGCTGCCGGTGAACTGATAGGCGGTCATCGCGAAATAGGCGCCGAACATGTAGAAGGCGCCGTGGCTGAAATTGACGATCTTGAGCACGCCAAAAATCAGTGTCAGCCCAACCGCGACCAGGAACAGCAGCATGCCGATGATGAGGCCGCTGGTGGTTTGCGTCACCAGGCAGGCGGAGCTGGAGAGGCAGCCGGCGAGCGCGTCGAGATCCACGGGAGCACTTTCATTGCGGCGCGCCTGATACGGCGCGGAGAACCAAACGAAACAGGCGGAGACGGTCACCCATCTCCGCCGCGTCTCAGGTCAGGTGTAGCCCTTGCTCTTCTTCCACTCGGCTTCGAGCTCGAAGATGGTCTTCCAGTCGCCGGCCTTGACCTCGGGGACATAGGGCTCCTGCGGGATCGTGGTGCCCCAGCCGATGGCGTAGCCGACCAGCGTGTGGTCGTCGCCGCGCATGGTCACGGTGCCGTCGGCGCCGAACGGGCACTTGATGGTGAGACCCTTCAAGACTTCCGCGATCTTCTTGCCGTCGGTCGAGTTGGCCTTCTTCGCGGCTTCGCTAAGGAACATCACCGCGGTCGCGTTCTGCCAGGACCAGTTGGTCGGATATTCGTTGTACTTGGCCTTGTAGGCATCGCCCCAGGCGGCGTTTTCCGGCGTGCTCGGGAACGACTTGATGTAGCGGTTGCCGGAGTGGATGCCCTTCGGCAGGTTCTTCACCACGGTGAGCGCGGTGTAGTCGGCCATGTTGACCGCGAACACCTCCATCTGGCCGAACATCGCGTAGATATTGGCCTGGTCGATATAGGAGGTGAGATCGCCGCCCCATAGACAAGAGTACAGCGCCTGCGGCTTGGCCTGCAAAATCTTGGTCACCACTTCGGTGTAGTCGGGCTGGAACAGCTTTGGCCAGGACTCGCTGATGATTTCGACGTCGGGCGCGAAGCGCTTCAGGTACAGAGTGAACTCGCCGGTGGTGTCGCGGCCATAGGCATAGTCGGGCGAGCAGGTCGCCCATTTCTTCAGGCCCTTGGCCTTGGAAATCGACGCGGCGTAGCTGCCCCCGACGATGGAATCGTGGATACCCTGGCGCACGCAGCGGAACGCGTTCGGGATGTGCTGCTTCGGATCGGCCGTCAGCGACGACGCTTCCGAGCAGGTGTGGACGCAGAGCACACCGAGATCGCGCGCCACTTCGTGAACCGCGAACGATCCGGACGAGGCCTCGCCGTCGATCAGCCACTCGCAGCCGTCGGTGTTGACGAGTTCGCGCGCGACGCGTGCAGCTTCCTGCGGCTGGCCCTTGGAGTCGCGGATCACCATCTCGATCTGCCGGCCGGCGAGCCCGCCGGCTGCGTTCACCTTGTCGACCTCGAGCATCACCGCGTTGCGCGACGACGTGCCGAGCTGCGCGACCCGGCCCGACAGGATCGTCGGCATGCCGATCTTGATGGTCTTGGCTTGCGCACGCGCCACCCACGGCGCGGCAACACTGATCGCACCGGCGCCCATCAGCGCCAATGTTGAACGGCGGCTGATGCCCGGCGTGCGGGTTCTCGTCATCTTTTCCCTCCCTCTGTCGGGTCGGCGTGTCCTGATCCCTGCCGGAGATCGTCTCGTCTCCGTGTGTCGAAGGATTTCAGAGGGAGGGGGTGACGTCAAGCCAAAGATGAATTATGAGTCAGAATTCATCAAAGAGGAAACGGCGCCGGAAATCGGCCCAAAATCCGCGCAATGATCAACCTGTCGAGCTTCATCGCCTTTCATGCCCGGCGCACGCCGGACCGGCCTGCGCTGAAATATCGCGGCGAGGAGATTTCCTACGCGATCTTCGACGCGCGCGTCCGGAAGGCCGCTGGCTGGCTCGCCGCACAAGGCATCGGCGCCGGCGATATCGTGGCCGTGCTGATGAAGAACAGCGCGGCATTCCTGGAATTGGTCTTCGCCACCAGCCATCTCGGCGCAGTGTTTTTGCCGATCAACTTCCGCCTCTCGCGCGACGAGGTCGGCTACATCGCCGGCAATGCAGGCGCGCGGCTGCTGATTGCCGACGAAGAGCTGGCTGCGAACGCAGCTGGTGCAACCGTCGTCGTACTCGACGAGGCCGCGCAGCAGAGCGTGATGCGCCTCGCGAGCGAAGCGCCGCCCGCCCCGATGCACGTCCGCCAGCCGTCAGATCTGATGCGGCTGATGTACACCTCGGGCACCACCGACCGTCCCAAGGGCGTGATGATCAGTTACGACAATTTCTACTGGAAGTCCGCCGACCAGACGATCGCGCTGTCCTTGAGCGCGGAGACGCGACTTCTGATCGTCGGCCCGCTCTATCACGTCGGCGCGCTCGATTTGCCCGGCATCGCCGTGCTCTGGCATGGCGGCTTCATCATGATTGAACGCAACTTCGAGCCGGAAAGCGCGCTTGCCGCGATCGCGGAGGACAAGCTCAACGCCGCCTGGTTCGCGCCTGTGATGACCACTGCGATGCTCACCTGCCCCACGCGTGAGCGCTACGATGTGTCGAGCCTGAAATGGGCGATCGGCGGCGGCGAGAAGACGCCGGAGCTGCGCATCCGCGCTTTCGCGGAGTTCTTCCGCCATGCGCGCTACATCGATGCCTATGGCCTGACCGAAACCGTGGGCGGCGATACCTTCATGGAAGCCGGCCGCGAGATCGAAAAAATCGGCTCCACCGGGCGCGCCATTGCTCATGTCGAGATCGAGGTCCGCGATGAGGATGGCAGGACGCTGCCGCCGAACGTGAACGGCGAGATCTGCCTGCGCGGGCCAAAAATCACGCGCGGCTATTGGAAGGATCCGGAGAAGACGGCCTCCGCCTTCTTCGGCGACTGGTTCCGCAGCGGCGACGTCGGTTATCTCGACGACGATGGCTTTCTGTATCTGACCGACCGCAAGAAGGACATGATCATCTCCGGCGGCGAGAACATCGCCTCCTCCGAGGTCGAGCGCGTCATCTACGATTTGCCTGAGGTGCGCGAGGTCGCGGTGATCGGCCTGCGCGATGCGCGCTGGGGCGAGCAGCCGGTCGCCATCGTCGTGCTGGCTGACGGCGCGAGCCTCGAACTCCCCGCCCTCACCGAGCACTGCCGCACGCGGCTGGCGAGCTTCAAGGTACCGAAACAGCTCATCATCCGCGGCAGCCTGCCGCGCAACCCGTCCGGAAAGATTCTCAAGCGCGTGCTGCGCGCCGAACTGGAGACCGTGGCATGACGCAAGGCCCCGCCAGCGAGAAAGCCACAAAACTCAACCGCGTCGAGCGCAACGCCTGGACCAAGCAGAAGATCTTCGAGGCCGCCACAAAAGTCGTCGGCAAGCATGGCTATGCCGAGGCCTCCGTGGCCCGCATCACCGAGCAGGCCGGCGTCGCGCAAGGCACCTTCTACAATCATTTCGAGAACCGTCAGGAGCTGCTCGACCAGCTGCTGCCCAAGATCGGCCTCGACATGGTCGAGTTCATCCGCGCCCGCACCGGCACGGCGGATGCGGCACGGCAGGAGATCGAGCGCTTCTCAGCATTCTTCGACTTCATCCGCGAAGTGCCGGAATTTTTGCGCATCCTCAACGAGGCCGAGTTCTTCGCACCTCCCGGTTACCAGAAGCATCTCGACAACATCTCGGTCGCCTATGTCCGCATTTTGCGTCGCGCGCGACGCTCAGGCGCCATCGAGAATTACAGCGACGAGGAGTTCGAGGCCATCGTCCACATGCTGATGGGCTCGCGTGGCTATCTCAGCCGGCGCTACTCCTATTCCGCCGATGGCGTCACCGCCGTACCCGAGCACGTCATCTCTGCCTATCGCAAGCTTATGACACGCGGCCTCTTCATTGCATCCGGAGATCAGGACACGCCATGAACATCGAATCTCCGCACAAGGCGCTCGACCTCACCTCGACGATTGAAGAAGGCGACATCCGCTGCCTGCTGATGGTGCTCGTGCACATGACCGGCGACGAGCGCTGGCTGGAGCCACCCTATCTGCCCAAGCGCGACATCCGCCTCATCCCCGATCCCGAGGCCGGCGTGCCCAGAGAAGTCCAGGGCGAAATCCGCGCCGCGGTCGTCAAGCTCTTTGCCGATGGCCCACCCAAGCCTGTCATCACCGATCCCGGCGATGAACTGCTGCTCAAGATGATGCGCGCCTGTCTCGGCGAGAATGTCTCGCCGGAATATGCACCCCTGATGCGCGAGGAGATGGGTTTTGTGCCGCGCGAGGCGCGATGGACGACCAAGCGCCCTTCAGACGAAAAACTCGCCGAGCAGCATGTGCTGATCGTCGGTGCCGGCGTCTGCGCCATCGCACTCGGCGTCGCGCTCGGCCATCTCGGCATCCCCTACACCATCGTCGAGAAGAACGAGGAGCTCGGCGGCACCTGGTGGATCAATCGCTATCCCGGCTGCGGAGTCGACACGCCGAACCACTCCTATTCCTACTCCTTCGGCTCGGGCAATGCATGGACCCGTTACTTCTGCCAGCGCGAGGAGCTGCACGGATATCTGCTCAAGGTCGCGGACGAATACGGCATCCGCAAGCATCTGCGCGTCAACACCGAGCTGACGTCGTCGCGCTGGGACGAAGGCAAGCGGCGCTGGATCTCGACCCTCAGGACTGAGAATGGCGTCGAAACCTTCGAATCCACTGCGCTGGTGAGCGCGATCGGCCAGCTCAACGATCCCTCGCGCGCCCGTTTCGAGGGCGAGGAAGACTTCAAGGGAACGGTCCTGCATTCGGCGCTGTGGTCCAGCGATACCAACGTCGACGGCAAGCATGTCGCCGTGATCGGCACCGGCGCGACATCGATGCAACTGGTGCCGGCGATTGCCGGCCGCGTTGCCTCGGTCACCGTCTACCAGCGCAGCGCGCAATGGGCACGGCCTGTGAAGGGCTATGCCGATCCGATCAGCGAAGGCGCGCGCTGGCTGCTCGCGCATCTGCCGTTCTATGTGCAATGGTACCGCTTCAACATGTTCTGGCGTTACGGCGACGGTCTGCTGCCGTTCCTGCGCAAGGACCCGGCCTGGCCGCATCCTGAGCGCGCCGTCAACAAGGGCAACGACCGGCACCGCCAGGAGCTGACCGACTTCATCCTCACCGAGCTGAAGGGCCGCCCCGATCTGATCGAGAAGTGCGTGCCGACCTATCCGCCCTATGGCAAGCGCATCCTGCTCGACAACAACTGGTTCAAGACGCTGATGCTGGATAATGTCCAGCTCGTCACCGACGCGATCGATCATTTCGACCAGGGCGGCATCGTCACCGCGGACGGCAAGCATCGCCCCGCCGACGTCATCGTGGTCGCGACCGGCTTCAAGGTCACGGAAATGGCCGCGCGCCTCAACATCAGCGGCCGCAACGGCAAGGATTTGCGCGAGGCCTGGGGCAACGACAATCCGACCGCGTTTCTCGGCCTCACGGTGCCCGATTTCCCAAACTTCTTCTGCATGCTGGGCCCGAATTCCGGTCCCGCGCATGGCGGCAGCGTCATCTTCCAGTCGGAATGTCAGAGCCGCTACATCTCCGCCTGCCTCGCCGACATGATCGAGCACGACGTCGCAGCGATCGACGTCCGCAAGGACGTGCTGGACGACTACGTCCGGAAGGTCGATGCCGAGCACGAGACGATGATCTGGACTCATCCCGGCATGAGCACCTACTATCGCAATTCGAGCGGCCGCGTGTTTTCCGCAATGCCCTGGCGCTTCGTCGACTACTGGCGCATGACGCATGATCCTGATCTGCGGCAGTACAGACTGACGAAGGCGTGAGCTTAAGGGAGGGAGTTGGCCATGCCGAAGCCACGCGTGCGCGTCTACACCGATTACAAGAGCCCCTACGCGTTCGTGGCCAACAAGCGTCTGTTCGAGCTTGAGGAGACGCACGGCGTCGAGCTCGAATGGCGGCCCTACACGCTGCGCGTCGCCGAATTCATGGGAACGGTCGAAGAGCGCACGCCGCATTTCTGGCGCAAGGTGCGCTACGCCTATATGGACGCGCGGCGCTATGCCAATGCGCAAGGGCTTGTCATGAAAGGGCCCCGACGGATTTACGACGCTTTCCATTCTAGCGTCGGCATGCTGTTCGCACAGGCGCACGGCTTCTTCCGTCCGTATCACGACACGGTGTTTCGCCGTTTCTGGAGCCATGAACTCGAAATGGACGACCTCGCCGCAATCACTGACGTCATCAGATCGTGCGGCGGCTCGGCGAGCGAATTCGAAGCCTACGCCCACGGCTCCGCGCGCGCCGAGCATGACCGCATCATCGACGAGGCCGAGGCGCTCGGCGTGTTTGGCGTTCCAACCATGGCGTTCAACGGCGAGCTGTTTTGGGGCGGCGACCGCATCGACATGCTGATCGAACGCATCGAGAAGCCCGAGACGATCGAAGCCGCGCTCGGCAGCCGCCATCGCAAGCCGGTATGAGCAGCAACGCTACGCCGCCAGTCCGCTCTCCACCGGAGCAAACTCCAGCCCGAGGCTTTCCGCCACGGCCTTGTTGGTGATGCGGCCGCGATGCACATTCAGTCCGTTGCGCAGATGTGGATTTTCCAGCACGGCGGCAAAGCCCTTGTTCGCGAGCATCAAGCCGAACGGTAGCGTCGCGTTGTTCAGCGCGTGGCTTGACGTCACCGGCACCGCGCCGGGCATGTTGGCGACGCAATAATGCACGATGCCGTCGACCACATAAGTTGGTTCTGCATGTGTCGTCGGGTGCGAGGTCTCGAAGCAGCCACCCTGATCGATCGCGACGTCGACCAGCACGGCGCCCGGCCGCATCGATGTCAGCATCGCACGCGTGACGAGCTTTGGTGCGCTGGCGCCCGGCAGCAGCACCGCGCCGATCACGACGTCCGCGGCGAACACCTCCTCCTCGACCGACTCGATGGTCGAGAACCGGGTGCGCACGCGGCCGGCAAAGAGATCGTCAAGTTCGCGCAACCGTGGAATCGAGCGGTCGATCACCGTGACCTCGGCACCGAGCCCTGCGGCCATGCGCGCAGCCTGCGTTCCCACCACCCCGCCGCCGAGCACGACGACCCTTGCCGGCTGCACGCCGGGAACACCGCCCAGCAGCAGCCCGCGGCCGCCGGCCGAGCTTTTGAGCGCGGCGCCGGCAGCCTCTATGGCAAGGCGGCCGGCGACTTCGCTCATCGGCGCAAGCAGGGGGAGGTGACCGGCCGCGTCGGTGACGGTTTCATAGGCGATCGCAGTACAGCCGGAGGCGAGCAAACCTTTGGCTTGTTCGGGATCCGGCGCGAGATGGAGGTAAGCAAACAGGATCTGGCTTTCGCGAAGCTGGGCCCATTCGCTCTTCTGCGGCTCCTTCACCTTCACGATCATGTCGGACTTCGCGAAGATGTCGCGAGCGCTCTCGGCAATGATGGCCCCTGCCCGCCGATAAACCTCGTCAGGCGCGCCGATGCCGCCGCCCGCGCCGGTCTCGACCGTCACCTGGTGCCCGGCGGCGATATATTCGCGGACCACGCCCGGGGTGAGCCCGACGCGATATTCCTGCACCTTGATCTCCTTGGGCACACCGACACGCATCCTGGGCTCCTTTTGATTCACCTCCTGATCGTAGCGACGGGGCCGGTTTGGTTTCGTGCAAATATCCGCTAGCTTTGGCTTCCCCGCGCCGGTTTCCGGCGCGCAAACGCCCTTTCACGCTGGAAACGAAACCTTGGCCCTCGACCGGAAAGATCTCGCCATCCTCGCGGAACTCACCACCAATGCGCGGGCCAGCCACACCGAGCTCGCCAACAAGGTCGGCATGTCCAGCACCGCGCTGGCACGGCGGCAGAAGGCGCTGGAGGACGACGGCTACATCCAGGCCTATCAGGCCGCGCTCGACCTCGCCCAATTCGGCCTCACCACCACGGTGCTGGTTCGTATCGCGCTGGAAAGCCAGAGCGACGAGGCGTTGAAGGCGTTCGAGGCGGAGGTGGTGAAATGCCCCTCCGTGGTGCGCTGCTTCCTGATGTCGGGGACCGACGACTACATCCTGATCGTGCTCGCCCGCGACATCCAGGATTTCGAACGTATCCACCGCACCGAGTTGTCGCGCCTGCCGCGCGTAGCACGGGTACAATCGAGCTTCGCACTGCGCGAGGTCGTCAACCGCGCGGTGCCGAATGTGGTGTTCGGGGAAGCAAAGCGCTGACTGCGGCCTCTCGGAAAGGCGAACTGCCGCCAAGGAACCAACCGGCCGGTGGTCCGTTGGGCGCTATTGGCCGGCGGAGGCGTCCCCCGCGTCAACACGACTGACGTCCGGCATCGTCGCCGTCGCAGGGAGCAGGACATGGGCGATCTCACGCATCAGATTCCCGAACGCATTCCGATCCATCTTGTCGTCAACGGCGTCAGTCACACGCTTGATCTCGTGCCCTGGACCACGTTGCTCGACGCCTTGCGGGACCATCTTGCGTTGAGCGGCACCAAGAAGGGGTGCGACCATGGTCAGTGCGGCGCCTGCACGGTGCTGGTGGACGGCCGGCGCGTCAATTCCTGCCTCACGCTCGCCGTCATGAATGACGGCGCGGAGATCACGACCGTCGAAGGTCTTGCCAAGGACGGTACGCTGCATCCCCTGCAACAGGCTTTCATCGACCATGACGCCTTCCAGTGCGGCTATTGCACGCCGGGACAGATCTGTTCGGCGGCCGGACTGCTCGTCGAAGGCCGTGCCCGGGATGCCGACGAGATCCGGGAGCTGATGAGCGGGAATCTCTGCCGCTGCGGCGCCTATCCGAACATCCTCGCCGCCATCCAACAGGCAATGGGCCAGCCATGAACAACTTCCAGTATGCCCGAGCCACGGACGTTGCCGACGCGATCCGCCTGCTCGCCGCCGATCCCGGCGCCAAACTGATTGCCGGCGGCACCAATCTGATCGACCTGATGAAAGAGAATGTCGAGCGCCCCTCCCGGCTGATTGACATTTCCCGCCTGCCGCTCCGCAAGGTCGAGGAGACGGCGGACGGGTCCTTGCGCATTGGCGCCCTGGTGCCGAACTCGGACCTCGCCTACCACCCGTTGATCGAGCAGCGCTATCCTCTGCTCGCCAGCGCCATCCTGGCCGGTGCCTCGGCGCAACTGCGCAACATGGCGTCGGTCGGAGGCAATCTGATGCAGCGAACGCGCTGCGTCTATTTCTATGACACGGCCACGCCCTGCAACAAGCGACGTCCCAGCAGCGGCTGCTCGGCAATGGACGGCCTCAATCGCAACCATGCGATCCTCGGTACGAGCGCCGCCTGCATCGCGACCAACCCGTCCGACATGAGCGTGGCGCTGGCTGCACTTGGGGCGCTGGTGCACATCGCAGGCCGCTCCGGCGAGCGCACCATCGCGCTGACCGATTTCCACCGGCTTCCCGGCGACACGCCTCATGTCGACACCAATCTCGGTACCAGCGAGATCATCACGGGAATCGAGCTCCCGGCCCGCGGCTTCGCTCAAAACTACAGCTATCTGAAAATTCGCGACCGGATGTCCTATGCTTTTGCTCTGGTCTCGGTCGCTGCCGCGCTCGAACTGGAAGGCAACGCGATCAGCGGGGCACGGATGGCGCTCGGCGGCGTGGCTCACAAGCCCTGGCGCAGCCTCGAAGCCGAAGCGGCGTTGCGCGGCCAGGCCGCGACGCCCGATCATTTCTCGCGCGCCGCGGATCTCTTGCTCCAGGGAGCTACGACCCGCTCACATAACGGCTTCAAGGTCGAGCTCGCACGCCGCGCCATCGTGCGGACGCTGACACAGGCGGCGAATGCCACGCCGCAATCCCAGGCCCACAAAAAGATCGCGTGAGGGACCGATGAACGCCTATATCGGAACGCCAACGTCGCGTGTCGACGGCCGGGCCAAAGTCACCGGCGCCGCCAAATACGCCGGCGAATTCCCGGCCGACGGACTCCTCCATGGCTTCGTCGTCGAGGCCACCATTCCATGCGGGCGCATTGCCCGCCTCGACACCAGTGCGGCGCTGCAGGTCAAGGGCGTGCTCGACGTGCTTACGCATGCGAACCGTCCGCCGCTCGCCGACAAGGACGAGGCGTGGAGGGACGAGGTTGCACCGGAGGGTTCGCCTTTCCGTCCACTCTACGACGACACGGTCAAGTTCAACGGCCAGCCGATTGCGTTGGTCGTGGCGGAGGACTGGGAAACCGCGAAATTCGCGGCCACACTGGTGCGGGTCGAGTATGAGCAGCGCGGCTTTGCGACCGACCTCGAGGGCGAGCGCGGCAAGGCTGCCGAGATGGACAAGCCGCATAAGCCGCGCGGCGACGCCGCAGCAACTCTTGCCCAAGCCCGCGTGCGCCACGAGGCGGAGTACGTGATTCCAACAGAGCATCACAACCCGATGGAGCTCTATGCGACCACGGCAATCTGGGACAGCAATGGCAAGCTCACGATCTACGACAAGACGCAGGGCGTTCAAAACGTCCACAAATTTCTCTGCGGCGTGTTCGACAAGAAGCCGGATGACATTCGCGTGGCCTCGCCTTATGTCGGCGGCGCCTTCGGCTCCGGCTTGCGGCCGCAATACCAGGTGGTGCTGGCAACGCTTGGCGCGCTCGCACTGAAGCGGTCTGTTCGCGTCGTGCTGACGCGGCAGCAGATGTACGGGCTCGGCTACCGGCCGATGACGATCGAGCGCGTCGGCCTCGGCGCAAAATCCGACGGTACGCTCGATGCGGTCACGCACGAGGCGATTGCCGTCACCTCCCGCTACGAGGATTTCGCACGCAATGACACCGGCTGGGCAGAACAGCTCTACAGCAGCCCGAACAGCCGTTTCTCCCACAAGCTCGTCCACCTCGACGTCTCGACCCCCTGCGACATGCGCGCACCGGGCGCGGCGTCGGGCGTCTGCGCCCTCGAATGCGCCATGGACGAGCTCTCCGTCGCGCTCAAGCTCGACCCGATCGAACTGCGGCTGAAGTGCTATTCGGATCGCGACCAGAGCGAAAACCTCCCCTACACGAGCAAGCAGTTGCGCGAATGCTATGCGCGCGGCGCGGACGCCTTCGGCTGGAGCAGACGCAATCCTGCGCCGCGCTCGATGCGCGATGGCAAAGAGCTGGTCGGCTGGGGCATGGCGACGGGCGTGTGGGAAGCGTTGCAGATGCCGGTCGCGGTGCGCATCGTGCTGACGTCGAACGGACATGCCGAAGTGTCCTGCGCCGCATCCGACATCGGCACCGGTACCTACACCATCGTGGCGCAGGTCGCGGCCGATGCGCTCGGCCTGCCGATCGAGAACATCAGCGTCCGGCTTGCCGATTCCACTCTGCCGCAGGCGCCGGTCGAGGGCGGCTCCTGGATGGCCGCATCGAGCGCGCATGCGGTGCTCGCAGCCGCTGAAGAGGTGCGCAAGGAGCTGTTGCGCTTGGCCGGGAAAATTCATGGCTCGCCGCTCGCCGGCGCCGAGTTGGCCGATACGGTGCTGACCGACGGCAGCATTGCCAGGGCCAGCGACAACCGCCGTGCGGTCTCGATCGCCGACGCGATGCGCCATGGCGGCGTCGAACGTATCGAGAAGGAAAAGCTCAACCAGTTCGGTGAGGACAAGAAGCACGCACGCAATACCCATTCGGCCGTCTTTGCCGAGGTCAAGGTGGACGAATTGCTTGGCGTCATCCGCGTCACGCGGGTCGTGAGCGCAATCGCGGCCGGGCGGATTCTCAACACCAAGACCGGCCGCAGCCAGATCATGGGCGGCGTGGTCTGGGGGATCGGGATGGCCCTGCACGAGGAGACGGTGATGGACCACCGCTTCGGCCGGATCATGAACGCGAACATCGCCGAGTACCACATCCCGGTGAATGCGGATGTTCACGACATCGACGTGATCTTCGTCGACGAGCCGGACGCGCACATCAACGCGCTCGGCATCAAGGGACTGGGCGAGATCGGCATCGTCGGCGTCCCCGCCGCGATCGCGAACGCCGTCTATCACGCCACCGGCAAACGCATCCGCCGCTTCCCGATTACATTGGACAAAGTGCTCGACTGAGACGTTGCAGCGGTCGCTCGGAGCCGGCCGCTAGACCTCACGACGGAAAGTCAGCCGGCCTGACCTGGATGCGGTCGGCATGCAGCGACCAGTGGTGCAAGGCCTGGTCCTTGCAAAACCTCGCCTTCGCCCGCTCCCTGGCCTCGTTCTCGTCGGTGGCGTCGATCTCGAGCGAGCCCTGGCACACCTCGATCTGCCGGCCGTACTGGCCGAGCACGTCCTTCATGAATCTGACGACATAAGTTGACATGGGACCTCCTGCTGCCACGGCCAGCCCCGGCGACACTCTAATACCATTTAGCCTGAATGAGGGAGGGAGAATTTGACGCGCATCAAGGCCGGTAGGCGGTTCCACGCTGCCCCGGAATGGCAAGCTCCTAACCCTACCCCGGCGTTACCCCGAACGCCTGCTTGAAGCGCTCGGCATAGCGCGGCCAAACCTCGGGATTGATGATGCGCGGCGGGCGTTTGCCGTCGAGCGTGTCCAGCACCTGCTCGGCGGCGATGCGGCCCATGTTCTGGCGCGCCTCGATCGTGACGCCTGCGGTATGCGGGCTCGCCAGCACGTTGTCGAACTGCAGCAGCGGATGCTCCGGCGGCGGCGGCTCCTTGGACCAGACGTCGAGGCCGGCACCCGCGATGCGCTTGTCGCGCAACGCCTGGAGCAGCGCGTCCTCGTCGTGAATGAAGCCCCGGGCCGTGGTGACAAAATACGCATGCGGCTGCATCAGCGCGAACTCGCGCACGCTGATCAAGTTGCGGCTGCCCTTGTTGAGGGGACAGGAGATCGAGACGAAATCGGCGCGGCGCAGCAGCTCGTCGAGTTCGACCTTCTCCCCGCCTCGCTCGGACATCACCTCGGCCGTGAGATACGGATCATAGGCCAGCACCTTCATGCCGAGCAGGCCCTTGCACAGCGCGGCGATGCGGCGGCCGACATTGCCGAGCCCGACGATGCCGACGGTCTTGTGCTCGACCTCGTTGCCGACGAGTTCGTTGCGATTGACGTTGGCCTCCCTGCGAAGCTTGCGGTCGGACTGGATGATACGCTTGGACAGCGTCAGCATCATCGCCAGCGCATGCTCGGCGACCGAATGCGCGTTGCCGCCGGACTGGTTGACGACGAGCACGCCCGCATCGGTGCACGCTTCGGCGTCGACAGGATCGAAGCCCGCGCCGTTGCTGGAAACGAGCAGGAGGTTGGGCGTACGCTTCAGGAAGGCGGCGTCAACATGGAAATGCGGCGCGAGTTCATCGCGAGCAGCCCCGATCTGGTAGACATGGGCCGCGCTCAGGATCGGCGCGTAGAAATCCGCGGGGCTTTCGTTCTCGATGCGATCGAGCCGGACGTCGGGCCGCGCCTTCAGGATGTCGATATAAATCGGATTGGCCAGATATTTGACGTAGAAGACACGCTTGCTGTTGACGGACATCAGGACCCTTCCGGCTCTCTCCAGGAGATCCGCAGGGCCAGCGCAGCGCGCGCTCCTGTCATGCGTTCCTCCGTTCTCTTGTTATTGTCGCTTATGACACGTCGGTACCGGTCGCGGCAGGCCGTCTGGCGCAGATCACGGTGCAGCCCGGACATGTTGACAATCCCGCCCGCCGCGTCAAGTTCGGAAGACCGCCGCGACGGCCAAGACGACGCCTAAGGCAACGGCCAAGACCAAGAAGCATGCGCGGCTGAAGGGAGAACGCAATGGCGATTGCGGAGCAACATACCTCATCCGAGGCGGTGCAGACCTCCAGTGACAAGAGCTGGCACGGCATCGTCCTGCAAACCCTGAAGCGGAACGAGATCAGCCTCATCCCTTACGTGCCCGACCGCGTGCTGACGCCGCTGATCAAGAACCTGCACGCCGATCCCTTCTTCACCACCTTTGCCACCGCGCGTGAGGAGGAAGCCGTCGGCATCGTTTCGGGCGCATGGATGGGCGGACGGCGGGCTGCGGTGCTGATGCAGACCTCCGGCTTTGCCACGCTCGCCAACGTGCTGGCCTCGCTCGCGGTGCCCTACCAGATCCCGCTGATCATGTTCGTGTCCGAGCGCGGCACGCTCGGCGAGTTCAACTACGGCCAGTCGCTGGTCTGCCGCACCATGCGTCCAGTGCTGGATTCGCTGGCGCTCGAGCATCACACCATCACCCGGCTCGACGAGCTCGAATTCATCGCCGACCGTTCGATCAAGCAGGCCGTCATGACACAGGCGCCGGTGGCGCTGATCCTCAACCCGCTGCTCACGGGCGGCAAGACTTTCGACAAGTGAGGCCGGTCCAAATGAATACAGACGCGCGCAACACCAAGGTGATGAACCGCTTCGACGTCACCTCGCGCCTGATCGCGAAACTCGAGCACGAGGAAGCCGTGATCGGCGGCATCGGCAACACCAATTTCGATCTCTGGGCCGCCGGCCACCGTCCGCAGAATTTCTACATGCTCGGCAGCATGGGGCTCGCCTTTCCAATCGCGCTGGGCGTGGCGCTGGCGCAGCCGGACCGGCGTGTCTTTGCGCTCGAAGGCGACGGCTCGCTCCTGATGCAGCTCGGCGCGCTCTCGACGATTGCGGCGTTGAAGCCCGAGAATCTCATCCTGATCGTGATGGACAACGGCATCTACCAGATCACCGGCGCGCAGCCGACACCGGCCGCGAACGTGGCTGACATCGTCGCCATCGCCGCCGGCTCGGGGCTTGCCAACAGCGCCTGGGCCGCGGACGAAGAGGATTTCGAGCGCCTGGTCGACGAAGCCATGTCGGCCTCCGGGCCGAGCCTGATCGCCGTCCGCATCGACGACAAGCCGGGCGTCGGCGCCACCCGGCGCGATCCCGTGCAGATCCGGGAACGCTTCATGCACGGCCTTGGCGTGCGCGAGGCACTTTAACTTTTCGTCATTAACTACACGGCGATCTGATCCCCGCCTCACTGCAGGCGCGGCAAATCCGTGCTAAGCGGTGCGTATGTCCATTTTCATCCGCTTTTTTGCCTGGCTGCTCGCAGCCGCCGTCACTTTCGCAACACTCGGCCCGCCCGGCCTGCGGCCCCGCTCCGACCTCGGCCAGGACGGCGAGCATGCTCTTGCCTTTGTTCTGGTCGGATTAGCCTTCGGCCTGGCTTACCGGAACCGTCGCTGGGCTGTGGCTGCCGCGGCGGTAATTCTGATCGGCGTGCTCGAACTGATGCAATTCTGGGCGCCGGGTCGGCATGCGCGGCTGGAGGATTTTTTGGTCGATGCCGGCACCGCCTGCATCGGGTTTGCGTTCGCGGCCGCCGTCGATTGGGTCATGACGCGCTTCCGCGCCAATTCGGCCCTTACAAGCGAAGGCCCCGCGGAGTGACGCTCCGCAGGGCCCAACTGTTCAAGCCTAGGCTCTGATCGATCAGTCGATGATCTTGACGACGCGGCGTGTGCGCGGCTCGACGATCACACGGCGATCGTTGACGACTGCATAGCGATACTCGGTGTAGTTCGGAACGGGGCGCAGCACAACGGTCGGCGGCAGCGGCTCGCCGACAACGACGCGATCCTCAACGACGACGGAATCGCTACGCGGGATTCCGCCCAGGATCGCATTCGGAATTTCCAGGCCGGCGCCGACCGCTGCACCGACGGTGCCGCCGACCATCGCGCCAACCGGACCGCCGATGTCGCCGCCCGCCCGTGCACCGTTCGCGGCGCCCTCGGCGGTCGTCGACTGAGCAAAGGCTGCGCTTGACACCAGCAGCGACGCGGCAGCCAACGAAATCGCAAGACGGGTTTTCATGTCCTGATGTCTCCAGTGATTGTTGTGCGCCTTCAACCGCGGGGCCGGAGCATTGTTCCGGTTCCCCGTAGCGAAAGACGCGCCAGAACCGGAGACGGTTACCGCGTAACAGTTCGGGCCGCGGCGATCTCGTGGCCAGCCATCAGTTCCAGCGCCCGCACCATCGCCGAATGATCCCAGCCCTTGCCGCCATGCGCGGTGCAGGACGAGAACAATTGCTGCGCCACCGCCGTGCTCGGCAACGACAGGCCGAGCGCGCGAGCGCCTTCAAGCGCGAGGTTGAGATCCTTCTGGTGCAGCTCGATGCGGAAACCGGGATCGAAATTGCGCTTCACCATGCGCTCGCCATGCACTTCGAGTATCCGCGACGAGGCAAAGCCGCCCATCAGGGCCTGCCGCACCAGTGCTGGATCGGCGCCGGCTTTCGACGCGAACAGCAGCGCTTCGCTCACCGCCTCGATCGTCAACGCGACGATGATCTGGTTGGCGACCTTCGTTGTCTGGCCGTCGCCATTGGCGCCGACCCGGGTGACGTTCTTTCCCATCCGGTCGAAGATCGGCTTCATGGTATTGAAGGCGCGCTCGGGCCCGCCGACCATGATGGTGAGGCTTGCCGCCCTGGCACCGACCTCCCCGCCCGAAACCGGTGCGTCGAGATAATCCGCGCCGAGTGCCTCGATCTTCTTTGCGAACTCCTTGGTCGCCAGCGGCGAGATCGAGCTCATGTCGACCACGATCTTGCCCTTGGAGATGCCGCTCGCGACGCCGTCCGTGCCGAACAGCACGGCTTCCACATGCGGCGTATCGGGCACCATGATGATGACGGCATCCGCCTCCTCTGCGACCTCCTTGCTCGACTTGCAGGCAACGCCGCCAGCCGCGATCAGCTCCGGCGCGACAGGCCCGACGTCATGCAGGAGAACGCGATGTCCTGCGGCCAGAAGATGGCCGGCCATCGGTCGTCCCATGGTGCCAAGTCCGATGAAGCCAATGTCGATCATGTCCAAATATCCTCAGGTCTCGAATGTCTGCGCCGCATGCCAGGACAGGCCTTCCAGCGTCGTGGTGCGCGGCTTGTACTCACAGCCGACCCAGCCGCGATAACCGATCGCTTCGAGATGGCGGAACAGGAAGCGATAGTTGATCTCGCCGGTGCCCGGTTCGTGGCGGCCGGGATTGTCGGCGAGCTGGATGTGGGCGATCTGGGGGAGATATTCCTGCATGGTACGGGCGAGGTCACCCTCCATGATCTGCATGTGATAGATGTCGTACTGGACGAACAGGTTGTTCGACCGCACCTCCGAGATGAGCTGCACGGCCTGCTCGGTGCCGTTGAGGAAGAAGCCGGGAATGTCGAGCGTGTTGATCGGCTCGACCAGCAGCTTGATGTTCTCCCGCGCCAGCGTCGAGGCCGCGAAGCGCAAATTCCCGACCAGCGTCTCGTTCAGCTCGCGCGGATCGGCGTCCACTGGCGCGATGCCGACGAGGCAGTTGAGCTGCTCGCAATCGAGCGCCTTGGCATAGTCGATGGCGCGAAACACGCCGTCGCGGAATTCGGCGACGCGATCGGGCAGGATCGCGATGCCGCGCTCGCCTGCGGCCCAGTTGCCGGCCGGCAGATTGTGCAGCACCTGCGTCAGCCCATTGGCTGTCGAGCTGCTCGCGCAAAAGCGCCTTGTCGAAATCATAGGGAAAAAGATATTCAACCCCGGAGAAGCCCGCCGCTTTCGCCGCAGCGAAGCGGTCCACGAACGGCATCTCGTTGAAGAGCATGGTGAGGTTGGCGGCGAATTTCGGCATGATGCTGTTCCCTATTCCGCCGGCTGCAGCACGCCGGGCCGCGCGCTCGCGACCTCGTCGAGCGGCAGATCCAGCACCTCCTCGAACTCGACGATGTTGTCGATCTCCGTGCCCATCGCGATGTTGGTGACGCGTTCGAGGATGAACTCGACCATCACCGGCACGCGGTACTTCGCCATCCATTCGCGCGCTGTGGCGAACGCGGCCTGCGCGTCCTTGGGATCGGTGACGCGGATCGCCTTGCAACCGAGGCCTTCGGCGACCCCGACGTGATCGACGCCGTAGCCACCGAGCTCGGGCGCGTTGATGTTATCGAAGGAGAGCTGGACGTGATAGTCCATGTCGAAGCCACGCTGGGCCTGGCGGATCAGCCCGAGATAGGAATTGTTCACGACGACGTGGATGTAGGGCAGATTGAACTGCGCGCCGACTGCGAGCTCCTCGATCAGGAACTGGAAATCGTAGTCGCCGGAGAGCGCGACGATGTCCCGATCCGGACACGCCGCGCGCACCCCGAGGGCGGCGGGCAGCGTCCATCCGAGCGGCCCCGCCTGCCCGGCATTGATCCAGTTACGCGGCTTGTAAACGCCGAGGAACTGCGCGCCGGCGATTTGCGACAGGCCGATCACCGAGACGTAGCAGGTGTCACGGCCAAACGACTTGGTCATCTCTTCGTAGACGCGCTGGGGCTTGATCGGGACGTTGTCGAAATGGCTCTTGCGCAGCATCGTCTTCTTGCGATCGCGGCAGGCCGCGGGCCACGCCTGGCGCTCGCGCAACCTGCCTGACCGGCGCCACTCCCTGGCGACGGTGACGAACAGTTCGAGCGCGGCCTTCGCGTCCGAGACGATGCCGAGATCGGGATTGAACACGCGCCCGATCTGGGTCGGCTCGATGTCAACATGCACGAAGGTGCGGCCCTTGGTGTAGGTTTCGACCGAGCCGGTGTGGCGATTGGCCCAGCGGTTGCCGATACCGAGCACGAAATCGGATTCGAGCATCGTGGCGTTGCCGTAACGATGACTGGTCTGGAGACCGACCATACCGGCCATCAGCACGTGGTCGTCGGGGATGGCGCCCCACCCCATCAGCGTCGGCACCACCGGAACATTCGCGATCTCGGCAAACTCGACCAGCAGGTCGGAGGCGTCCGCATTGATGACGCCACCGCCCGCCACGATCAGCGGCCGCTCGGCGGCGTTGAGCATCTCCAGCGCCTTCTCGACCTGCTTGCGCGTCGCGGTGGGCTTGTAGACCGGCAGTGGCTCGTAGGTCTCGTCGTCGAACTCGATCTCGGCGAGTTGCACGTCGAGCGGCATGTCGATCAGCACCGGCCCCGGGCGGCCGGAGCGCATCACGTGAAAAGCCTGGCTGAACACGCGTGGCACCAGCCCGGGCTCGCGCACGGTCACCGCCCATTTGGTCACGGGCTTTGCGATCGACTCGATGTCGACGGCCTGGAAATCTTCCTTGTAGAGCCGCGCCCGTGGCGCCTGACCGGTGATGCAGAGGATCGGGATGGAATCGGCGATCGCCGAATAAAGCCCGGTGATCATGTCGGTGCCCGCCGGCCCAGAGGTTCCGATGCAGACGCCGATGTTGCCGGCCTTGGCCCGCGTGTAGCCCTCGGCCATGTGCGAGGCACCCTCGACATGCCGCGCCAGGATATGGCGGATCGAACCGCGCTTCTTCAGCGCCGAGTAGAGCGGATTGATCGCGGCCCCGGGAACGCCGAAGGCAGTCGAGATGCCTTCCTTCTCCAGAATTCGCACGGCAGCATCGATGGCTCGCATTTTCGCCATATCGGACCTCGCTCGGTTGCATTGGCTGAGCGAGATCATCGGGCGCGCAGGATACGATCTCAACGAGATCGATTTTATTTTCCACGATGCGGCAGCCGCGGAAAAAACGCGGCGGTCTCAATCAGTTGGGTCGAGAAACGCGTGAAAGCGCTCACTCGAACAGCGGCGCCAGCTCCATCTGCGGCACCAGCACGAGACCCTTGTCGGTGATGCGAATTTCCGGAATGACCGATAGCGGAATCAAATTGAAGCCCATGTAGGGGATGGTGCAGCCGGCCTCCGCCCATTCCTTCTTCAGAGCTTTGACCTCCTCGGCCACCTCCGTGACGCGCTTGTCGGACAAGAGCCCGGCGATTGGCAGCGGCACCAGCGCCCTCACCTTGCCGTCGGCGACGACACAGACGGCGCCCTGCTGTGCCTTGATGGCCGATATCGCCGCCTGCATATCGGCCTCGTTGGTTCCGGCAACGATGATGTTGTGGCTGTCGTGCCCGACGCTGGAGGCGACCGCCCCGCGCTTCAGGCCAAAATCCTTCAGCAAGCCATAGGCGACGTTGCCGGCCGATTTGCCGTGGCGCTCGACCACCGTAACGAAGCACAGGCCGTAGCGCGCAAACAGCGACGGCCAGTCTTTTGCGGGCTCGATCGCGATCTTCTCATGGATGAGCGTGATGCCGGGCAGCGCGGTCTTGATCGCGTTGACGGTACAGGCCTTCGCCGGCAACTCCGGCGTCAACTTGACCTTCTCGGGCAGCTTCACGGTCGCATATGCCGCCCTCGGATATTGATAACGCTGCGACAGCGCCTGATCGAGCTTCGGCGTGATCTTACGGTGCTCGACCACGAGTTCGCCGCCGTACCAGGTGCATTGCGGCCTGAGATTGTCGTCCATCAGCACCAGATCGGCGCGGCGGCCGCCGCCGAGCCCGCCGATATCGCCATCGACGCCAAAACGCGTCGCACCATGCAGCGAACCCATCGACCAGGCCTGCTCGGGCGACATTCCCGCCTTCACCGCCTCCCGCACCACCCAGTCGAGGCCGAACAGCAGCAGATCATCGGCGTCGCGGTCATCGGTGCACACGGCGGTGCGCTTGTGCGAGGCGCCGAGCTCGGTGATGGTGCGGATCGCCTGCGGCAGCGAGTGCCATGGCGTGGTCGGCGGGCCGCCGCGCAAAAACACCCAGACGCCGGCATCGAGCAAATCGTCGGCAATGTCGCGGTCGATCGCCTCATGGGTGTCGGTGACGCCGGATGCCGCATAGGCCGCAACGAATTCGCGGCCATAGACATGGCCCGACACCGGTCGCCCGCGCTTCAGGGCGGCGGCGAGGATGGCGTGGCTGCGTTCATCGCCCATGGTAACAGGCACAAAATCCATCTTCTCGCCGAGCCCGACTGCTTCCGGCCAGCGGTCGAACAGGCCGGCGATCTTGTCCGGCGTGAGATCGCCGCCCGCAGTCTCCAGTGCGGCCGAAGTGGCCGGTACCGTGCTCGGCACCGTCAGGAAGATCGAAAGCGGGGCTTCGCGCGCGTCCTCCAACATGGCCTCAACGCCGGCGACGTCCATGACGTTGCCGATCTCGTGGCTGTCGCAGAAGATCGTGGTGGTGCCGTTGAGCAGTGCCGCCTCGGCATAGGCGCAGGCCGTCACCATCGAGGATTCGATGTGGATGTGCGGATCGACCAGGCCCGGCGCGATGATGCCGCCGGCGGCGTCGTACAGCGGCACGTTGCCGAGGAACCGCTTCGCAGCACCCGCCGGCTTCACCGCCGCAATGCGCCCCCCGGTAATCCAGACCTCGCGGTTCGCGTGGATGCGCTCGGAATAGGTCGAGAGCACCCGCGCACCTGATATGACGAGATCGGGCGCGACGCGCGCGGAGGCGACATCGGCCAGACGCCGCGTCATCGCGTGCAGCGGTGCGACGGCAAAGCGGGTGAGTTTTGTCATGAGCGCTCTCGCGGGATGTTACGGCGCCGCGATGGTTACGCCCTGAGCCAGACCGGGCAAGCTCAAATATAACAGCACGCCTGCTTACGCCTTGGGTGGAACGCCTGCCGTCCCTGACCTTCTGCGCGGGTTCCGCGTTTTCGACGGTGGTGCGGCAGCGGGCTTGACCCGAATCCGCATCGACCGTCCCTTCGGCTCATCGATCTCGAAGGAGTTTGTCTTCCGCACGAGGTCACTCAGCTTGCGGAAACCGAACGTCCTCGGATCGAAATCGGACGCCAGATTGGCAAGCTGCCGCCCGACCTCCCCGAGCGTGACCCAGCCGTCTTCGCTCTCCATCTGGGTGATGACCCTCTTGATGATGGGGGTTGCCCCATCGGGCGGCTGAAGTGGCGCTGACCTCGCCGCCGCATCCTGCGTGTTCGCGGGGGCGGGAAGCAGGTTCTCCGTATAGACGAACCTTCGGCAGGCCTGCCGGAAGCTTTCCGGCGTCTTCTGCTCGCCGAACCCAAAGACATCGACGCCCTGCTCGCGGATACGGGCGGCAAGACGGGTAAAGTCGCTGTCCGACGACACCAGGCAGAAGCCATCGAACCGGCCGCTGTGAAGCAGGTCCATCGCGTCGATGACCAGCGTTATGTCGGATGCATTCTTTCCCGTCGTATAGGCGAATTGCTGCTGCGGGATGATGGCGTGTTTCGACAGGATGTCGGCCCAGCCCCTGGACCTGGCATTGGAGAAATCGCCGTAGATACGGCGGACGCTGGCCTCGCCGATCTTGGCGATCTCCTCGAACAGTCCATCCGCGATCTTGGCCGAAGCATTGTCGGCATCAATCAGGACGGCGAGACGGGGCGAACGGAGCTCTGACGGCATGACTTTCCCCAAAAGGACGCGACAACGGTGGACGGATATACCGATGTCGGGGCTCTTGCCGCCAGCGCTGATTTCTCCCGCAAGGTGGCGATGGAGCGCAGGCCTGGCTCAACCCGGCTTTGCCGCCGGCATCACGCCGCCAAGCGCTGCCGTCAGTTCCGCCGCGACGTCCCGCACCACGCGGCCGATCTCGGGCAGCCGGGCGTCGGTGACGCGGCTGGTCAAGCCGGACACTGAGATCGCGGCGAGCGGCTCGGCGCTGGGGCTGTAGACCACGGCTGCGACGCAGCGCAGACCCATCTCGGCCTCTTCATCATCCACCGCAAAACCCTGCTTGCGGATGGTCGCGAGCTCCCTGAACAGATCGCTCGGTCGCACGATGGATTTCTCGGTCAGGCGTGGCATGCCGTGATGGCGGATGACGGCACCGACGTCCTCGTCGGAGTAGGTCGCAAGCACCGCCTTGCCGACACCCGATGTCACCATGGCGACGCGACCGCCGACCTTGGTCAGCGAGCGCATGATCTCGCGGCTTTCCATCCGGGTCAGCACGATGATGAACTCGTCGTCGACGACGGCGAGATTGGCGGTCTCGCGGGTGAGATCGCGCAGCTTGCGCAAATAGGGAATGGCCTGGGCGCTGAAATTACGCCGTCGGGCAAAGCTCGCGCCGACCGTGAAGCTGCGCACGCCGACATGCCATTTGGATTCGGCGCGGTCGAATTGCACGAAGCGGCGGCTTTCCAGCGTCGCCAGCAGACGGTGCACGGTTGAGGCCGACAGGCCGGTGCGGACGGCGAGATCGCTGAGGCGATAGCCTTCGTCGTCCTCGGCCAGCGTCTCGAGGATCGACAGCGCGCGGCCGACGGACTGCACACCGCCGTCGCGCGCATCGTGGTCAGCCTCCGATGACGATCGAGGCTCGAGCGATTTGCGCCGGATCACGTTCTTGCCCATCGCGACCTGACAATTGTCACCTCTCTCCGCGTGCGGAGAGAGGTGAAAGTCCTCGTGTCAGAGCAGCCCTGCCCCGCGCGCCCATTTGTACTTGGCGCCCAGGACCTCGACCGGCAGTTCGGTCGAATAGGCATAGGCCGGGATGCCGTTCTGGTAGAGATATTCGGCGGCTTCCTCGACCTCGACGTCGCCGGCGAGCGAGGCGACGATCGGCTTCACAAAACCCTTCGCCTCCATCTCCTTCTTCACCTCGACCATGTTACGGGCGAACACCATCGGCGGCGTGACGATAGTGTGCCAGTAGCCGAGGATCAGCGAATGGATGCGCTCGTCCGTCAGGCCGAGCTTGACCGTGTTGACGTAGGTGATCGGCGGCTCGCCGCCGGTGATGTCCACAGGATTTCCGGCCGCGCCGAACGGCGGGATGAACTTGCGGAAGGCCGCATCGAGATCCGGCGGCATCGACATCAGCGACAGGCCGTTGTCGACGCAGGAGTCCGACAGCAGCACGCCCGAGCCGCCTGCACCGGTGATGATCAGGACGTTCTCGCCCTTGGGCGTCGGCAGCACCGGCACGCCGCGCGCGAACTCGAGCAGCTGCCGCAGCGAGCGGGCGCGGATCACGCCGGACTGCGCCAGGACGTCCTCGTAGATCTTGTCGTTGCCGGCGAGCGCGCCGGTGTGCGACGAGGCTGCCTTCGCACCGGCGGAGGTGCGGCCGGCCTTGAGCACGATGACGGGCTTCTTCTTGGAGACGCGTTTTGCGGCTTCGGCAAAGGCGCGGCCGTCCTTGAGATCCTCGCAGTGCTGCGCAATCAGGTTGGTGTTCGGATCCTGCTCGAAGAAGGCGAGCAGATCGTCCTCGTCGATATCGGACTTGTTGCCGAGACCGACGATGGCCGACACACCCATTTTTGCCGAGCGCGAAAAACCGATGATGGCCATGCCGATGCCACCCGACTGCGATGACAGCGCCGCGTGGCCCTTGACGTCGTAGGCGGTGCAGAAGGTCGCGCAGAGATTGGCCGGCGTGTAGTAGAAGCCGTAGATATTCGGCCCCATCAGGCGGATGTCGTATTTCTTGCCGACCTCGACGATCTCGGCCTGGAGCTCCGGCGCGCCGGCTTCCGCGAAGCCCGACGGGATCAGAACCGCGCCGGGAATTTTCTTCTCGCCGCATTCGGTCAGCGCCGCGGCCACGAACTTCGCGGGAATCGCGAACACCGCGGTGTCGATCACGCCCGGCACGTCCTTGACGCTCTTATACGCCTTGTAGCCGAGGATTTCGGCGGCCTTGGGATGGATCGGGTAGATGTCGCCCTTGTAGCCGCCGTTGATGAGGTTCTTCATCACGGAATTGCCGATCTTGCCGTCTTCGGCCGAGGCACCGACCACGGCAACCGCCTTCGGCTGCATGATGCGGCTCATGGCCGCGACGATCTCTTCGGTCGGGCGCGGCTTCGGCTTGGGCACGTAAGCGAAGTCGACGACGATGCGGACGTCGGCGGCGATCGCATCCTTTGCCGTCGCGAACACCGGGTTGAGATCGAGCTCGACCATCTCGGGGAAATCAGTGACGAGTTGCGAGACCTTGACGATGATATCCGCAAGCGCCGTGCGGTTCACCGGCTCGCCGCCGCGAACGCCCTTCAAAATCTCATGCGCCTGGATGCCGTCGAGCATCGACAGCGCGTCTTGCTTGGTCGCGGGCGCCAGGCGGAAGGTGATGTCCTTCAGGACCTCGACCAGCACGCCGCCAAGGCCGAAGGCAACCAGCTTGCCGAACGAAGCGTCGGTGATCGACCCGACGATCACTTCGGTGCCGCCGGCCAGCATCTGCTGCACCTGGACGCCCTCGATCTTGGCATCGGATTTGTACTTCTTGGCGTTGCCGAGAATGGTCTCGTAGGCCTTCTCGGCGTCTTCGGCCGTCTTGAGGCCGACGATGACGCCGCCGGCTTCGGTCTTGTGGAGAATGTCCGGCGAGACGATCTTCATCACCACCGGGAAGCCCATGGACGAGGCCATCTTGCCAGCCTCGCCGGCCGACTTCGCCACGCCCTCCTTCGGCACCGGAATGCCGTAGGCGTCGCAGACCAGCTTGCCTTCCGGCGCGGTCAGGCTGGTGCGGTTGTCCGCCTTGACCTGGTCAAGCACCTTGCGGACGGCATCTTTGGAATTGGACATGTGGCTTCTCCCTGGACCTTAGTTCTTTCTCAAAGCGCGCGCGTGTTGCGGCTGCCCGTGATGCTTGCCAATCGCCGCGCTCTGTTCCATGTCGCGGAACGGAGTGGCGCAAGCCTGAGACTACTCCGCAGCTTTGGATCAAAAATGGCTGGCGATGGCATTTGGTATGCCAGAAGCCAACTTGTCAAGCTGCAGCGCACCTTAGAATGCTGCAAAAAATAGGCAGCTTGACATTCTGGTATTTGGTATGCCAAAAACTTTCCGGTTAATAATCCTGTAAAAGACGACTCCCACTGGAGGAGATTCGTCGTGTCACTGCGGAAACCAACCAAGGCGTTGCCGAACATGGCCGAGGCAGATATCGCAATCGTTCGTATTGCCCCGGAGAGCAGCTTCAAGAACAAGGCGTATGACGCCTTGAAGCAAGCTATCCTCAAGATGGACATCTACTCGACGCCCGAGCCGGTGATGCTCGACGAGCGCGCGCTGTCAGAACGCCTGGGTGTGAGCCGCACGCCGATCCGCGAAGCCATCGCGATGCTCGAGCAGGACGGTCTCGTGAAAACGGTTCCGCGCCGCGGCATCATGGTGGTGCGAAGGACCAAGACCGAGATCGTGGACATGATCCGCGCCTGGGCGGCGCTGGAAAGCATGGCGGCCCGCCTCATCACCACCACCGCGCGCAAGAAAGACATCACGGCGCTGCGCGACTACTTCAAGGACTTTGGCAAGGACCGCCTGCCCGAGGATCACGTCGAGGAATATTCGCGCGCCAACATCGCCTTCCACCAGGCGCTGATCTCGCTGTCGGAATCGTCGGTGCTGGTCGATCTCACCAACGACCTCCTGCTGCACGTGCGCGGCTATCGCCAGCTGACTATCGGACGCAAGGACCGCACAGCGACTTCGCTGCCCGAGCATCTCGGCATGATCGAAGCACTGGAAGCGCGCGACACCGAGCTCGCCGAGAAGCGCGCCCGCGACCACACCCTCGGCCTTGCTGCTTATGTCGAAGCGCACGGCCAGGAATTATTCAACTAGCAACGTTCACCAGAAGGGCGAGGCATTCGCCCCCAAAGCCGAAACGGCATCTTGAGACCAGGGAGACAACGCCCATGCTGAATACCGCGACCAAGTCCGAAGCACCGGGCACCGAGCAGGAATTGACGGATGGTTTTCATCTCGTTATCGACGCGCTCAAGCTGAACGGCATCAACACGATCTACAATGTGCCGGGCATCCCGATTACGGATTTGGGCCGCATGGCGCAGGCGGCCGGTATTCGCATGATCTCGTTCCGCCACGAGCAGAACGCCGGTTATGCGGCGGGTATCGCCGGCTACCTCACCAAGAAGCCCGGTATCTGCCTCACCGTCTCCGCGCCCGGCTTCCTCAACGGTCTCACCGCGCTCGCGCACGCCACCACCAACTGCTATCCGATGATCCTGATCTCGGGCTCCTCCGAGCGCGAGATCGTCGACCTCCAGCAGGGCGACTACGAAGAGATGGACCAGCTCGCGATTGCCAAGCCGCTGTGCAAGGCGGCCTATCGCGTGCTGCACGCCCAGGACATCGGCATCGGTCTGGCCCGCGCCATCCGTGCCGCCGTCTCCGGCCGTCCCGGCGGCGTCTATCTCGATTTGCCGGCAAAGCTATTCGGCCAGGTGATGAACGCCGATGCCGGCCGGAAGTCGCTGGTCAAGGTGATCGACGCGGCTCCCGCGCAGATCCCCTCGCCCGCTTCCATCAAGCGCGCGCTTGATGTTTTGAAGAACGCAAAACGTCCGCTCATCATCCTCGGCAAGGGCGCGGCCTACGCGCAGGCCGACGAGGAGATCAAAACCTTCGTCGAGAAGAGCGGCGTCCCCTTCCTGCCGATGAGCATGGCCAAGGGCCTCCTCTCCGACACCCATCCGCTATGCGCAGGTGCTGCTCGCTCGACGGTGCTGAAAGAATCCGACGTCGTGCTGCTGATTGGCGCCCGGCTGAACTGGCTGCTCTCGCACGGCAAGGGCAAGAACTGGGGCGAAGCGCCCAAGAAGTTCATCCAGGTCGACATCGAGCCCAGGGAAATGGACTCCAACGTCGAGATCGTCGCACCGGTCGTCGGCGACATCGGCTCGGTCGTCTCCGCCTTCAACCAGGCGATGGCTTCGGGCTGGACCGTCCCGCCGACCGAATGGACCAAGGCGATTTCGACCAAGCGTGAAGAGAACGTCGCCAAGATGGCGCCGAAGCTCATGAACAACAAATCGCCGATGGACTATCACGGCGCGCTCGGCGTGCTGAAGAACGTGATCAAGGATCATCCCGAGGCGATCCTCGTCAACGAGGGCGCCAACACGCTCGATCTCGCCCGCGGCGTCATCGACATGTACAAGCCGCGCAAGCGTCTCGACGTCGGCACCTGGGGCGTGATGGGCATCGGCATGGGCCAGGCGATCGCGGCAACGCTTGAGACCGGCCACCCCGTGCTCGCGGTGGAAGGCGACAGCGCGTTCGGCTTCTCCGGCATGGAGGTCGAGACCATCTGCCGCTACAATTTGCCGATCTGCATCGTCATCTTCAACAATGACGGCATCTATCGCGGCACCGACGTCAACGGCGCCAACGCCGATCCGGCGACGACGGTGTTCGTCAAGGGTGCGCGCTACGACAAGATGATGGAAGCCTTCGGCGGCGTCGGCGTGAACGCGACCTCGCCGGACGAGCTCAAGCGCGCCGTCAACGAGGCGATGGCCTCGGGCAAGCCGACGCTCATCAACGCGGTGATCGATCCGGCTGCAGGTTCCGAGAGCGGCCGCATCGGCAACCTCAATCCGCAGAGCGTTCTGCAGAAGAAAAAGTAAGTCCTCCCCTTCAACCCTTTATTCCCTGCGGTTGGCAGGGGCAGACAGAGTACGGAGCAACACGATGACCAAGGCGCTTGAGGGCGTTCGCATTCTCGACTTCACCCACGTCCAGTCCGGACCGACCTGCACGCAGCTGCTGGCCTGGTTCGGCGCCGACGTGATCAAGGTGGAACGTCCGGGCGTGGGTGACATCACCCGCGGCCAGCTGCAGGACATCCCGAACGTGGACAGCCTGTATTTCACCATGCTCAACCACAACAAGCGCTCGATTACGCTCGACACCAAGAACCCCAAGGGCAAGGAAGTCCTCACCGAGCTGATCAAGAAGTGCGACGTGCTGGTCGAGAACTTCGGCCCCGGCGTGCTCGACCGCATGGGCTTCCCGTGGGAGAAGATCCAGGCGATCAACCCGAAGATGATCGTCGCTTCGATCAAGGGCTTTGGTCCCGGACCGTACGAAGACTGCAAGGTCTACGAGAACGTCGCGCAGTGCACCGGCGGCGCCGCCTCCACCACCGGCTTCCGCGACGGTCTTCCGCTGGTCACCGGCGCACAGATCGGCGACAGCGGCACCGGTCTGCATCTGGCGCTCGGCATCGTCACCGCACTCTATCAGCGCACCCATTCCGGCAAGGGCCAGAAGGTCACTGCCGCGATGCAGGACGGCGTGCTCAACCTCGCGCGCGTCAAGCTGCGCGACCAGCAGCGCCTCGCCCATGGCCCACTGAAGGAATACAGCCAGTTCGGCGAAGGCATTCCGTTCGGCGATGCCGTGCCGCGCGCCGGCAACGATTCCGGCGGTGGCCAGCCCGGCCGCATCCTGAAGTGCAAGGGCTGGGAGACCGATCCCAACGCCTACATCTACTTCATCACCCAGGCCCCGGTCTGGGAGAAGATCTGCGACGTGATCGGCGAGCCGACCTGGAAGACTGATCCGAACTACGCCAAGCCGGCCGTCCGCCTGCCGCGCCTGAACGAGATCTTCGGCCGCATCGAACAGTGGACGATGACCAAGACGAAGTTCGAGGCGATGGAAATCCTCAACAAGGACGACATCCCCTGCGGCCCGATCCTGTCGATGAAGGAGATCGCCGAGGACCAGTCGCTGCGCGCGACCGGCACCGTGGTCGAGGTCGACCACCCTACCCGCGGCAAGTACATCTCGGTCGGCAACCCGATCAAGCTGTCGGACTCCCCAAGCGACGTGGCGCGCTCCCCGCTGCTCGGCGAGCACACCGACGAGATCCTGCGCAGCGTACTCGGCTTCTCGGACCACCAGGTCGCCGACATCCACAAGTCCGGCGCGCTCGATCCGCCGCAGAAGCAGGCCGCGGAGTAAGCGGAGCTACCCGAGAAAACAGAAGGCCGCCGGTTTCGGCGGCCTTTTTGCTGGCGCCGAGATGAACCATGTCGCGCAATCGGCACGTTTCCTGGGTTGACCCGCCAAAGCGAATAAGGACTAATCTTGGGGAACCGATGCGGCAGCCGGCCGTTGTTATCTCGACCGGTGTGCTCTCAAATGCGGGCGTGCCGCGGCCATAGCGAGTGCCTGAACGCCTCGCAAAAGACCTGCATACCGCTGAAGAACTGGCCGCCTTCTCCCTGGAAGGCGAGGCCTAGTCATGCAGGATGCGAGACGAAGGCGTCGCGTCCCGGTCGAACCACGAACGTTGATGAAAGTGAGATCGAAATGTTGAAAGATCAATCCCCTGATCGCGCCAAGCGTGAAGCCAACAAGGCGTTCAAGCCAACCACAACCCAAAAGCCGGTGAATGATTATGCGAAGGACCAGAACTCCTTCAACGAGAACCGGGAGCGGCTGAAAGCCGAGCGATTGGCCCGCGAAGCCAAGCCGGGAAAAGATTCCGATTAGGAGCCGCTCTGAACCAGCTTCCGATCGCAAACGCGCTGGAAGCCTGGCATCGAAATCGACCCCGATCTAAAGCATCGAGAGCACGACGATCCCGTCTTCAAGCTCGCCTAGGGCCAGCCGAGTCCGCGCGACGCGCTCTAATTCCGTTCGGTTCTTTTGAAGATAGCTGAAGGCCTGCTTCTGCGTCAGGAACGTGGTGGCAAGTCGACACATTTGCCGGCCCGCGCCAAGCGCGAGAAAGAAAGTGATTGTGCCACCGCTGTCCGACTTGATTCTAGGCACGACCCGCACTCTTTGGCATGTGACCGGCCCTCTCCAGATTTTCGTCGGCGCTTTTAGTGCCGGCTATGGCGGCAGCTTCTTCTTGCGCTTCGCGGGGACAGGCGCCGGCAACGACGCTTGAAGGGTCGCGTCGGCCGCTTCCTTGGCCCGGCGCAGCTCTCGAAGCCGCGCCATGTTCTTGCGAACATCGACGGCTTGCTTTTCGGCATCCGCCATGGCTCGCACGCCTTCTTCGGCAGCCAAACGCTGACGATTGGTGCGCGCGATGGCTTCAGGTGATGGTTCGGCCGATTTCCTGGCGCTCATTATTCACCCTGCTCTGCAACAGACAAAACCCGCTCAATCCTGGGATCGAGCGGGTGGCGTGGCCGTTTCAGTACATCCGTGAAACGGCACCAGGGCTTTAAGCCAGCGAGAGATTCTCTGCGCTGACCTTGCCCCGCATCTTGTCGGTCTTGAGCTCGAAGTTGACCTTTTGGCCCTCTGCGAGACCCGCAAGACCAGCCCGTTCGACCGCGCTGATGTGAACGAACACATCATTACCGCCGTCGTTCGGCTGAATGAATCCAAAGCCCTTCTGGCCATTAAACCACTTCACAGTACCTGTCGTCATTTTCTTCTCCAAAGCGCATACGCGCGCGCCCCGCGCGATAGTCACGCAGAACCAAGTCAATTCGTCGATGTCTATGGAAAAGGAGCCCGCGGGCACATTCAACAAGGCACAGCGGCTGAACGAACAGCTCTAACGTATACCACATCTGCCTCATTTGCAAGGCTTGGGCGGATTCCAAGGCGTTTGGCCAGCCTTCATGGCTCGGCCAGCCTTCAAGGCTTGGCCGGATTCAAGGATTGGCCGGACCCCATGCCTCAGGAACTCGACGGCGAGATACGCCCGCGTCAGGACGATCGGAGTAGGCACGATGCCGCAGGATGGCGGCAGTCTGCCAGCTCTCGCCAGGCATCCCCAATAGAAATTCGAGACGCACTGTCGGATCGGAAGTATCTCGTTCGTCATCTAGACATGAATGGGCAATAGACGCTGAGGTCGAGCCCAACGATTCATGAGGAAGAACGATCATGCCCAGCACTGTCCGCCTGCACCGCGTTCTCTCGACCAGCCCCGAGAAAGTCTATCGCGCTTTTCTGGAGGCGGATGCGCTGGCGAAATGGCTTCCGCCGAATGGCTTTGCCTGCACCGTGCATCATTTCGAGCCGAAGGTCGGGGGCACGTTCAAGATGTCGTTCCGTAACTTCACGACGGGCAACAGCCACGCCTTCGGCGGCGAATATCTCGAGCTCATCCCCGGCGAACGTCTCCGCTACACCGACAAGTTCGACGACCCCAATCTGCCGGGTGAGATCCAGGTGACGGTGTTGCTGAAGAAAGTATCCGTCGGCACCGAGGTGGATATCACGCAGGCCGGCATTCCCGACGTCATCCCGCCGGAGGCCTGTTATCTCGGCTGGCAGGAGTCGCTGCGGAATCTGGCGAAGCTCGTCGAGCCCGAGATCAACCAGTAGCGTCCCAAGCGGAGCCGAGCGCGCGCCAAAGGCGGGCGTCTCGAAGGATGGGCGGCAGAGAACAGCCTTGAATGCGATAGTCCTGTCCGGAAGCGGAGCAAGCGATCGAGCCCAGTCTCACAGCGCTTACGCGCCCACCCTCGACTCCAGACCGCCGCTTGCGGTCCAGCGCTCCGGGTCGGGGCTGTGTCCGATCAAGGCCAGGCCGTAGGCAATCGACTCGAACTGGTCGCCCGACATCAGCCGTTCGTTGCCGAACCGCTCGGCGAACAGTTTTCGGACAGCGGGCACGAAGGACGTGCCGCCGGTCAAAAACACCTTCTCAATTTCGCGCGCGGTGATGCCGGCTTCGCCCAGCACCTTGTCGACGGTGGCCCCGAGCCTCGCGATATCGTCGGCAATCCAGGCTTCAAAATTCTTCCGTGTAATGGTCGAGCCAATGTCGACCCCGCCGCCCTTGAAGCGGAATTCGACCTGATCCTGCGCCGACAACGCGACCTTGGCGTCGGACACCGCGCGATACAGCGAAAAGCCGAGGTCGAGATCGACGATGGTGATGAAGTCCTCGAGCAGAGCCGGCTTCACCGCCGTGCGCGCAAGCTCCCGGAGCTCGCGCAGGTCGCCGTTGCTCTTCATCATTGCGAGCTGATGCCAGCGCGCGAGATTGGTATAGTGGCCGGTGGGGATCGGCAGCACCTTGTCGAACGAGCGGAAGCTGGAGCCTTTGCCGAGGCGCGGCGAAACGACATGGTCGACGATGCGGTAATCGAAGGTGTCGCCCGCAATGCCGATGCCGGCATGGCCGAGCGGCTCGGCACGCAAGCTGCCGCCTTTGCGCGAGAAACGCATCACGGAGAAATCGCTGGTGCCGCCGCCAAAATCCGCGACCAGCACGGTGGCGTCGCGCTCCAGCCGGCGGGCGAAGGAGAACGCGGCGCCGACCGGCTCGTAGACATAGCGTGCGTGACCGGCGCCAAGGCGCTCGAACGCGGCCCGGTAGCGCTGCATCGCCAGCGCTTCGTCGGGATTGCCGCCGGCGAAGCGCACCGGGCGGCCGACCGTGATGGTCGACGTCTCGAAGCCGAATTTGTCGCCGCCATGGCGCGCCAGCGTCCGCAGGAACGCCGCCAGAATATCCTCGAACTTGTAGCGCTGCCGGAACACCTGGGTGGTGTTGAAGCTCGAGCTCGCCGCGAAGGTCTTGAACGACTGGAGGAAGCGGTAGACGTGGCGCCCTTCGAGGAACTGCTCGATCGCCCAAGGGCCGCCTTCGGCCTGGGCCCCGGCTCCCGGCCGGTCCTCCCAGAAGCACAGCGCCGAGACAAAGACGCTGTGGCGCTGTCCGCCATGGTCGAAACGGATGGCCTCGACCCGGCGGTCGTCCGCTGCAATGGCTACGACCGTGTTGCTGGTCCCAAAATCGATGCCGATCGAGACGGCGGGCGAGGCGCTCGACATGAACCACTCTGACAGATGATTGGAAGGGGGCAGACCACTAACGGCTTTGCCTTGCCCTGCCAAGACCTTGCCCTGCCAAGACCTTGCCCTGCCAAGACCCTGCCGGACCGCCAAACACCGCGTTTCGGCTGTCCAGGAGGACGTTAAGCGCGAAACGGCCCCATTAACCCGCGTTATGTTGCAATGCGGGATATCGCATGCTGCCATGCAATGGCATGCGTAGACAGTGGCATCTGGTATACATAGATTGTCCTTTGAAATGAGACAGCAATACTGACCGTCTCAAGAAGGGATTTCCAATGTCCAAGACCGCTGCCGTCGCTCTCGCACCGTCCTCCTCGCTGTTCGCCCGCCTGATGGCGACGATCGACCGCCTCCTGATGGCGAGCGCCGAGATTTCGAATCACAACGGCGACCTCCCCCGTTTCGGCCTGTAAGCCCGCGCTGCCAGGAGCGCGACGGTTTCAGACCGGTTCGCATACTACTTTTGATGAATGGCCCCGCAGGACGGGGCCATTTCTACTTGTGCTGGCCTGAGTCACAGCCGCAACCGGTCAAGGTACTGCGGCATTTGCGCACGGTCACCGGACCAGCGCTTGAAGCTTGGCATAATGCATACAAGAATGCCGTTCCAGCGCTCGCAGAAAAATGAGAGGCGCCACGGGAGGCTTTATGACGGACATGGTGCAAGCAACCGCCCCTACAGCTGCGCGCGTTAGCGACACGTATCGCTGGACGCAACTGGCGGTCGGGGTCGGGGCGATGGTGATGATCGCCAACTATCAATACGGCTGGACGTTCTTCGTCCCCGACATCCAGAAGAAATTCGGCTGGGATCGCGCGTCGATCCAATGGGCCTTCACACTGTTCGTGCTGTTCGAGACCTGGCTCGTGCCGGTCGAAGGCTGGTTCGTCGACAAATACGGCCCGCGCCTCGTCGTACTCATCTGCGGCGTGCTGTGCGCCATCGGCTGGGCGATCAATGCCCAGGCCACCACGCTCAACGGCTTCTATCTCGGCATGATCATCGCGGGCATCGGCGCGGGCGGCGTCTATGGCACCTGCGTCGGCAACGCGCTGAAATGGTTTCCTGACAAGCGCGGCCTTGCCGCCGGCATCACGGCTGCCGGCTTCGGCGCGGGCTCCGCGCTCACGGTCGCGCCGATCCAGGCCATGATCAAGGATAGTGGGTTCCAGACCACCTTCCTCTATTTCGGTCTCGGCCAGGGCATCGTCATTTGCATCCTCGCCTTCTTCCTGCTCGCGCCGAAAGCAGGTCAGGTGCCGAGCGTGGTCGCGAACGCCGCGCTGGTGCAGACGCGCCGCAACTACCAGCCGACCGAGGTCCTGCGTCAGCCGATCTTCTGGCTGATGTACTTCATGTTCGTGATCGTCGGCGCCGGCGGCCTGATGGTGACGGCGAACCTGAAGCCGATCGCGCTCGACTGGAAGGTCGACAACGTGCCGGTCACGCTGATGGCGGTGACGATGACCGCGGTGACTTTCGCGGCCACGATCGACCGCGTGCTCAACGGCCTGACGCGTCCGTTCTTCGGCTGGATCTCCGACATGATCGGACGCGAGAACACGATGTTCATCGCCTTCGGTATGGAAGGCATCGGCATCTGGATGCTCTACCTCTGGGGCCACGATCCGCTCTGGTTCGTGCTGCTCTCGGGCTTCGTGTTCTTCGCCTGGGGTGAGATCTACTCGCTGTTCCCCTCGACCTGCACCGACACGTTCGGCGCCAAGTTCGCGACCACCAATGCGGGCCTGCTCTACACGGCGAAGGGTACGGCCTCGCTGCTGGTCCCGATCGGCAACTACATGCAGCAGTCGTCGGGCAGTTGGGACCACGTGTTCATCATCGCGGCCGGCGCCAACATCCTGGCCTCGGCGCTGGCGATCGCGGTGCTCAAGCCCTGGCGCAAGGTCGTGGTCGCGCAATCGACTATCTGACACACGCTCCAAAAGCGCTTCTTGCGCAAAACGCCCGGCCTCAGGCCGGGCGTTTTCGTTTTGCGCGAAGCTTTCGCGAGCCCAATTTTTCCCAATGGAACCCGCCTTTTGTCACCAGGGCGCCAAGTTAGGGCTTGCAATCTGGAATATGGTATACCAAGGTCCCCGCCGCGCTTGCGACGATAAGCCACAATATTGCGACATCAGGTCATCTTGCAACCGGTGTCGAACAGACAGGCGCTTGGGAGGTTCTTGATGATTTCCGGCACCGACGGCGCCGTCACGGCCGCGCCTCTTCGCACAGGTTTCCGTTGGCTCCAGCTCGTCATGGGCATCGTCTGCATGGCGATGATCGCCAATCTGCAATACGGCTGGACGCTGTTCGTCGATCCGATCGATCACACGCACCACTGGGGCCGCGCCGCGATCCAGCTCGCTTTCACCATCTTCGTTGTCACCGAAACCTGGCTGGTGCCGATCGAGGCCTGGTTCGTCGACAAATACGGCCCGCGCCTCGTCATCATGTTCGGCGGCGTCATGATCACGCTGTCGTGGATTCTCAACTCCTACGCCGATAGCCTCACTTTGCTCTATGCGGCCGCGATTGTCGGCGGCATGGGTGCGGGCGCGGTGTACGGCACCTGCGTCGGCAACGCGCTGAAGTGGTTTCCCGACCGCCGCGGCCTTGCCGCCGGCGCAACTGCCGCCGGCTTCGGCGCAGGCGCCGCGCTCACCATCGTGCCGATCGCGACCATGATCGCAACGAGCGGCTATCAGCACGCGTTCTTCACCTTCGGCATCGGCCAGGGCGTGATCGTCTTCGTGCTCGCCTTCTTCATCCAGCCGCCGCGGATTTCGATCCCGCCGAAGAAGAGGCAGCTCAATCTGCCGCAGACCAAGATCGACTTCACCCCGCCGCAGGTGCTGCGCGCCCCTATTTTCTGGGTGATGTATCTCGTCTTCGTCATGGTCGCCTCCGGCGGCCTGATGACCGCGGCGCAGATCGCCCCGATCGCGCACGACTTCAAGATCGCCGACGCGCCGGTGACGCTTGCAGGCTTCCAGATGGCGGCACTGACGTTCGCGATTTCGCTCGACCGCATCTTCGACGGTTTCGGACGCCCCTTCTTCGGCTTCGTCTCCGACACGATCGGCCGCGAGAACACCATGTTCATCGCCTTCGGCACCGCCGCGCTGATGTTGCTGACGCTGTCGTCCTATGGCCACGTGCCGGTCGTCTTCGTGCTCGCGACCGCGGTCTATTTCGGCGTGTTCGGTGAGATCTACTCGTTGTTCCCCGCCACCTGCGGCGACACCTTCGGCTCGAAGTTCGCAACCACAAACAACGGCATGCTCTACACCGCGAAGGGCACGGCATCCCTGCTCGTTCCGCTCGCCAGCGTGATCTCGGCGACGTACGGGTGGAAAGCCGTGTTCGTGGTCGCGGTGGCGCTGAACGCGACGGCGGCGCTGATGGCGCTGTTCGTGATCAAGCCGATGCGCCGCTCCTTCATCCTCGGCAAGGAAGCCGAGAGCGTCAACGCCGCGACGGCTAACGCCAAGACCGAGACGGCGTAACGGCCACACACCTTGCCCGGTTGAGAAAGGGGCGCAGCGATGCGCCCCTTTCTTTTTTGCTTTTGGGGAACGGCAAACGTCAGCAGTGCTGCCGCAAGATTTTTCGGATCAGCCAAATCCAACGCTTGACCATTGGCATTATGTATACCACACTTGCCCCAACATTCACCCAGGGAGGTTGCAATGCTGGTCGGAGACATTCTGCGCAAGAAGACACCGCGCGTTGTCACGGTGCGAATGAACGAAACGGTGGGTATCGCCGCCAAGCTGATGCGCGCCAACAATATCAGCGCACTGGTGGTGAAGGACGTGGTCCGCTCCGAGGGTAACACCGCGGTCGGCATGTTCACCGAGCGCGACGTCGTGCGCGCCGTCGCCGAGCACGGCGCCAATGCCGTCAACGTCAAGGTCTCGCAACTGGTCTCGGTGCAGCAGCTCGTGTCCTGCACGTCGAGCGACACGATCGAGCACATCCGCCATCTGATGAACCAGAATCACATCCGCCACCTGCCTGTCATCGACGATTACAGTCTGGTCTCGGTCGTCAGCATGCGCGACATCGCCGCTGCCATGGACGAAGCGATCAACCGCACGCCGCAAGCAGCAGCCTGAAGGCGTCGCCGCACTTCCTGAAACTGCAGCCACGGAAAAAGGGCGCCCCCTCTCCCGCTTGCGGGAGAGGGTTGGGGAGAGGGTCTCTCCGCTAGGAAGACTCCCCAAGAGGATAGAGCCCTCACCCGCCGTGCTCTTCGAGCGCGTCGACCTCTCCCGCAAGCGGGAGAGGTGCAGAGAGCCTGTGGCGTGAACGATCGAACGAACGACCAATTTTGGTCCCGCGAGGATTCCATGAAGATCTGCATCTACGGCGCCGGCGCGATCGGCGGATATCTCGGGGTTCAGCTCGCGCGCGCTGGCGCCGACGTCAGTCTCATCGCACGCGGCGCCCACCTCGCCGCGATGCGCGAGCGCGGCTTGACGCTGCTCGCGGGCGAGGAGAAGCACACCGTGCATCCGCGCTGCACCGACGATCCCGCCGAGCTCGGCGTGCAGGATTACATCATCATCACGCTGAAGGCGCACTCGATCACCGGCGTGATCGAGAAGATGCAGCCGCTGCTCGGACCCCACACCCGCATCGTCACCGCCGTCAACGGCATCCCCTATTGGTACTTCTACAAGCACGGCGGCCAATACGAGAACGCGACGCTGGAGAGCATCGACCCCGGCGGACGGCAGTGGCGCGAAATCGGCGCCGGGCGCGCCATCGGCTGCATCGTCTATCCCGCCACCGAAATCGAGGCGCCCGGCGTGATCCGCCACGTCTACGGCAACAATTTCCCGCTCGGCGAGCCCTCCGGTGAAATCACCCCGGACGTGCAACGCCTCGCCGATCTCTTCGTCGCCGCCGGGCTGAAAGCGCCCGTGCTCGACCGCATCCGCGACGAGATCTGGCTGAAGCTGTGGGGCAATGTCTGCTTCAACCCGATCAGCGCGTTGACCCACGCAACGCTCGACGTGATCTGCACCGATCCGGCCACCCGCGCGCTGTCCCGCGCGATCATGATGGAGACGCAAGGCATCGCCGAGACATTCGGCGTCAAATTCCGCGTCGACGTCGAGCGCCGCATCGAGGGCGCGCGCAAGGTCGGCGCGCACAAGACCTCGATGCTCCAGGATCTCGAGCGCGGCCGTCCGATGGAGATCGACCCGCTCGTCACCGTCGTGCAGGAGATGGGCCGCCTCACCGGCGTCGCCACCCCCGCGCTCGACTCGGTGCTGGCGATGGTGACCCAACGCGCCCGCATCGCCGGTCTCTATGACGGCATCACGACGCCATCAGATCCACGCGCACTGGCGGTGGCATGATGGTTGGCGAGATGAAACAATGGCTCCGCTTCCGCAACAGCGGTGCGACCGGCTTCGGCACGCTGAATTCGTCAGGCATCAGCGTGCACGAGGGCGAGATGTTCGGCCGCCATGCAGCCACCGGCAAGACGCTGGCACTGTCGGAGGTCGAGCTGCTCGCGCCCTGCGCGCCCAGCAAGATCGTCGCGCTCTGGAATAATTTTCACGCGCTCGCGGCCAAGCTCAACCAGCCTGAGCCACCGGAGCCGCTCTATCTGCTGAAGGCCATCACCAGCATCACGACACCTGGCGCCGTGATCCGCCGTCCCTCTTATTACGACGGCAAGACAACATATGAGGGCGAGCTCGGCATCGTCATCGGAAAGACCTGCGCCCGCGTCTCGCCGGCGGAAGCAGACAGCTTCATCTTCGGCTACACCTGCGTCAACGACATCACCGCCAACGACATCCTGACCAGCGATCCCACGTTCCCGCAATGGGCTCGCGCCAAGGGCATCGACGATTACGGCCCGTTCGGCCCCGTCATCGCCACCGGTCTCGATCCGGCCGAGCTGGTGGTCCGCACCATCCTCAACGGCGCGGAGCGGCAGAACTATCCGATATCGGACATGATCTTCACCGCGCAGGAACTGGTCAGCAAGATCTCCCACGACATGACCCTGCTCCCCGGCGACCTCATTGCCGTCGGCACCTCCGTCGGCGTCGGCGTGATGAAAGAGCCGGTGAACACGGTGACCGTCGCGATCGACGGCATCGGCGAGTTGACCAACGAGTTTCGGCTGTAGCGCAATCTCTGTCGTTCGATGGATTCCGGGCTCGGGCTACGCGCCGCCCCGGAATGACGGCCAAGGGGACCTGACGTCGCCCGTTCCAATTCGGGAAAATCCGGTACTCTCCACCGCCCCTCCACCGATCGGCTGACGCAACCAGCCGTGGATCGCGCTACCGGAAACGTCCGGGCAAGCCCCGCGACCCTTTCGCGCCAGCGCCTCGGCGCGTTGCAGGAGACGCTGGCGACGCTGAACGCCTTCAAGACGGAGCTGTCGAAGCCGCAGGCCGACCTCGTCCCGCTGAAGGCCCCGGTGTTCGGCATCGAGGCTCTGATTACGGACGTCGGCACCACCCGCGACCACCTCGCCAAAACCGTCGGCGAGATCGAGACGAGCGGCGACGTCACCCTCGCCTCGCGCGTCGATGCGCTGACCAAGAGCAAGCGCGAGGTCGAAGACCGCCTCGCCCGCATCTTCGACAATTTCAACGCGCTCGACGGATTGCGGAAAGACATCGGCGATTCGGAGTAGCCTGAACCGGATCGGGTGAGGCCGAGCTGCGTAGGATGGTTTCGCTGCGTTCAACTCATCCTGCGAGCCGCGTGCTCCGAAACGTTCAGACACATCACATCTCCACGCGCCCGGCAGATGCCGCCAACATGTCGCGCGGATGCCGCACTGTGGACGCATTCGGCCGCCCTTCTGTGAGGCGTGTCTGGGGGCACGGCGGTGCCGTGTTTGGACCAAACCTTCTAGGGGTATGACTGTGAAGAAGATTGTATTTGTCGTGGGTGCTACGCTTGCTCTGGTGACGGTTGCGAATGCTGCGGATCTGCCGCGGCGCCAGCCCGTTCCCGTCTATTCGGAGCAGGCGCCGATCGGCAAGATGCCGATTGGCAAGAGCCCGGTTGGAAAGGCCCCGATCGGCAAGGCGCCCGGCCCGGTCGCGGCGCGCTACTGACGCGTTAGCGAAGTACGCGCAGAAGAAGCAAGCGCAGACTTGGCGTAAGCGGCCGACAGTCGAGGGGCACAGCGTGACGAACAAACCTGATCGATCGGGACCCTGCATCCTTGCGGGATTTGCGCTCGCGGCCATGATCGCGTGTACGACACCCTCGGCTTCGGCCCACGAAGCGAACAAGCGCGTTGCTGACGCAAACGCGCTTGCCACGACCGACACCGTATCGCGGCCGGCGCCGCCATCGACGCGGCGCGCGGTCGCGCGCGCGGAGAAAGGTCCGTACTACGTCGATTTCCGCGCCCGCACGGCCGCGAGCTGGGGCCACGCCTTCGTCTGGTACGGCAAGACCAGCGAGCGCGCCGTCGAGGTGGCAGGGCTCACGCCCGCCGGCGACACCTGGGCCTATGTGCTTGGTCACCTCACCTGGGTGCCGGCGGAGACCGGCGCGAGTTACGGCGATCTCGACCCGGACTATCTGACCGCGAACTACCGCGTCTATTTGAACGAAGCCGACGCCAAGCGCGTGTTTGCCTATATCAAGAAATTGCAGGCGAGCTCGCCGGTCTGGAACGCCGAGACCACCAATTGCACCGGCTTCATCGGCGACATCGCCGAGTACATGGGATTGAAGGTCCCCTACCGCTGGCAGCGGCCGGAAAACTTCGTCAACAGCCTCAAGGAAATAAACGGCGGCCGCCAGATGGTGCGGCTGTCGGCGGAGTAGCCGCAGCCTTGTCACCCGTCGGGCAAAACACTCCGCGCAATTCCCCCACCTCGCCTGTCAATCCTCCGCACCAAAAATATTCCACTTTACCGAAATTCTGATTTACCGTACAGACGAACCACCCTGGCCGAGACAAGGGACGGATCGCGATCGTCACGAACGGCGGGCAGGGTAGCGATGGACGCGACGGCGTCGGGCGCGATCGGAATTGCAGGGCGGCCTTGCCGTGAGCAGTCACCACCGCGCGTACGACACGATGCCGACAGCGTTTTCGCATGGCTTCGGGCGTGAGCACACGCCAGCTCTCGAAGTCCCAGCGAGAATGTGCGCGGACGGTCAAGTCGTGTGGTCCTGACGCCCGGGGTCTGTGCGTCAAGTCCAGCGGTGATGTTGCTGCCCGACCGGGCGTGCGCATCAGCGATCCGCTCGGCGACGGGGGCAATAGTGCATCGCTCCCCGAGGAGAGCACGAAGTAAGCCGTAAACCATTGCGCAGGGAAGGCCGGGCGATTGGCTGACCTGTGGTCCACCCCGTGTGCATCTTCCTGCGCACGGACCTGGGTGCCAGCCGGCGCCCGGCCTTCCCTGCGCCCTTGTCACGACGAGGGCGATGCGATCAGGCAAAGCTCGGGCGAAATGCGCCGCGAGGAGGCGAAGGTGTGTCTGCAGGAAGGTGTGCCTTGCGATGAAAATGGAATCTGAATGAACGATGCCCTTAATCACGCTCGGTCATTGCGAGGAGCCCTTGCGACGAAGATTCCATGGGGAGTGGATAGCGACCAAGTCTGAGGCCAGACTGAGGTTGCAATACCACCCAACCTGGAGACGACGATGTTGCTCGATCAT
>NZ_JBEPQT010000038.1:0-43214 GCF_040547985.1 Bradyrhizobium sp. LB14.3
GGGTTGGATTGGAGGTTGGTCCGTCCGGAGGAAGCACGGCGCCCGCAGGTGGCTGGATAACTGCGACAGAATGACTCGGAAGCTATTTTGAACGTTGCACGCGCAGTGATGATGTGCTCGAAATGGCGCATGAGCATTGCGGCGCTGCGCGAGGGAAACGAACGCCTGAATGCCCTTTTGGCGCAAACGCAGTCAGCCTTGAGCGAGCATCAGGGGCGCTGGCGGCATCGGAGAAGCGCGACGTCGGCTGGAGATCCGGCGCAGTTCCGCGTTGTCGTTACCCGGCGTCCCAAATACGCCTGTCGTGCCTGCGAGGATGGTGTCGTGCAGGCCGAGGCTCCGGCCCGGCTGATCGAGGGCGGCCTGCCGACCGAGGCCACGGTCGCCCAGGTTCTGGTGTCCAAATATGCCGATCATCTGCCGCTCTACCGGCAGGCCCAGATCTAAGCCCGCCAGGGCATCGCTCTCGATCGATCGACGCTGGCGGACTGGGTTGGGCATGCCGCCTTCCAGCTGCGCTCGCTGCATGAGCGCCTTCTCACGATGCTTCGAGCGAGGTCCAAGCTGTTCGCCGACGAGACGACGGTGCCGGTGCTCGATCCCGGTCGAGGGCGCACCAAGACCGGCCAGCTCTGGGCCTATGCCGCCGACGACAGGCCCTGGGGCGGCCTGGATCCGCCCGGCATCGCCTATGTCTATGCACCCGATCGCAAGGCCGAGCGGTTGTTCAGCCATCTTGCCGGCTACAAGGGCGTCCTGCAGGTCGATGGCTACACCGCCTATCCAAAGATTGCCGAGCGCGGCGAGGTCGAGCTCACCTTCTGCTGGGTGCACATGCGGCGCAACTTCTACGAACTCGCGACGGCGGGCCCCCCGCCGATCGCAAGCGAGGCACTGAAGCACGTTGCCGCATTCTACGCGATCGAGAAGGAGATCCGCGGCCGCAGCCCGGAGGAGCGCCGTCTCGTGCGTCAGCAGAAAAGCCGACCGCTGGCCGATGCCTTCGAAGCTTGGCTACGCGCCAAGCTGGCTCTCATCAGCCAGAAGATCAAACTCGCCGCCGCCATCCGCTACGCTCTCTCGCGCTGGCAGGGGCTGACGCGCTTCATCGATGACGGTCGGCATCGAGCTCGACAACAATATGGTCGAACGATCGATCCGCGGCATCAAGCTCAGTCGCAAGAACGCGCTGTTTGCCGGATCCGACGGTGGTGCCGAACACTGGGCGGTCGTCGCGTCCCTGGTCGAGGCCTGCAAGCTCAACGACGTCGATCCGCTTGCCTATCTCACCGACGTCCTGACCAGGATCGTCAGTGGTCATCCGAACCGCGACATCACCAGCTATTGCCTTGGGCCTACCGCACTCAGTTCCTCAAAGCCGTGGCCTGATAACGACGCTTACCTTTTGGGCGATAGCTCCCGGCAGTACTGGGGTGGTCTTGTGGCCGTCAGCTGTCTAACAGCCGCGAGGTATGAGGGGGAAATCTAGTCTTCCTTACCTAACGCATTTATTAGCATCAGCGAGCCCTCGATTGACCTTGCCCCCAAGTTTTATCCAGTTTTGAGTTCGCTCCGGCAGTTGGACTTACTCTCTTGGGCGGTGGGAGCGACGGGAGCTGGCGCGGAGCCTTCGGCATAGCGCAGCGCCAGATCCGCGCGGGTGGCAGGTCAGGGCGAACTCGGACGGGGTTCTCCATCCGAGCTGCGAGTGCGGACGTGTGTGGTTGTAATCGGCCCACCAGCATCCAAGCGCGACGCGGGCTTGGGCCAGTGACGTGAACAGCGTCTCGTTCAACAGCTCATCCCGCAGGCGACCGTTGAAGCTCTCGATGAAGGCGTTCTGCATGGGTTTGCCCGGCGCGATGTAGTGCCATGCGACACGGCTCTGGTCGGCCCATGCGAGAATGGCGTTGCTAGCGAGTTCGCTGCCGTTGTCGCTGACCACCAGCTTCGGCTTGCCACGCTCGATCATCAGTCGGTCCAGTTCCCGCACCACGCGGGCGCCGGAGAGCGAGGTGTCGGCTACCAGCGTCAGGCGCTCGCGGGTACAATCATCGACGACGGTCAGGATGCGGAAGCGGCGGCCGTCGGTCAGCTGATCCGACACGAAGTCGAGCGACCACCGGTCGTTCAGCGTCATCGGAACCAGCATCGGCGCCCTGGTCCCGATCGCCCGCTTGCGGCCACCACGGCGACGCACCGTCAGCTTCTCTCCCGATAGAGCCGGAACAGCTTTTTGTGGTTGATCAGATACCCCTCCCGCTTGAGCAGAACATGCAGCCGCCGGTAGCCGAAGCGGCGGCGTTCCTGGGCAATCGCCCTCATGCGCTTGCGAAGACTGGCATCGTTAGCCCGGGTCGTCCGATATCTTATGGTCATGCGGCAGCAGCCGATGGCTTTACACGCCCGCCGTTCGCTCATCCCGTGGGTGTCCACCAGATGAGCGACAGCCTTCCGTTTCCCCGCGGGCGTCACCACTTCTTTCCCAAGAGGTCCTTCAGCGCCGCATTGTCCAGCATGGCGTCGGCCAGGAGCCGCTTCAGCTTCGTGTTCTCGCCCTCCAGCGTTCTCAGCCGCTTGGCCTCGGAGACGTCCATCCCGCCGAACCTGGCCTTCCATTTGTAGATGCTGGCGTCGCTGACGCCGTGCTTGCGGCACAGATCGGCCACCGAAATCCCGGCCTCGTGCTCCTTCAAGATCCCGATGATCTGCTCTTCCGTGAAACGATTGCGCTTCATGCTCTGGTCCTCGTCTTGGGCCAGAGCGAACTTCAAACTGGATTAAGCCCGTGGGGCAAGGTCACGATCAATCTCATAAGAGGGTCTGCGGAAACACTATGCCTCACCGCCTGCAAGAGCGATGCAAGCGAGCATTGAGAGATCAAGACAAGTTTGCGGGCGAACAGGTGTGGAGAGCGCCCAGGTGGCCGCATGCCCTGATCTTCTTAGCAGGCCACCGTTACCCCGGCTTAGATGAGCTCCACTTGTCCACTAGTTCCGAACGAACTTGCCCAGCGAATGTCTTTCTCAGTGGTCAACGCTGACCAAAAGCTGTTCTATGACATAGTCCTGCTGCTCATCCTCTAGATGCGGCCCGATCGGTAAACCGACCAGACGATCACAAATGGACTCGGTCGTCGGATAGCTCCCGCGCGGCCGCTCGAGAGCTGCAAAAGCCGGCTGCAGGTGCATGGGCGGCATGTAGGTGAGATTCGTTCCAATGCCCTTCTCAGCCAAACGTTCCCGCAAATGGTCACGATTAGCAACCTCAATCACATAGTTTCGCCATGCATGCTCAACCCCTGGCCTGCATTGAGGAACGCGGATCGCACTCCCATTGAGCGCTGCCTCGTACCGCGCCGCTTGGCGTCTGCGGCAAGCGATATTCGCCTCAATTGACGGCAGCTTGACTCGAAGCAATGCAGCCTGGATTTCGTCGAGTCTTTGGCTCATTCCAATGGTCTCGTGCCAGAACCAGCCGTCCTTCCCCAGGCCCGATTTCTTCCAGGATCTGCCTCGCGATTCTCCATACTCTGAAATCTTCCTCAAACGTTCAGCGAGGTCTCCACTCTCCGTCAGAACGCAACCGCCGGCGCCCATAGCTCCCAAGTGCTTGTTTCGACCGAAGCTGAAGCAAGTGGTCGTAGCGAGGCTTCCAACCTTCCGTCCGTTTATGGTAGCGCCAAGTGCCAGACACGAATCTTCAACGACCGGGATTTCTCGTTCAGTGGCGATAGCCTTGATCTGATCAATGTCAGCAGGATGACCGAACATGTCTACCGGGACAATCGCGCGGGTTCGCGGGGTTAGCGCCGCCTTCAATGCCTCTGGGGACATCGTCCGAGTGACAGGATCGATATCCACCCACACGAGATTGGCTCCCGACATCACCACAGCGGATGACGTGGCTCCATCTGTGTTGGGTACAGTGATCACCTCGTCGCCGGGTTTGATGCCCAATGCCAACAGCGAGGCCAACAATGCTGCCGTCCCGGAATTGACGGAAACGGCAAATGAGGCTCCGTTCCACGCGGCAAACTCAGCTTCAAACCGCGACACCTCATGATCGACGTCCAGATTGCTGGTGATCACACGCTCCACGGCAATCTTCATGTCGTCCAGAAAGGGGCGATTGATCTTGTCTCGGTCGTAAACCGGAATAGGCATCTGGAATAACTCCCTCCCAAGGGCCGCGCCGCGCTTATCTACAACTAGACTCGTAGCGTGATTTCGCGCGACTTCATCCCGGCGCAGCGATTGCCGGAAACTCGGTGCGCAGGTCGGCAAATATAGCTTCCATCTGATCCGTCAAAGGCAGCTTGGAATGCGCACCCTGTTCCACTAACGAGAAAACCCTGTGCTTGAGGAAATGCCGCCAAATGACCGGCGCTCTCGCCAGAAACGTGGTGAGCAGGTCGTATCGCGAATGGGTCCACACCCTTTCAAACTCAGTTCGCGTTGCGCCATGATCGAAATGTGGCTGCTCCGGCGTTGGCATCTTTTGTCGTAATCTCGTCGTTTCCGCTTCATCAATGATGCCCTCGCGGATAGCAACACCATAGTCCCGCAGCGCGGAATACGATGACACGAACCCACGGCGCCAATCCTGCAGGACAAGCTTGGGGTCACGCTTCAAGGCCGGTCCGTAACCACCAGCACCTGGCCCGACAACGCGTACGACATCGCCTGGCTCGCACTTGATAACATCTGCATTACCATGTTCGACCGCACCAAGCGTGTCGGGATTGGTGGTGAAACGTGAAACCGCCCCAGCACGTCCTCCGAGGGCGCCAGCAGAGGCGAAAATAGATCGGTTACGATTGCGCGCAGTTACGATTGTGTTCGGCGTGAACACCTGAAACTCCATGACCATCGCAAGTCCGCCGCGATGAAGCCCGGGTCCTGCCGTGTCGGGGAACAATCCATAGCGCCTAAAGAGAACTGGCACCTCACCTTCATTGATCTCCACAGGGGTGTTTTTGAGAAAGGCTGAGAGGCCTCCCGAACCATCGGCACCGTCGTGCGTCGGCGTGCCTCCGGCCCCGCCGCCTACCGGACCAACAGAGGCCACGATAGTCCGACCGTCCGTTGCTAACGTCTTTATGTTTATGATGGCGTTTCCACCAGGCGAGTTGGCCGGCATGCGATCCGGCACGGCAAGTGAGAAGCAGCCAAGCGTGGCAATCTGAGCGACAGTGCAGGTGAGCGAACGCATGCCGACCGCAGCCGGCTGCTCGCAATTCATTACGGTGCCTTTCGGCATGATTGCACGTGTAGGCCTCAGAGTACCGGCGTTCAGCAGCAAGGCAGGGTCAAGAGTCGAAAGAGCATAGGTAACCCCGACCAGCCCAAGCGGATGACGCTCGCGACCGCCGGTCGGCATATTTAGTGAGGACATTAGCTGTGGATCAGACCCTGTGTAGTCGAGTTCCAATTCGCCGCCCTTCACGCGCATCGTGATCGCAACGCGACAGGGATAACCCCCGTCCCCATCCTCGTCGGCGTAGTCTGCGTAGAAATACTCGCCATCGGGAATAGTCTCGATGATGCGCCGCGACTGGGCCTCGGCATAGTCCAGGATGCCATGGATGCCGTTCGAGAAATCGTCGGCGCCGAAGCGGTCGATGATTGTACGGATCTTGCTCTCACCCGTGTTCACGGACGCGATCTGGGCGTTGAAATCTCCCCAGTTTTGCTCCGGCGCCCGCACATTGAGCTTCATCATGCGGACGACATTCTCCTCAAATTTGCCGCCGCTGAAGATCTTCATGGGCGGAATGCGCAAACCTTCCTGCACAATTTCCGTCAATCCACGCGACAAAGAGGCCGGCACCGCACCACCTACGTCGGTATTGTGAATGTGGCCTACCACAAAGCACATGATCTTGCCCTGATGAAACACCGGTTTCCAAATGTGAATATCCGGCGAATGCGTCGCGACGTTCCCCGCGTAGCTGTCGTTTGTGATACAGATATCACCTTCCCCATAGTGGTCGATCAGCTCGATTACCGGTCCGTAATCGATCCCACTATACCAAGGCCCCCCAATGCTGCGGGGCGTAGCAAATGCGAGCCCTTCCGGTGTCACAAGCTGACAGGAGAAGTCTTCGGTTTCCTTGACAAAGGTGGAATGGGCAGTGCGCATCAGCGTAAATGCCATTGCATCAGCTGCAGCAGCACAGTGGTTGGCCAGAATCTGCAAGTTGCGTCCATCAATTGCCATGACAAGCGCTCAGCCTTCAAAAGGGATAATCACGAGATTGCCGAACTCATCGACATTTATCCGCATGCCTTGCGGAACGCAGGTTGTGCTGTCATCCTGAACGATGATTGCCGGCCCATCAAGGGACTGCCCGGCGCGAAAGTCTTCGCGGTGGAAGAGCGGCACGGAGTGAATTCTGCCATCGAGATGGCAGGCGACCTCGGTGCGGCGTGTCGGAGCGCCAACACCACTTTCGAGCCGCGTCAGCCGAGGTTTGACGGACGGAGACGAAATCACCAACCGGAGATTCATCACCTGTACCGACGCCTTCGCATCGGAATGCCCGAAGAGTGTTGCATGCTGAGAATCAAAGGCCGAGCGAATGGAGTCGAGATCGCCCTCTCGCACCCATTCGGCATGCAGAGGCACCTCGATCTCGAAGCTTTGGCCACGATAACGCATGTCGCTCGAAAAACTCAATTCATGCGGAAGGTCACGGCCGTGTTCCCGTTCGAGCCACGCTTTGGCGTCCGCAGTGAGGGTCCGGGCGACTTCCGCGAGTGCACCAGTCATGGCTGGAGTGAGCTCACGGTAGATAGTGTGAATGAAGTCGTTCTTGAGATCAGCTACCAGCCCGCCGAGCGCTGATAGTACACCAGGCGTTGGCGGCACGATCACGCCCTTCATGTTGAGTTCTCGCGCCAGCCAACAAGCCATCATCGGCCCGGCGCCGCCGAACGCAAGGAAATAGAATTCGCGTGGGTCGATACCGAAGCGCGACACAAGTCCGGAGACCCCCGTGTACATCGAGGACACCGCGATCTGAATGATTGTATCGGCGGTCTCGTCGACGCTGATACCAAGCTGCTTAGCGAGATCGCCAATGGCGCACCGTGAGGCGGATACGTCAAGCTGAACAGCGTTATAGCCAAGGGGGCCATGCCCGATCATGCCAGAGACGACGAACGCGTCCGTGACCGTGGGTCGAGTTCCGCCGCGTTGGTAGCACACCGGGCCGGGCAACGAACCAGCGCTTTCCGGTCCGACCCGCAATACTCCGAAATCGTCGATCCAGGCGATTGAACCGCCGCCCTGGCCTACTGAGGTGACGGATACGCTTGGGATATGAATCTGAAAATCGCCAATGATCTCGCCCGTTCCATATTCCGCTCGACCATTACGGATCACTGCGACATCGGCCGAGGTGCCGCCGATGTCGAGGCTCAGCAAATTCACGAAGCCACAGGTTTCAGCGATAAAGCTTGCACCGATTACGCCCGACGCCGTGCCTGACAGAATCATCTGCACACACTCGGCCTTGGCCTGATCGAGGGCCATAACGCCACCGTTCGACTTGGTGATGCGCGGCGGCACAGGAACGCCCATACCCTTCAGGGCGCGTTCAAAGCTTTCAAGGTAGTGTATGATCCGCGGCTGTACGTAAGCGTTGATAATCGCGGTGATGGTGCGCTCATATTCACGGATGATGGGCCAAATGTCTGCTGAGCATGACGTCAACAGCTCCGGCGCCAGCTCACCGATTATGTCTCGCACCCGCGCTTCGTTTGCACGGTTGCGGTAGCTGTGAAGCAGCGCTACCACCACTCCCTCTGCTCCGGCGGCTCGAGTAGCTTCGATTGCCTCGACTACGCTCGCGCGGTCGACATCCCTGAGAATGCGCCCGTCGCGATCGGTGCGTTCTGCGATCGGAAACACCATGTCGCGCGAAATGAGGGGGGCAGGACGAAGACAGTAAAGATCGTGGATGTGCGGAACTTTCAGACGGGCTAACTCAAGAACGTCCTCAAAATTCGCGGTTGTAAATAGAGCAAGCTTTACCCCCTTTCGTTGGATGACGGTGTTTACGCCAACCGTCGTTCCATGGGTGAAATAGCTTACTTCTCCCGGCGCAATGTTATAGCGCTCCTGCAGCGCCGTGAGTCCTGTGGTGATCTCACTGCCGGGACTGTCGGGTCGCGAGAGCACCTTGAGCGTCCGGATGGTATTGTCGCTCTCGTCAAGGACTGCGAAATCGGTGAACGAGCCGCCAATGTCGACTCCGATGCGGTAAGACATGACTATGACCTTCGTTCGGACAACTGCGGCTGGGTCGGGCTTGCCTCCGTTGAGGGGGCGTCCTGAAACACCTCCATGAGCCAATCAGGATGACGCACCGCACTCCAGCCAGCGCGCGCGTAGACAGCGTGAGCGTCTTTGGTAGAGAGGAGCCACCTGCTCACGGTAATCAAATCCGGATGGGTCCGGATCGCGGTCGCGAGCCAACTGCCGAGGCCTCGCCCCCGGTAATTCCTGTCGATAAAGACATCCATCAGGTAAGCGAGACGGGCTCCGTCGGTCAGAACCCGGGCAAAGCCGACTTGCTGTCCACCATCGTACAGGCCAACCGAGATCGCTCCTTCGATGGAGCGCAAAACGAGTTCACGCGAAATCCCCTGAGCCCAGTACGATTCGTCACCGAGAAAGCGCTGAACGCGGTCAATATCCAAACGCGCCCGATCCGTGCTTAGTACGAAGCCGTCGTCGCGACGCCACTCAATGACGCGTGTTTCATTGGGCAATGCCATTCTCTTGTCCTTCTGGAAACGCTCCTCGATCGAGCAGTAACTACAGCGTCGCGGCCTGTAACGATGAGCAGCCCGCGTCTCTCGAAAACACACCCGCGACGCCACGGAAAATGACATCGAGAACAGACACCACGGCCAGCGCAAGAGGAAACAGTTCACATCGAGACCCGAACTGTGACCTCATATGCTGCAGCGCTCCGATCTACACGAGCGCCGACCTCGCTCAATTGGCATCCGTGCTCCGGATGGTAAATCGCAGGCAGAGCAATAAGCCTCGACGTACGTTTGGAACTTCCTAAGCATAGACTGGTGCCTGTGATGCCATCAACGCTCCGGGCTAGCATGTCGGTTATTGGAAGATAACGCGCGCTCTAGACTGAATTCCGCATTTTTTGCGCTTGGCAGGCTGAAATACTGCATGAAGTTGATCGAGCGAGAACTTCTCAAGCGCTGAAGCCTACGTTCTAAGAGCGGGGCTCGCAGAGAGGTCCAGACAGCACCCCGCGCATGGTGCCCTCAGAAAGTGCGCAGCCATAGCTTGAGTGCGACGTGTTTAACGTGTGGGAAGTAGCCTTCGGCGAGGCCATCTCGGTGTGTCGCGATCCGACGTCACTGCTTGCTCTCGTTAAAAAGCCGTCCGGCCGATTGCGAGGATCAGCCCACAGGTAAATGCTCGGGAGGTCGATCCCTGCGGTTGCTCTTGGTAGAATGTTGGCCAAGGCGTATTCCTCCGTTGAGGCTTTCAATTACCCACATTTAGTCGAACGGGCTGAGGGAGCGCACAAACCATTGCAACGCAGGAATCGACCGTGATTCCTTGTCTGGCACCGATTCGCAGGGGGCGGTGCCGATGGACGAAGAAGCCGACGCATGGTTTGATCGCGAACTCGCAGGCTGCAGCCTTGCCGACGAGCGCCTGAACAAGCGGCTCCGCAAACTGGTAGCGCAGATCGGGAGCACCATGGGCGAAAGTATTCCGCTGGTGTGCCAGGACTGGGCCAACACCAAGGCTGCGTATCGTTTCTTCTCCAACGACCGGGTCAGTGAGGCGGACATTCTGGCCGGCCACTTTCAATCGACGCGTGAGCGCACGATTGCCACTGACGGTCCTGTTCTAGTGCTCCATGATACGACCGAGTTCAGCTATCAAAGAGAGAACTCAGACGCGGTCGGGATCACCAAGAGCATAAACAGCGGCCGGGACAAGGCGGGCCGCCTGAGATCGCACACGGTTTGCGGCATCCTGATGCACTCGAGCCTGGCAGTTAGAACCGATGGGCTGCCGCTTGGACTGACGGCCGTCAAATTTTGGACCCGGAAGAAATTCAAGGGGACCGCCGCACTTAAGAAGAAGATCAATCCGACCCGCGTTCCCATCGAGAAGAAGGAGAGCATTCGGTGGCTGGACAATGCCCGGCAATCCACGGAGTTGCTGGGCGATCCGGGACGATGCGTTCATGTCGGTGATCGCGAGAGCGACATCTATGAGCTGTTCTGCGCGGCTCGAGAAGCTGGAACGCATTTCGTGATTAGGACTTGCGTTAACCGTTTGGCTGGGGATGGAGCTCACACGATCGTCGACGAAATGGACGAGGTCGCCGTCAAAGGACTGCATTGCATCGACGTCAGAAACAGCAACGGTGATCCAGATGAAGCCGTCCTCGAGATCAGATACCGCAAGATTCGCGTCTTGCCGCCGATCGGAAAGCAGAAGCGCTATCCCGCGCTGACCTTGACGATGATCCATGCTGAAGAGCGCGTGACGCCGAAGAACAGAAAGAAAATCGAGTGGAAGCTGATCACAGATCTGCCTGTTAGCTCCCGCACCGACGCCATTGAGAAGCTCGAATGGTATGCTTTGAGATGGAAGATCGAGGTGTTCCACAAGATCCTCAAATCGGGCTGCAAAGCTGAGGAGTCGAAGCTTAGGACCGCCCAGCGTCTGACCAATCTGATCTCGCTCTTTTGCATCCTGAGTTGGCGGGTCTTCTGGATGACGATGCTAAACCGTTCCGCTCCAGACGCGCCGCCAACCCTCGCGTTGACCGCGACCGAAATCAAGGTGCTCGATCGCCTCGTCAACGACAAACCCAAAGCGAGACAGAAGACGCTTTCGCACTATCTCATCAAGATCGCCCGGCTCGGCGGTTATCTCGCCCGCGCCAGCGATCCGCCTCCCGGCAATACGGTCATGTGGCGCGGGCTGTCGCGCTTCACCGACATCGCGTTAGGCGCCTTGGTCGGAGGAGAATTTGTGGGTAATTGAAAGCCGTTGAGGGCCGCCTTGTTTGACGGACGCGAACGCTGCAGGTCCTAGGGGTAATCCTAGGAGAAGCGCTATGACGATTTCGAGGGCGGAGGTGATCACATCGGTCGAGCGGCGGCGCCGGTGGTCGCAGGATGAGAAGGAACGGCTTGTTGGAGCATCGCTCGAGCCCGGAGCCTGCGTTTCCGAGGTGGCTCGCATGGCTGGCCTTCATGTAAGCCAGCTGTTCCGGTGGCGCAAAGAGCTTTGCAAGCACGGTGAAGCGAGTATAGCGCCGTTCGTGCCGGTCGAGATTGGGCCGTCTGTGCCGCCGCGGGAGATGGCCGAAGCGCCATTGACGACGACGGCGGCGCGTCGACGGAAGAGCCTGGGCATCATCGAGATAGATCTTGGTAGCGGGCACCGCATCCGGGTCGATGGCGAGGTTGATGGAGACGCGCTACGTCGCGTTCTCGATGCTTTGGTACGCCGATGATCCCGGTTCCGACAGGCGCGCGACAGGCTACACGGACATGCGCCGAGGCTTTCCGTCGTTGGCGCTGCAAGTGCAGGAGGTGCTTCGCAAAGACCCGCTCAGCGGTCATCTGTTCGTCTTCCGAGGTCGCCGCAGCGACCTTGTGAAGATGATCTGGCACGATGGCCAGGGAGCATGCCTGTTCACCAAAAGACTGGAGAGAGGGCGGTTCATCTGGCCTTCGGTTGCTGCCGAAGCAGTGACGATCTCTCCGGCGCAGTTGAGCTATCTGTTCGATCACCCATGTTGATGCCCCTCCTTGTTAGGCTGACAGATTCTTAGATCAAGTTGCGTAATGACGTGGTTTCGAAGATCGCGGACAGCGTCAAGAAGAGATGGTGTATTCGGGAAGAGATAGGCGCCGCTTGGCTGGCGATCAATCAGCAAACGCTTACTTCGGATCTGCACATAGAGCCAGTTCACCGGGATCTTGAGCTTGCGGGCCAATTCGGGTGGGCTGAGGAGTGCGTCGTCATGCTCCCATCGGTTGCGCTGGGTAGCCACCTTGATGGCAGCGGCACGGCGGAGCCGCCCAACGGTGATGGGCAGCACCTTATCGGCGCAATGGGGAGAGCGGTGGCCTTCGTGGGTAAGGATCGCGGCGATCTTGTCGTCGGGGACGCCGTCGCGGGCAAGCGCCAGCAGGCGCTCCCGCATTTCCGTACCTCGCGTCAATCTGGTGACAGAGTTGACGCTCATCTTCACCTCGAGCTCCGTCACGGCGCCTCCTCGCCAGACAATCCTGGCCAGGGCCAAGTCGTGCTCACCGCGGTCGAGCACGACCTTTTCGATGAGGCATCGCAACAACGCCTTGCGATGCGCATCCGAGATAGTCTCGTCACCCCATATTTGCGGGAGGCGGCCGGTGAGGCTGATGACCTTGTCGTTGAGCTCCTTGCTTATGGCCACTTGTGTGATGGCTTTGGGCGGCGTCTGTCGGGCAAGCGCCTCTTCGGCGGCGCGCACGTCGTTTAGCGCCACTTCCCATCGGCGCTCGAGTTCCGAGGCGACCAACCGATTGTCTGGATCGGCGCGGTTGAACTGCCGTTCGGCGAGCGCCGCCGTGTAGCGCTTGCGCTCGAGCTCTCGTTCTGCACTGGAGCGTAACGCATTGTTCATCTGCTGCTGCACCCGGCGGGAGCGCGACAAGGCATCGAGTTCGGCCGGCGCTAGTGCGGTTAGGAATGCGTCGCCAACCGCTGCATCGATATGGGCCGCGCGGATGTGTTGGCGCGTTGGCTGACCTTCCTGGGTACGCAGGTGATTACATACATACTCGCCGCCCTTGTAGCGGACGTACATCTTATGGCCACATCGTGCGCACCAGGCAATGCCGTGGAGCAGGAGCTCGCCATTGCGAGGCGCGCCGCGGGTGATGATGCGCATGTATTCGGCTCGGTTATCTCTGATGACGGCTCGGATTTTGTCATAAATTGGCCAGTCGATATAGGCTGGATATCGATCTTTAACGACGATCCGCCACTCCTCCATCGGCCGCGGAGCCTTTTGTGGCAGAGCACCCTCCCGCTTGGGTGGCTGGAAGCGGGTTCGTCCATAGACAAAGGCGCCTGCGTATGCGGGGTTCTTCAAGATCGCCGCGACAGCAGCCAGCGTCGCGCGCGTCCAGCACAAATCGCCATACCGATCACGACGCGGCAGTTCCAGGTCACGCTCGTTCAACGCTCGCATGACCTTGGCAACGCTGCGCAGCAGCAGGAACAGCTGGAAGACGAGACCGAGCCGCCCTTGCACGGCCATGTCTGGATCCTTAACGACCACGCCGCTCGGGTCTCGCATCGGCCCGATTGGCAGCATAACCGCAAGTTCGCCGCGTTCGGCTTTAGCCAGCAGGCCGGCAGTCAGCCGGCTGCGGATCGTATGTAGCTCAAGCTCGGAGATCGAACCCTTCAGCCCGAGAAGTAACCGTCCGTTGGGAGTGCCCGGATCATAGACACCATCGCGGTCGGCGATCAGGCAGCCACGTAGACCGCAGATATCCAGGAGCGGATACCAGTCGGTACAATTACGCGCCAAGCGGGTCACGTCGATCGACAAAATGAGTCCGACTTCACTCAGGCCAACACGGCCAACGAGCTCCTTGAAGCCGTTACGTTGTACTATAGAAGCGCCGCTCAACCCGAGATCCGCATCGATCACGTCGATGGCCGCCTCACGCCATCCGAGTTCGCGGGCGCGCTGGCGAAGCGCGTATTGAAGGCGCAGGCTCTCCTGATTGCTTACAACCTGGTGGGGGGCGTCGACTGCCGGATGTAGACTACGGCCTTGCGCGCCAAGTGGTTTGGTGTGACCAGCTCGGACTTCATGAGGGATCTCCGCCAAAATCGCGGCGACGTCTTCGACGATCTGGCGTCGGAGCGCGGGCGTCAGCGTCGACCAAAGATCGGCTGGATCCATGCTCATGTGCGTCGGGACAATCCGCTGTCGATAAAAGCTCGAGTAGAGCCTCCATGCTCAGCTTAATCTGATTTGCTTCTTGCTCATAATATTCGATTGCGGTTGCCTGAATTAGGAGACTGCTTCCCGTGCGAAACTCAACTTCATACGAAGCGGGAATGCCTCGGCCTCGCTGGCCGATCTTCCTGATCACTCGAAATGAGCGGCGGTACAAAGGATGGTGGGGGTCTCGAACTTCGACCACCTCCGGAAATGATTCGTCAGACTCACTATTAGGGACATTCCTCAATCCCCTCACTGTCCGGGATCGATTGGCGCAACCCTCAAGAAAGCCAGCGTCCGACGCGGGTCGGATAGCCGCTTTTACGGTTTGAATCTGCTGCTTGATCTGATTCAATGGCTTCATGATATCGAAGCCGGACGATCTTCCATCGGACCTTGTGAGTGCCCTGGCGGCGCTGCAGGCCGAGCGTGAGGCGCGGCTGCGAGCCGAGGCGGTGGCTTGCCAGTGCGCGGGCGGAGCTGTCGGACAACGCGGCGCTGATCGCGCATCTCGAGCTGCGGATCGAGAAACTCAAGCGCGAACTGTACGGGCAGCGCTCCGAGCGCACGGCGCGGCTGATCGAGCAATTGGAATTGGAACTCGAAGAACTCGCCACCACGGCGAGCGAGGATGAGCTTGCCGCGCGTGCCGCCGCGGCGAAAAACCCAGAGCATGCGCACCTTCACGCGCAAGCGGCCGGTACGCAAGCCCTGGCCGGACGACATCGAACGCGAGCGCGTCGTCATTGAGGCGCCAAAGACCTGCGCCTGTTGCGGTGGGGCGCGCCTTGCGAAGCTGGGCGAGGATGTGACCGAGACGCTGGAGGAGATCCCGCGCCGGTTCAAGGGCATCGAGACCGTGCGCGAGAAGTTCACGTGCCGCGATTGCGAGAAGATCAGCCAGCCGCCGGCACCGTTCCACGCGACGCCGCGCGGCTTCATCGGTCCGCAATTGTTGGCGACGATTCTGTTCGACAAGTTCGGCATGCACATCCCGCTCAACCGCCAGAGTGCGCGCTTTAAGGCCGAGGGGATCGATTTGCCGTTGTCGACGCTGGCCGACCAGGTCGGCCACGGGACCTTCGCCGTGATGCCGCTCTTCCACCTGATCGAACGCCATGTGCTTGCTGCCGAGCGCCTGCATGGCGATGACACCACCATCCGCATCCTGGCGAAGGGCAAGTGCAAGACCGGTCGGATCTGGACATATGTGCGGGATGACCGGCCCTTCGCCGGGCCAGCGCCACCGGCGGCGGTCTATTACGCCTCGAGCGACCGTCGAGGCGAGCACCCGCAGAGGCATCTGCGCCACCGTCGCCGGTATCCTGCAAGCTGATTGCTACAACGGCTTCGAGCCGTTGTTCGATCTGCAGAAGAAGATGCTGCCGATTACGCCGGCGTTTTTGCTTTGCCCATGCGCAGCGGGGCTTCTTCGAGCTGGCCGACATCGAGAAGAACGCCCGGGAAGGCCACAGGGGCAAACGGTCTCGCCGATCGCGCTGGAGGCGGTCAAACGCCTCGACGCTTTGTTCGAGATCGAGCGCGCCATCAACGGCCGCAGCGCCGACGAACGGCGCGCCATGCGCCAGGAAAAGAGCAAGCCGCTTCTCGAGGACATGCACGCCTGGCTGCTGCGCGAGCGCGAAACCCTCTCGCGCTCCTCCGAGGTCCTGAAACCCATGAATTACATGCTCAGGCGCTGGGCTGACTTTGCCCGCTTCCTCGACGATGGCAGGATCTGCCTCAGCAACAACGCCGCCGAAAGAGCGTTGCGCGGCATCGCCCTGGGAAGGCGCAATTGGACCTTCACCGGCAGCCTGCGCGGCGCCGACCGCGCCGCCATCATGCTGACGATGATCACGACCTGGCGCCTCAACGACGTCGATCCCAAGGCCTGGCTCGCCGATATCGTCGCCCGTATCGCCGATCTTCCCGCATCGCGTCTGCACGAACTGCTGCCCTGGGAATGGAAGCTCCTGCGCCAAGCCGACACGCCCGCCGATCAGCAGGCCGCCTGATCTTCGCGCAGCGCCATCATAGAGCTCGCCGTGCCCGCGCGCATGCGTCAATCAGGCGGTCTTCGTCGTATGCGTACGCCAAGGCCAACTCTCAAGGTCGACTTCTATGATCCAGTCGGACTGATCCTTACAGGAAGGTCGTGTCCCCGATAGCGCTTGATGGCGGCAACCAGAGGCACCCTTGTGAGATCCTCCGAACTGGCCAGCGAATCTTGCGCTACTTAGACGTGGTAAACTCCTGTGCAACGCCCCGGAGAGGGCGCCGCGAGCAGGGACCGCCTGCAAAGCTGGCGCCTTCTTTCCATCAAGAAAAGTCGCGCCGGGCGAAATGACCAAGATGTCGCCTGTCGGCGTGGATACAGACGCTTACCGGAAAGCGGATGCCGGGACAGGTCTTCGATTGACTTAGCCGGCCGTACGCGAGTCCGGCGAGTTCTATAGTGTTCTCTGGATTCGTCGCTGGAGAGGCATCAGAGTTCTGCCCGTGCCGCACTTATCTGCCGCTCCGGTTTCGCAGATCATGTGGAACGAATTGCTAGTAGGCGCGCAATTGAGATGAATCCGCTTTTTTCGCTTTGCTCAGTTGGCGCAAAATCGCATTGAGGGCGGTCATACCAGATGGAACATCGCACACGGACACACCGACCGGGGGCCGACCCGTCGGCTGTCCCGGAAGCGAAACCCAGCGTTGCAATGCTGCCGACTTTCGGAGTCTGAATGAAGACATCTGCCACCGTGGAGATTGCATCCAGAAATTCACCGTCTTTCGCGACCGTCAGGTCCAGGCAGATCGAGCCCTTTCCGCGAACCTTCAAGCGCCGTTCTATGCCAATCCTACATCAACGTTTCCGAACGGCATATTGAGAACGCCTGTACCTGAGAATGGAAAGCACTCTGCTCTGCTCATTACCTACGATGGCGATGCCCTCATCGACTCCCATCCCGGGTTTTGCGAGAATCATGTCTGCCTGTGTTGCGAGCGCGACGTTGACAGCAACTGTTGCCGACAAATCTGTTTCGGTGCAGCTTCCACCAACATACGCGCCGACGCCATTTTCCTTGCAAACCAGAACGGCCGCGGCGCCGTCCGCAATCGACCCGACGTCGGGCATCTTGATCTGAACTATATGAGCCGCCTTCGCCTTGGCAAAGAGCTGAATATCTTCAAGTGTATTACATTGCTCGTCCACTACGATTTTAGCGTCTGTTCCGCGCGACTCCAGAGCAGTGACGATCTTCGCGTACTCTTGCAACTGGGCCGCTGTCGACCCGTAGTCCGCCGGACATTCGATATGAAGGCGGTAGCCGGGGACTTCATCGGCGAGCCGGGAGATGAAATCGGCAACCTTTTCCGCCTGCAAGCCGATCTCAAGACCGATCCAACCGTAAACGTCGAAATGCAGGACAGGATGATAGCCGGGCTTGCCAATTTCTCGGGTGCGTTTGGCGACCCACTTCACGAACTCGCGAAACCGTTCTCCTGACGGGCCGAACTTTTCACGGGAGTTGATGAGTCCGTGTGGAAGAATATCCACACCCTTGAGGATCATCTTATCCACGTTGAGTTCTCGTGAATCTCCACTCTGGGCGTAAATGGGGACAGGTCGCTTAGGCAATGGCAGGGCAAATTCGGAACAGATCACCTCAGCCGCTGTGGTCCGTGCAAAATGCGCAGCAGCGCGAAGAAGCGCTTGGCTCACCCCATACTCGATCGCCAAGGGTAGACGCTTGCCCTCATGGTTTGCGAGCACATGTTTACAGGCGCTGAGAAAGTTGGACGCATCGACAGCTAAAAGGCGCGGCGTGACGACAGACGTCGTAATCTCTTCTATTGATTCGAGTTGGAATACTGGATCGCGGCCGCCTGCGCCCGAGTATTGCACGCTCATCATGTCGCCCCACACAATGACGTCATCCGACAATACGAGACCGATGCCGAGCGAACGCGCCGGCATACGGATGCTGGTGAATCCGGGCGTGAGCGGCGCGCCTACATAGAGAAACCCATCATGAGGCGCGCCGGCTCGAATTGCCGCTTGATCGTCATAGAAGAAACAACCATTCCCATGCGCCAAGACTACGTCTTTTACAGTTTGTGAGTGTGTCATCGTGTGCTCAATATTAAGTTCGGCGGCAATAGCCTAATCCATCGCCACAACATGAGCTGAATTGACGAGCTTCAAGTTCTGGAAGGCTTTGAATCCTTCCGCACCACCTTCATAGCCGTAGCCGCTCTGTTTGATGCCACCGAGCGGCGCATCCGCGGAAACGCCCTTGAGAGTGTTCACGCTGACAGCACCGGCTGAAAGGCTGCGGACCATTCGTTTCTGGATTTCGGTCGACTCGCTGAAGATATAGGATGCCAGCCCGTATTCGGTCGCATTAGCTCCCACAACTGCCTCTTCAATCGTATCGAAGGGCTCTACAGTGATAATTGGTCCGAAAGGCTCCTCGCGAAGTACCAGCGAGTCGGCGTGGACGTTGCTCAGAATTGTAGGCGGCCAATAGAACCCTGGCCGGTCGAGGCGCTCCCCCCCTGTTTGGACTCTTGCTCCTCGAATGACAGCGTCCCTCGTCATACGCTCCATCGCCTCGATGCGCCTCGAATTTGCCATTGGCCCCATTTCGACTTCGGGATCATCAGGCAAACCGACCTTGATTCGGCGTGCTGCCTCCACTAGCTGTTCCAGGAACGCTTGGTAGATTGAACGCGCCACGAGAATGCGGCTAGGAGCATTGCAGCTCTGACCCGCGCACTCAAACTTGTACTCGGATATTGCGGTGACGGCCTTCGAGATGTCTGTGTCTTCAAACACAACGACAGGGGAATGGCCGCCAAGTTCGAGAACACAGCGCTGCAGATTGGCAGTTGCAATCCTGGCAAGCTGCTTGCCGACAGGCGTCGAGCCGGTGAACGACAAAACACGGACCACAGGTGAACCTAGCAAATGTTCGGAAATCATTGGCGGATTTCCAAACACCAGGCTCACGACGCCTGGGGGAATCCCCGCCTCCTGCAAAGCCTGTACTACATAGACCCCGGCGCTTGGCGTCTCCTCTGCCGCCTTCAGGATGACCGGGCACCCCGCTGCGATAGGGGCCGCAAGTTTGCGGGCGTTGAGAACGGCTGGATAGTTCCACGGGGTAAACGCAGCAACGACTCCGATCGGTTCCGGCACGATCATCCGTTTCTGATCAATCGGTAGTGGAGCCGACAATTCCTCCGCATGAACACCATTCCAGTCCAGGGTTTCAACTGCCCGCGCATATTCGCCCTTTGCTTCGGCGAGCGTCTTGCCTTGCTCTCTCGAAAGCGCGGTCGCCGCTGCTTCGAGCTTTCCTTCGAGAATCTTGGCCGCGCGAATGAGAAACGTGCCTCGCTCACGAGCCGGGGTATTGGACCAGCGTACCAGGGCTTGCTGCGCAGACCTTAACGCATCGTCGAGATCCGACGCAGAAGCCACGGCTACACGGCCGAATTCTCGGGCGTTAGCGGGATTAACAACCGGCAAACTGACGCCGTCACAACCGAAACGCCACGTTCCGTCGATAAAAAGGTTATAGTTTATGCTATGTGACATTAGTGGACATCGCTCTACTGCGGGTTGCTTCACCGGCTGGTTTTATTCACGAGGTGTGGTACAGCTTCGCTTTCCGCCCCCCTCTCGATCAAACGAACGTAATCTCCGCAACCACTCCACGCATCAGCGGAGAAGCAGACGTGAAAGGAACCCGCCTTGACGATCTCGTAGGGAGTAATGTCAAGCGCCGCCGCTGTGCGAGATCTTCACACCGCCGCGAACGAGCCCATCCATCACGGCACCAACGGCGCTTACCGTAATGGAGATGATCTCATCTATCTCGGCCTTGGTGGTTACGAGCGGTGGAGCAAAGCCGAGGATGTCGCCATGCGGCATGGGCCGGGCGATCAGACCGCGATCGCGCGCTGCCTTGGAAACCAGAGCGCCGACTTGGAGGGACGGATCAAACCGTTTCTTCTTACCCCGATCGCTTACGAACTCGATTGCCCCCATCATTCCGACCCCGCGCACCTCGCCAACTATGGGTAGTTGCGCGAACTTCTCCTGGAGCTGCGCTTGGAAGTACGCACCAACGTTCTTGGCGTTCTCAGCGAGGTTATCTTTCTCGACGATGTCGAGCACCGCATTTGCGGTAGCAGCGCCAATCGGATGACCCGAATAAGTGTACCCGTGCGAAAATACACCAACTTTGTCAGCACCCGCTTCCATGACTTCGTAGACCTTTTTGCCGATAATCGCGGCGGAGAGCGGGAAGTAGCCCGAAGTCAACCCCTTCGCGACTGTGATCAGGTCGGGCTCGATTCCGTAGTGCTCAGAACCGAACATAGAGCCGGTGCGACCGAACCCAGTAATCACTTCATCGGCGATCAGCAGCACGTCATGCTTCTTGAGGACTGCCTGAATCGCTTTCCAGTAACCCTCTGGAGGCGGCGTGATACCGCCCGTGCCGAGCACTGGCTCTGCGATGAAAGCACCCACGTTGTCCGCACCGAGACTTTCGATTAGCTCATCGAGTTCAAGCGCGCGGCGCGTAGAAAACTCGCGCTCGGTCTCGCCAGGGTCCCCTCCCCAATAATGATGCGGAACACCGGTGCGCACAGAGTGCGGTAGCGGCAGATCCATATAGTCGTGGTAAAAACTCATGCCTGTCATTGAGCCGGAAACGACGCTGCAACCATGATAGCCGCGCTCGCGCGAGATGATCCGCTTCTTGTTCGGCTTACCCCGGAGATTATTATAGTACCAGACAAGCTTTGCCTGGGTCTCATTAGCGTCTGAGCCGGACATTCCGTAGAAGACTTTGCTCATCTTTCCAGGCGCCATCTTGACGAGACGGTCAGAGAGCATCGCTAACTCGTCGGTCGTATGGCCTGCATAGGAGTGATAGTAGGCGAGCCGGTACGCCTGACGCGAGATCGCATCGGCCACCTCGGTACGTCCGTAGCCAACATTCACGCAGTACATGCCGGCGAAGGCGTCGATCAGCTGATTGCCGCGAGCATCTTGGATCCGGATGCCCTTTCCGGTTTCGACGATCGTCGGTTCGCCCAGCTTGCCGGCGGCAAAATCCTTCAGATGCGTGAAAGGATGCAGGACCGTGGATCTGTCCCTTTTACTGATCTCGCTAATGTCTGCGGTCTTGATCATCACGCGCACTCCTTTTTTATGCAACAAGCGTGCTTGAGTAGTGAATTATCGGCGAGTTGCCGGCCGCCGCTTTCAGGAACGATCCGACACTGACGTCATTAGCTGAAAGGGACAGCAGCCGATGAACCTTGGAGCCCGAGTTGTATGCATCCAGAGCCTTCGCGCGCAGCCCGGACCTGCATCGAAACTAGAGCAGTAACGATTCGTTTCGCGCTGTTCGAGGGCGACTGCTGCAGCTCATCGGAATGCCTCACCCGCGTGATCAGCATGCCGCAATCACATCGGCAAGAGCGGCCGCCCTCACGGGGCTTTCACATGGCGGGCCCGCCGCCGAGGCCGCCAAGTATCCCGACTGATCATTCGAATGTCCGTGCGATTTATTGTCTAAGCATTCAGAATACTCATCTTGCGAACAGATTTGCATCATATCGCATGTCATTCGGAGGATTTTCTGCATCGTGCAAGCAGTTGGCGCCTTAATTCACCTCATGCATGGCGTCCGACGTGCACTGTGATAGGCAAACACCCCATCCTTAAAATCGTGCAAATGAACAATTGGTTGCCTTCCAACGTGATCGGCGGGACGGCAGGACTGTCACTTACGGCGTGCAAAGGCAGCTCGTAGGGCTCCGGAGCGAGTTACAAGGCTAATATATCGATCGTGTCCAGAAGGCCGTCAGGAGATCTATTCAGATGCTTGGTTGTTTGGCGCGGGAACGTGCGCACACCATCGGCCGCTTCATCAAGAGTCGTCAATGAAGTTTACGCCACGGCGACGCTGACGTTGTCCTATACATCATCGCGCTGGATCCGACTTCACGTTTTGCTGCGCCTGACTGGCGGAGGACCGCTCGCTAGTTGAGCATCTGTGTGCCCCAACGAGTCAATGACAAGGATGGATTTAGAAACCAAAGACGGTTGTAGGCGTCGACAACCGGGACTCCCTTACGTAACGCGTGGCATGGTCTCGTGTGGCTAGGTGATAAGCAAGTGTTGAGCATTCTCGGAGGCATCGTGTTTCGCGGTATTCGCGATGTGTGCGGATGAAGAGCGTCGCAACTAGGTCAGCGGTTTCTTGGACGGAATCATATCAGGCGCGCTCTGTGAGCGTGTGGGACCCGGACTCAGCGTCGCGATCTCCGAGAGACTAATGCACCGTGCGGCTTGATTTCCTCTCAGCCCAGGGTCTTGCACACCGTTCCCGGAACCAAGCCGCGTCGTCCACAACTCACGCTGACAGCCGTGGTCCCTGGCCTTGCGCATGGCCAACACCTACCAGCTAGCCTTGGCCTCACGTGTGATCGTCCCTCGCGGACGATCATCGACAGCCCGGGGGCCATGGGCCAGTGCTCGCTCGACACAGTCTGCACCGCCTGTTGATGACCCCAAAGTCTTTGGCCCGCCGCGCAAAATGGAGTGTTCCAATACGCCAGCAGCATTCTGTGCTCGCGATACCCGGCTCGCCAGCTCAGTGTTCGACCGCCAAAGACCCGCCAAGCTCGCTATTGAACCGCCCCGGGTTTGCCGGAGGCTCCAACTCCTGAGAGGATGGAGCCATGACGAGCAAGACGACAAACAAGTTTTCACCCGAGGTCCGGACCCGAGCGGTTCGGATGGTTCTGGATCACGCCAGCGAGCACCCCTCACGCTGGGCGGCAGTGATGTCGATCGCGGCCAAGATCGGCTGCACGGCGCAGACGCTGCATGACTGGGTCAAGAAGGCCGAGGTCGATAGCGGGCAGCGGGCCGGCGTTCCGACCGACACGGCCGAGAGGCTGAAGGCGCTCGAACGAGAGAACCGCGAGCTTCGGCAGGCCAACGAGATCCTGCGCAAGGCAAGCGCCTATTTTGCGATGGCGGAGCTCGACCGCCGATCCAAGCCATGATCGCCTTCATCGACGATCATCGTGGGGCGCATGGGGTCGAGCCGATCTGCAAGGTGCTGCCGATCGCCCCCTCGACCTATCACGCCCATGTGGCCAAGCGGCGCGATCCCGCCAGACTGTCGGCGCGCGCCAGGCAGGATGCTGCGCTGAAGATCGAGGTCCGGCGCGTCTTCGATCAGAACTTCGGCGTCTACGGCGTGCGCAAGGTCTGGCGGCAGCTCAAGCGTGAAGGCTTCGATGTTGCCCGTTGTACCGTGTCGCGACTGATGCGGGACATGGGTTTGCAAGGGGTCATCCGCGGCAAACCGGTCAAGACCACGATCAGCGACAAGGCCGCGCCATGCCCGCTGGATCACGTCAACCGCCAGTTCAGGGCGCCAAGGCCAAACGTCCTTTGGCTTTCCGACTTCACCTATGTCGCGACCTGGACCGGCTTCGTCTACGTCGCCTTCGTCATCGACGCCTATGCCCGCAGGATCGTGGGCTGGCGGGCCTCGCGCACGGCGCATGCGGGCTTCGTGCTCGATGCGCTGGAACAGGCACTGCATGATCGATGGCCGGTCCATCGCGGCGGGCTCGTGCATCATAGCGACAGGGGCAGCCAAGGCGGATTCAAACGGTCGTCGCAACACCAGGAGTTTGGAGGTTGCGATGAACGTTGTAAGGCGCAGATCGGCGCGGTCAGGACGAGCCCCATTGCCGTCGCCAGGACGGCCCTCTGTTGCCGGGCGCGATGAACAGAATAACTTTTGGCGGGCGATTGCCGCTGGGTTAAGCAGCGAAGATGCTGCACTCGAAGCCGGATTGTCACAACCTGTCGGAAGCAGATTATTCCGAAAGGCGGGCGGCATGCCACCAGCGATGTTCAGATCTTCGGCAAAGGCTCTCTCCGGGCGGTATCTCTCGTTGAATGAGCGCGAGGAGATCGCACTTCTCAAGGTGCAGGGCCATTCCATACAGGAGATTGGACGTCGCCTGGGGCGGGCTGCTTCCACAGTCTCCCGTGAACTGCGGCGCAACGCGGCCACTCGCGGCGGCGGGTTGGGGTATCGGGCAATAACTGCCCAATGGCATGCGGATCGATCCGCCCGCCGGCCTAAGCCGACCAAGCTTGCGCTCAATGCAACCTTGCGCACTTATGTGGAGGAAAGACTTGCTGGCGGCGTCGTAGCCCCGACCGGCGCGCCCGTTCCTGGTCCCGCCGTTCCGTGGAAGGGGCGGCGGCATGGCCCGCGCAAGGATCGGCGATGGGCCAAAGCCTGGAGCCCTGAGCAGATTGCCCGACGCTTGCCTATCGACTTCCCGGACGACAAGACGATGCGCATCAGCCACGAAGCTATCTATCAAGCCCTCTTCGTTCAGGGCCGTGGCGCGCTACGCCGCGAGCTGACGGCCTGCTTGCGAACAGGGCGTGTGTTACGGATGCCCAGAGCGCGCGTACGCAGGCGAGGCAAGGGCTTTGTCTCGCCGGAGATCATGATCAGTGAGCGCCCTGCTGAAGCTGCCGATCGAGCAGTGCCGGGACATTGGGAGGGAGACCTCATCCTCGGTGTTGGCAGCTCAGCAATCGGCACGCTAGTCGAGCGCACGACGCGCTTTACGATGCTCTTGCACCTTCCACGGTTGGCGGGGCATGGCGAAGCTCCGCGCGTGAAAAACGGACCAGCCCTTGCGGGACATGGGGCCGAAGCCGTGCGCGACGCGATCACGCGCACCATCATCACTTTGCCCGAAGAGCTGCGCCGTTCGCTAACCTGGGATCAGGGAGCCGAAATGGCTCAGCACGATCGTCTCAAGATCGATGCGGGTATCCAGGTCTACTTCTGCGACCCGCAAAGCCCATGGCAGCGCGGCACTAACGAGAACACCAACGGGTTGCTGCGGCAGTACTTCCCGAAAGGCACGGACCTGAGCATCCACAGCGCCGAGGAGATATCCGCTGTGGCAGCGGCCCTCAATGCCCGACCGCGGAAGACACTAGGCTGGAAAACGCCGGCGGAGGCGCTTGACGATCTTCTGTTATGAGTGAAAGTAACTGGTGTTGCGACGACCGTTTGAATCCGCCCAATACGTCTCCATCAAATACACCGAGCGCCTGGCTGAAGCAGGCGTGGAGCCTTCTGTCGGCAGTGTCGGAGATTCCTACGACAATGCTCTCGCCGAAACCATCAACGGCCTCTACAAGGCCGAGGTGATCCATCGGCGCGGGCCATGGCGCAGCTTCGAGGCCGTCGAGTTCGCGACCCTGGAATGGGTCGACTGGTTCAACAACCGGCGGCTCCTGGAGCACATCGGCAACATACCGCCGGCCGAAGCCGAGCAACGCTACTACGCCATGCTGGAACAGCCGGCCATGGCGGCATAACTTAAACCAAATGGCCTCCGGTAAACCCGGGGCGGTTCAGTCGTTCGTTAGTTCTGAGTATCGAGTTATTGTCCAGGGATGACATCGAAGACATGTCGAGTTGACCAGACTGGCTCTCCTTGCGAGCGAGCGCCCGTCTTGGCGGCATTGATCTGATGCTCGATGTTCAGAGGTCGCGAATCCCGCGCAGGCGTTCGGAGCGCCGCCGCAAGAGTTCGACAGTGATCAGCACGGCAATAGAGAACAGGATCAGCACTGTGGCGGCAGCAATGATCGTCGGGCTGATCTCCTCGCGGATACCGGAAAACATGACCCTCGGCAAAGTCCGCTGTTCAGGACTAGCAACAAAAAGAGCGACTACCACCTCGTCAAAGGAAGTGAGAAAGGCGAAGAGTGCTCCAGAGATCATGCCTGGAAGTATGAGTGGCATTGTAACTTTAAAGAACGTGGTGATTGGCGGCGCACCGAGCCCTGCTGCTGCGCGCGTCAGAGAGTGGTCGAAGCCCGCCAGCGTTGCTGCCACGGTGATAATGACAAAGGGCGTAGCCAGCGTGGTGTGCGCCAGGATCAGGGCGGCAAAGGAATTGAGCAGGCCGATGTCCGCATAAAAAAAATACACGCCCACGGCGGTAATCACAACCGGTACTATGATGGGCGAGATCAGCACACTCATGACTGCCGTACGCCAAGGGAAGTGCGGTCGACTGAGCCCGAGCGCGGCTAGCGTGCCAAGAACCGTCGACAGAACGGTAGTGGCGACGGCCACGAAAATCGAATTGTGAAGTGCGCCCTGCCACCGGACAGTCAGGAAGAACTCCTCGTACCACCGAAGGGACATTCCCGCCATTGGATAGGTGAAGAAGGGTATGGAATTGAATGAGAGCGGCACGACCACGAGAATCGGCGCAATCAGAAAGAACAGCACCGCCACGCAGAGCAGTCGGTGAAGGTAGTACCAAGCCGTTTCTAATGGAGTGGCGTAGGCGGAGAGGGCCATCGTTCTCACCCCATCTTGAGCCGGTCGACGCCGACCAGCTTACTGAACGAATAGTAGAGTAGCAGCGTTACAGTGAGCAGGATGCCGCCAAGCGCCGACGCCATCCCCCAATTGAGTTCCTCATTTGTATAGTGCGCGACAAAAGAGCTAACCATTTGGTCGGCCGGCCCCCCGACGAGTGCCGGAGTTATGTAATAACCGAGGCACAGAATGAACGTCATCAGACAGCCAGCGGCGATGCCCGGCAGAGTCAGTGGGAAGTAAACCTTCCAAAAGGAGTAGAACGGTCCGGCGCCGAGCGAGCGAGCGGCGCGGATATAGCTCGGCGAGATTGTTCGCATGACGCTGTAGATCGGCAAAAGAGTTATGGGTAATTGGATATGGGTCATCGCCACGATAGTTCCAATCCTATTGTAGATTAGCTCTGCCGGTTGCGAAATGACATGCAGCGCCATCAACGTGTCATTGACGACACCGTGCTGCTGCAACAGCACGACCCAGGCGGTGGTCCGTATCAGCACTGATGTCCAGAACGGCAGCACGACCAAGATCATCAGGAGATTGCTGGACTTCCGCGGCAATGTCGCCAACAGATAGGCCACAGGAAAGCCGAGCAGGAGGGTTATGGACGTTACGCCGATGCTGATGCCAAGCGTGCGCAAGAAAACGTCTTGAAAGATCCTATTCTCTGGGGGGGAGGCGACAATCTGGCTGTCCGAGCCATACTCGAAATCGACAGAACGGAGCAGGTAGTAGCCCGTATATGCCGACGTTCCACGCTTTAGTAGGCTCCACACATCATGCCGGCCCCAGAGCGGACTGATTTTGATCAATGCCTCTCGGTAGGGTCCGGCGGGAAGCAAGCTCGCTTTGCGCGCGCTCGATATCACCTCACTGAGAGATCCGGGCAACTCATAGTTGATGCGCTTTCCGATAGCGGCCGCCGTTTTCCGGGCCGAAGAGTCTTTGAGGTCACCAGCTAGTGCAGCATACACAGCCTCGTTCGGCAGGTCCTTGCCGTCCCATCCTCTTAAGGCGGTCATTGTCCGCGGCGTCAGAGTCAAAAGTGTATCGTCGTGGATAGCTTTGAAGAGCATCCGACCAATCGGAAGAACGAAGGCGATCAGAATGAATAGCAGGAGTGGAAGCACGAGAATAAGCGCCCTCAGCTTCTGCCGGCGCTCCACCCGTTTGAGCTTAAGGCGCAGAGATATGCCTTTGGAAGTACCGCCAAGTTGAATTGCCGCCGTCGACATTGACTATTCCTCGAATTGTCCGCGCTAATGCCGCGAGGAGAGGGAAAGGGCTTCCCCGCGGCATTCTTATTGTTCCGCTACGGCTTACTTCGCGAGCCAGGAGTTAAAGCGCTGGCGCAGTTCATCGCCCCTCTCACTCCAAAAGCTTAAGTCGCTAGGCAGAGTACTACCCGCATGATCATTCGGAATATTGGGACGGACGGCCGGGTCGATCAGCGCGAGGGCATCGCTGTTGCCCGGCCCCTGGCTGGTATAGCTAGCTAGGTCGGCTTGCGTCTGCGACGCACCGGCTAGAGCGATAAACTTATATGCGTTGTCCAACCGCGGCGTGCCTTTTGGAATCACCCAAGCGTTTCCGTTCGTTACCGCGCCCTCCCATACCATCCCGAAGTGCTTGCCGGAGTTCTTGACGGCGTCATAGATTCGGGTATTCCAAGCATCGGTCATGACCACCTGGCCATCGGCGAGCAGCTGTATCGGCTGGGCGCCGGACGTCCACCAGACGATGTCCTTTTTGATGGTGTCCAGCTTTTTGAAAGCACGATCTACTCCCTCTGGCGTGTTGAGTACCTTGTAGACGTCCTTGATAGGTACGCCGTCCGCGATAAGAGCCCATTCGAGTGTAACCTGGGGAGTCTTAGGTAGTCCCCTCTTGCCGGGAAATTTATTCAGATTAAAGAAATCGTCGATTGCTTTTGGGCCGTTCGGTAGTTTGTCTCTGTCGTAGGTAACCACGGAGGCGGCTATGCCGGCTGGCACTCCACAGTCGCTGTATTCGGTCCCCTCGAACTTGCTCCGGTCAATGCCAAGCTTCTTCCAATCGATAGTCTCAATCAAACCCTCCGCGCACATCTGCCGCGTGCCCGAGTCGCCAGCGTAAACCACGTCCCAACTCACGGTCTTGGTCTCGACCATGGCGCGGATCTTGCCGAGGCTGTAGTCGTACTCGGCTTCAGTGATCTTGATCCCGCTCGCCTTTGAGAATGGTTCGAAAATGACCTTGCGCAGGATCTGCTGGAAGGACCCGCCTCCGGCCGTGACCGTGAGCTGATCGTCTGAAAGGGCGGGCGTTGCTGCGAACATGCCCACTGTCAGGCCGACGACGGCCAGGCAGTTCGCTATCATCTGTGACGTTCTCATCGTTACTCTCCCCTCTATGCCACCCCCGAGATGAAGGCAGCGCTGCCAAAGTCCCAGCCGGGCCTGCTCGGGCAGGGCCGTTGTCGTCAATCAAGGGGCGCATCGAGCGCTCGACAATCCTCAGTTTTCCAGCCGATGGTGATCATCGCACCGGGCTCGACCTGCACCGCCCCTTCCGAATTCGGCAGCTTGACGATGAAATCGTCGTGACCGCAGACCGTAACGCGGGCGCGCACGTGATCGCCGAGATAGATCACTTCCGCAACTTGTGCGCTGAAGACATTGGGCAGCGAGCCCGGCGCAGGGTTCAACTTCACCCGCTCGGGCCGCAACGACAGCACCGTCGACCCGCCAACTGCGTCAATATTAACGGCGAGCGCCTGCACATTGCCGGCGCCCGGAATCTCCACATCGCAACTCGCGCCGTTTATCGCCACGATCTTGCCAGTCAGTCGGTTGTTCTCGCCAATAAACTGGGCGACGAAAGCGCTCTGCGGCCGCTCGTAGAGTTCGGCAGGCGCTGCGAGTTGCTGGATGACACCATCATCGAAAACGGCGATCCGGTCCGACATCGTTAGCGCCTCGCCCTGATCGTGCGTGACATAGACCATGGTGACGCCGAGATCCTCGTGGATATGCTTGATCTCGAGTTGCATGTGCTCGCGCAATTGCTTGTCGAGCGCGCCGAGCGGCTCGTCCATCAGAACGAGCTTGGGATCAAAGACGAGCGCGCGTGCCAGCGCGACGCGCTGCTGCTGGCCACCGGAAAGCTGGCCCGGCCGCCGCCCGCCATAGGCACCAAGACGAACCATGTCGAGCGCCCGCTTGATCTTCGCTTCTCGCTCCAACTTTCCAAGCTTGCGAACCTTCAGCGGGAAGGCGAGATTCTCCTCCACGGTCATATGCGGAAACAGCGCGTAATTCTGAAATACCATCCCGATGTCGCGTTTGTGCGGCGGCATGTTGCTGATCGAGCGGCCCGCCAACAGGATCGAGCCCTGGGTCGGCGCCTCGAAGCCGGCGAGCATCATGAGGGTTGTGGTCTTGCCGGAGCCTGACGGGCCTAGCATCGTCAGAAACTCTCCCCGCTCGATATCCAGATTGAGATTCTTGACGACCAGAGTCTCACCGTCGTAGGTCTTCTGAACCCCAGCAAATTCTACAAAGGCATTCTTAGCGCCTGGCATCGACCCTCTTCCCTCCCCCGCGCGCCCCGGCGCTCCCGTTTCCGCCGCGCCCGTCGAAGACCAGACCACGATCTTCCTCTTCACCGATTGCAGCAGTTGCGTACTCGGCCAGAATCGGAGCGATAGATTTGTATAAGGCGCTAGCGGTTGGCTCACCGTTTCCTCACCTTCCTTTTGGACCCTGCGGTCTGATGACCAGCAGAGACGTCTTATGAGCAAAACATGTATCCGCTGACAGCGACGATTTTCGTCGATATAGGCTGCCGGACAGCCGAAATTGTGCGCTGGAGCCAGGAATCTGACTCTTTGGAGCGCCAAACTTGAAGAGCCGATGAACCGTCGCAACCCCCTAACACAAGGCGAACCCCAAGCCGTCGTAGCGCCCAGTTCACAACGGTCTTCTTGCTTGTCTTTGCTCCCGTGGAGCTCTTCATCGGAATGCGAGCGAGCTTCAGTGGCACTTTGTGTTCGGCCCTAGGAGTTTCCGCCCATCGGCCCGAGTCGGGACCTATCGCCAGAATTGTTTCGCCAAACATCGTGCGGTCATAGCGGGCGATCAGCCCCCTCGAGCAACGACAGATCGAAGCACGAGTTCTTGGCGGGTCTGATCTCTCGTCCCCTGCGAGTGTGGTTCTCGCAAGAGAAGGCAAGCGTTGATTGTGGTGCAGTGGCGGGGGCTGACGTTAATCGGCCCGAAATCTGAGACGCTAGTCGTCATATGCCGGATGATTAACATTTAGTCCTTCGCGGGCGATATATTGGTGCAGTGGATCACTGCCAGATCAGCTGTTCGAAGTCACTGCATCAATCCCGAGCAAAGGCGAATCGCACGAGCAGGGACGAGGGCGTCGATCTTGCTCAGCCCTCATCGTTCTTCGATTGCTTGGCGCGCCTCCGCATCAACTGCGCGGTAGCTAGCAGTAATGCCGTCAGAATTATCGTGAGCGTTGATACAGCCGCGATCGTGGGATTGAGCTGAAAACGTAGATCATCCCACATGCGACGCGGCAGCGTGACGGCGCCAGAACCAGATAGAAAAAGTGCTACGATCACCTCATCGAAGGAAGTGATGAACGCGAACAGCGCACCAACGAGAACGCCCGGGCGGATCAGCGGTAATGTTACTTGCCATAAGGTGGCACAAGGTGTCGCGCCGAGGCTCAATGCCGCATGCTCAAGCCGCGGATCAATGCCAGCGAGGCTGGCGCTGACGCTCGTTACCACGAACGGCACGGCCAAGCACGTATGCGCCAGTACAATTCCGATCGGCGAGCCGATCAGCCCGTAGCGGGAGAAAGCGTAGTATACGCCGATCGCAACGATTATTCCCGGCATGACTAGTGGCGATAGAACGAGCGCGGTCGTTACAATGCGTACAGGTCGAGGCAGGCGAGCGATGCCGATCGCTGCAAGCGTACCGAGTGCGGTCGAAAGCACGACGACAGCTGCCGCCACCCAGAGGCTAAGCCAAGTTGCGTCCAGCCAATTTGAATCGGCGAAATAGGCCTTATACCATCTCAAGCCAAAGGCAGGTGGTGGGAACGTAAGGTACGCCGCCGAGGATAAGGAGAGCACGAATACCACAACAATCGGCAGAGCAAGGAATAGCAAGATAATCGCGACCAAGAACGACGGCACAAGGCGAACAGCACTCATCACTTGCTTGTCCTAAAGGCGTGGTCCACGGCAGGCAGGAGTTGCGCAAGGGCCACCAGAGCGAGCGACATCGCCAGCAACAATGTGGAAAGAGTGGCGGCGTAAGCCCAGTGGAGCTGATCGACTTCTTGAGCAATCAGCATCGAGAGCGTAATATCGCGGGATCCGCCCACCATGGCCGGCGTTATGTAGAACCCCAACGCCAACACGAAAACCAGCAGCATGCCGGCAGCCACACCGGGCATTGACAAGGGAAGCGTCACTTGCCGGAAGGTGCCCCAAGGGGTGGCGCCCAGACCGGAGGAAGCCAGCGCCAGTGAGGGGTCGATCTGCCGCAGCGCATTCGCGATCGGCAGGATCATATAGGGTAATAAGATGTGAATCATTGCGATCTCCGTCGCAAGAGTCGTGTTGAGCAGCCGGAGGGGCTGTTCAACTGCACCGAGCGCTATCAGCGCCTCGTTAATAATCCCGTGACGACCGAGCAACACCATCCAGGCGTAGGTGCGGACCAGCACCGACGTCCAAAACGGCAGCAGCACCACAATCAGGATAAAGGGCGCGGTTGACCGGGCGCGAGACAGAGCAAGGGCCACGGGATACCCAAGTACGAGGGTGCTGAGCGTCACTACGAATGATGTGCTGATCGTTATCCAGAGAACCTTGAGAAAAACGACGTCGCCCGTTAATGCTGCGTAATGGTCCAGCGACCAAATCGGGTCATTAAAGCTGCGCAACAGCATCGACACGACCGGAATGGCGTAGAACACAACCATGTAGAGGACTAGGGGCGCGGCGAGCAGCAGTGGATTGAGCCATGGCATCTCGCGCCTCCAGGCGCTCGATTCCCATCGGTCTTGTAAGAAGCGTAGGTATGATGTCATCGACTCAAACATTGCGCGCCCTACACGATGATCGTGTCCACGACCGGCCAGGCGATCTCCGCGCGATCACCAACGTCGTGGCGGCGGACCGTCGCACTCGAAGCTTCCTTGAGCACCATGGAGGTCCCGTTGTCGGCCTTCAATAGATACCGGCAACGCTCGCCGGCAAATACCGCCTCCGTCACGGTAACGGTGATGCGGTTGACCGCGAGTTCGGACTCGGCGAGCCTTTCAGCAAAGTGCAGCCGCTCCGGGCGGGTTGCCAACGTAACCTCCGCGCCGACGGCCGGACGTAGTGAGGTAACGGCTCGCAGCAGCATCCCCCCGCATTCTGCGACGATCATGCCATTTTCCAGGCCCCGCACGACTGAAGGCAAGAAATTGGATTCTCCAATAAAGCTAGCCACGAAATGATTGCAGGGCCGATCGTAGAGGTCTACCGGCCGGCCGACCTGCGCGATCTTTCCATCGTTCATGACGACGATGCGGTCTGACATGGTGAGCGCCTCTTCCTGATCGTGAGTCACATAGATGAATGTGATGCCGAGTTCTGCGTGCAGCCGGCGCATCTCAAGCTGAAGGTGTTCCCGCAACTGCTTGTCGAGCGCGCCCAGTGGCTCGTCCATCAACAGTAAACGCGGCTTGAAGACCAGCGCCCGCGCCACTGCTACGCGTTGCTGTTGCCCGCCGGAAAGCTGACGGGGGTAGCGCCTGCCATGACCCGGAAGGTGCATCAGTTCGAGCGCCTCGCCGACCAGCCTCGCCTGCTCGAGCTTCGGGACGCGACGCTGTTTCAGCGGGAACGCGATGTTTTCGGCCACCGTCAGGTGTGGGAATAGCGCGTAGTTCTGGAACACCATGCCGATATTGCGTCGATAAGGCGGGGTGGAAACCACCGACGCGCCATCAATTGCAATGTCGCCCTTGCTGGGAGCCTGGAAACCCGCGATCATCATCAGCGTCGTCGTCTTTCCTGAGCCGCTGGGCCCCAACAAGGTGAGAAATTCACCCGAGTGAATATCAAGCGATACTCCTGCCACAGCCGCGAAACCGCCGTAACGCCTCTCCAAATTGCTGAGCGACACCGACGCTCCGCGAACAAAATGCTCCTCATGAGGAAGAGCCGAGTGGTCCGACGCTTGGTCCATAAGATCCCTCTGGGGTGGCCCTAGGCACTGGTTGACGAGATATCGAGCTTCGCCAAGAGCTACTCGTTGAAGCTCGTGGGCGTTGCTCGCGCTCGTCCAGCCGCTCTTCACAATCATTGGACACGAGTTGCTGTTTCGAGCCAGCCTGAGTCGCCAATACCGCGTTCTATTCCGCCGTGACGTCACTCTTGGGGATAGAGAGGCAGTTGTGTCTGCAGATGCAGCGGTACGGCTGTTTGCAGCGCGATTTGCGATGACAACGAGTCGTGTCGGTCACACAACTCCTCTGTCCAAGCAGCTGTTCGACTTGAACTCGATGGCGCGCAAGGGTCGCAAAAAGGAAAGGCGACATCAGCCTAATAGCCATTTGTTGAACTTGGCGACAGCCATATCTTGGTTTGCAATCCACCAATTGTAGTCGTATGGGATAAGTTGTTTCTTGATCTCAGGCGCGCTCGGCAGCAACGCCATTCGCTCTGGCGGGATGTATTTAAAGGCACCTTCATTGACCGGGCCATATGGTATGGAAAGCGCGAAACGCGCCTGCGGAATTGCCATGGTCGAATAGGCGACGAACTTCATCGCATTGGCCTTGTTCTTGGCTCCTTTGGGAACTCCCCACCCGTCGCGCCGAGCCACCCCCTGGTTCCAGCAGATCGTCGCCGGCACGCCTTGCTCCTGCAATGCGGCCATGCGGCCATTCCAGACCGTGGTCATGACAACCTCGCGATCTGTCAACATCTGCGTCGGCTGAGCGCCGGTAGTCCACCATTTCGTCACGCTCTTTCTGATCTTGTCATAGCTCGTCAAAGCCTTGTCGACGTCGAGCGGATAGAGCTTGTCTGCGGGTACTCCAGCCGCCATTAGAGCGAACTCCAATTCCGGATGCTCAGAGCCGAGCCCATACAATGCGCGGGCTCCGGGAAATCTGCCGACGTCCCAGAAATCCGTCCAGCTTCCAGGCGCGGCGCCGTTGAATGCATCTGTGCGGTAGGCCATCACGCTGGCCCAGACCAACATTTCCAGTCCATACTCCGACCGGTATTCCTTGCCGACACCATCGTCGACGAGTGAGTAGTCGATTCTCTCAAAGTAATCACCGGACTTCATCAGGTTCATAATCGACCCGTTGCTGAGTTGTACGATGTCCCATTCAACGTTGCCGGTTTCAACCATAGCCTTGACCTTCGTCTGGTCGGCGCCCGGGACGGCGCGCACCTTTATGCCGGTCAGCTTCTCGAACGGTTCGAAATATGCCTTCTGCTCAGCCTCCTGCAACGCACCACCCCAAGTGGCGATGCGCACCTCGCCCGAACCTTTCAGGACGTCCGGGACGCCCGTCTGCTCTGGCCAGACAATTTGTGCACCCGCCGAATGGCCCACGAAAGGTGCGGCGAGCCCGGCGGTGATCACGCCGACAGCGCGGCGGCGAGTGATTGTTCGGATTGGACGTTTACCCAATGAAGGCCCTCCTTCATTTTCCATTCGAAAGCTGGCATCGAAGCAAGCAGAATCGCACTCGCTGACCTCTGTGCTGGTCACGGTTAGAACGCTTCTTCGCGTGAGGCAGAACCAGATACTTCCTGATCGTAGAGGCGCCCGACGCACAAAAACGGTAAAAATCATCCATGAAAGCAGCAAATCTGCGGATGAATAGGCCTTCCGGCGCTTTCGGCGTCGAGCGCTCCCACAGCGTTTGTTTTCGACGTGTCGTAGAGCCGCTTGTGGTCGCTCGGAAAACGTTGCTCGCTCGCGCAGGAAGTCGCAAAGTATCGATCAAGACGAACGGGCGAACTGGACTTTGCCGCCGCCTCTCCGTCAGGAGAAGCGGCGCAAATGTCGCTCAGCGACAGAGATGATCATGCCCAGTGTTTCTGCGCGGCTACGAGATGGGACTTTCGCTTCCGCTTGGAGAAGGTGAGAGCAGGTCCCAATTTGCGTGTTCAACGCTGTACCCGCCATGCGAGCCAGCGTTCTCCAATGTAGTCAAGATTCGTCTTGCCGTCGGGGCGCTTGGCGGCGAGCCAACCGGAATCTTCATGCACCACCCTCGACGAATTCTCTGGATTGATGCTTAGCAGGGGAGCCAAATCAGAAGGCAAATGCTTGAGCTGATTTGTGTTTGGGCCAGGGTATCCCGTTCCTAATGTAAAGTCCGCGGCGACTTTTGCTCTGTTCACAAAGGCCAGAAGCTTCTGCGCGTTTTCGCTGTTTGGGCCACCTTTCAGCACCGTCCAATACGTGTAATTCACGTATGCACCATCCCAAACCATTCGAATTGGTAAGCCTTGACGAATTGCTGTGATCGCCCGACCATCATAGTTGCTTGTCATTACGAGTTCGCGGTTGACGAGCAACTGATTGGGTTCGCCGGCGGCCGCCCACCACTTCGTCAGGTGCGGCCTGAGTTCGTCAAGCTTCTTTAACGCCCTTTCGATTTTGTCGTCGGTCAGCGGCCAGACATCTGCCTTTGCGATCCCGTCCGCTTGTAAGGCAATCACGATGTTGTTTTTTGCCGCTGAGGGCAAGCCGCCAAGGCCGCGCGGCCCAGGAAAGGCTTTGACGTTCCAGAAATCGGCCCAGCTTTTAGGACCATTCTCTCCAAACACGCGCTTGTCATAGGTGATCAGGTTGGCCGACGCGATGTCCGGGACAGCGTCCTTCAGACGGACTGCTTGGGGTACGCCCTCGAGGGACTCGGCGTCCCAGAGGCTGTAGTCAATCGGCAGGAACATGCCCGCTTGGTCCATGGGCGGAAAAATGGATCCTTGTATGAAGGCCGTGTCCCAATCAACGCGTCCGGCCTGGTTCATGGCCTTGACCTGAGGTTCCGCAACGTCAGCAATTACGTCTATCACCTTGATTCCAGTTGCTTCGGTGAAGGGCTCGAACACATTTTTGCGAATGCCCTGGGTAAACGCGCCGCCCGTGGAATACGCCACTACTTGGCCGCCTCCTGCGAGCTTCTCCTGAGCAAAGGCAATCGTGGATCGCGAGACTGCGGGAATGGCCATGGCTGAAGCAGCAGCCCACAATAGATTCCGGCGGCTAAACTCGCAGCGTCCATGTTTATCATTGCTTGAGCCGTTCATGAGTTACCCTCCTGGTTTCGCTCCAACGCGGCACTGGCGGCCAACCGGAGCCTTATGCAATTAACGAGCGGCCGGCATGCTCTGAAATCGGCAGAACGCCTGCGCGTAAGGGGCGCTAACAGTGATTGTTTGCAGCCACCGCGGCCGAGTGATGCGCTGCGGTTAAGAAAGCTAGAACGACGGCCACTATCAAAATCGTTTTATGCATCCCAGTTCGCCTTGAGCTATTTTAGAGAACCGGCGCCGAGTATGTGCCCTAAAAATCGCCTAAAGGCATTGTTGTCCAGGGTATCCTCTCGCCTGAAGCCGGTCTAACTCGGATGCATGACCAGGGTCCCCGTTGGGCCCCGCGGACAGTAAGAGTAATTGCGGATGAGTAAAACTTGCGGGCGCTATTGATCGATTTTCTGGACTCTCGCCCTACTCATTCATAGGTCTCCCGCTCAGCTTGTCCTCGCATAGGCCTGATACTTCAATAGCAGCCTCGGCCAAAGGTGCTTTTGATAGGCGCTTCGGTTTGTACGCTGGGGCGACTCGGCCGACATTGGCTAGCTGGGCCTCATAGAACGTTATCGTGAACACGGGAGCCGAGCAGGACGGTTAGCGCAAGTTCGTATGTGTTCGATTTTGTGAGTGGAAATTTCAGCCTCGGTCGGTTTAGGACGATTGGCCCCGACAATGAAGGCGTGCTCGATCCCTTTAACTCGCCGGCCGCTATGTGATCGGGCGGGATCTCTTACCGCGCCCTGTTCCGGTAAGCCCAGCAATCGATCTCAACGAGAGCACCATTCCACAACTCATGTACGGCCATCGTCATTCGAGCCGGCGGATTGTCGTCCGTCGAGGAAGGGAACACTTTTGTGTATTCGGCGTGCATCGCCTCGTAATCGCTCCACTTCACCAGATAAACGGTTGCCTTGACAATGTCTGCGGAGGTGAGCCCGTTAGCCTCAACGATCTCCAGGAGATTCTTTAGTGCCTGCCGGGTCTGTGCAGCAACTTGCGCCGCCCGGTCACCGTCGGCGGTTACGAGCCCCCCGGGCGCAGTACCCAATTGGCCCGCCACATTCAACAAATCGCCAGCCCAACGGGCTGGGCTACAAGGAATCTGCTTACCCATTTGGCCGTTACCTTTCCCTAACTGTCGACACTCGACATACGAAAAACTAAGAGGAGCTGATAAGCTTGCAGGAATGCTAATCTTATCGTCGCGCAGATTTTCACCGAGCTTTGATCGCTGTCGAGCCATTTCGAACGTACTTGCGCTGTCTGAGCAGCTTTACGACGCAACGTCGCGAAAAGTCGCTCAGGCAGAGCATCAGCCGTTGCCTGGCGCCGGCGCCTGTGACCGCGTCAGCGGCGCGCAACTCGACAGACCCAGTGTTTCTTGGCGTCTTAACCGCGGCGCGCAACGAGCGGCCGAACTCACCGACGCGTGCGGCGAGTCGGATCGTCCCATCGTCACGGACACTCGCACCAGTCTTTGAAAAGTCTGGACTGGCGGGTCGCGCGTGTGAACAGGTGAGCAGATGAAGGGACTAGATGTGCACAATCGCGTAATCGGCGTTCCTGCTTAGCGTGAGAATGATTACGAGCGGGCGCTCGATCGCGATCAGGACCCTCTCCACAGCGGACCGAGCGTCTCACCCGTGCATCAACTGTAGGAGATTCCCAGGTCAGTGTGTCCCAGCCACATGCTCCCAGACGCGGAAGAAGTTGCCGCCCATCACCTTCCCCACTTCCTCAACTGAGTAGCCCTCCGCCAACAAGCCATTAGCAATGACACGGAAGTTCGCTTCTTCGCCGAATTCAAACATGTATTCGGGCGGGAAAGCACCTCCCACCTCGCGGAGAAGGTCGCTGCCGATGCCGAGGTGATCGATGCCGACGAGCCGCCTGACGTGATTGCAGTGGCGCACGAGGTCACTCAAGCGAGGCATCCACTCGCGGACGAGGATCATGCCAATGACACCGCCCTTGGCCGCAATGGCCCGGATTTCTTCGTCCGCCAGAAAGCGATCAAAGCCAGTCTGTTCTTGCCCGTTATAGAGGCTCCGAACGCCAGTGTGGCTGCAGATCATGGGGTGGGAGGAGAGCGCGAGGGTGTCCATGATGATCTCGGTGTTGGCATGTGCCAGGTCGATGACCATCCCAAGTTCATTGCACTCGCGCACGACCTCGCGCCCAAAAGGGGTCAGGCCCCCAGGTGAGTATGGGAATGTCTGGACGTGCCCGACTTCGTTCGCACGCATGTGGACCAATTGGAGGAGTCGCAAACCGCGCCGGTGGAACTCGTGCAGGTTGTCGATGATCCCTTCCAGACTGTCTGCCCCCTCTAGAGCCGGCAGCAACGCGAGTTTCCCTTCGCGCTTGGCCGCTCGCACAGCCGCCGGGCTGTCCGCAAGGACAGCGTCGACGTCCTCAATCGTCTTCAGGATCGCCGATAGCCGATCAAGGTCGAGCGCGAAAGCCTCCCCCGGCTTGGGGCGGTACCGACCCCGGAAAGCGGCCCCGGACCCGGGGGGATATTGGCCGGATTCGTCGCGCTTCACGCAGCTATACGTCGCGTCGCCCACGAGGCTGCAGACGACGAGGTCCATCAGGCTACGGCGATATCGATCGATCTCGTCGGACCCTATGCGCGGCACGCCGGGCCAGCAGAACCCGCTCGGGTGGGCATGCACGTCGACGAATACTGTCTGCTGATGGATCTGTTCCAGTCGATCCGGGTGACTTGCGTCATCCATCGTTCTCTCCGCTATGCACGCAACAGTTGGATACTGGGATTGTGTCGAGTCTGCTCTGGGATCCCAGGCGAAAACACCGGGCCATGCGCGCGAAAAGAGTACCCAAGGAAAATGCTTTCGGGCAGCAGAAGATCAGCATAGGTCCCGCCGAACGCGACGGTTGCCGACACGCACGTCATCACGTTGCCTTTGAGCAAGATCACTGGACCCGCCGTGCCAGCCAACGATTCCCGATGTGGTCGAGATTGATCTTGGCATCAGGGCGCCTGGCGGCAAGCCGAGACCACATTCGCGGGATTGGCAAAGGTCGTCGTGAATGGAGCGGTTGCTGGAATCGCCATAGCCGCAGCCCGCAAGGTGTCTCGGCGATTGAATCGAGATTTCTCATTCGCAACCAAATGCTCGTCGATCGGTCTTGCCGTACGTGGTATTGCTGATGACCTGCCCCTGCCGATTTCCTCCGGTTGAAGTTAGAGTCCGGCCTTCTGAAGGACGGACAGATGAAGCGAGCCAGGTTTACGGAAGAACAGATTATCGGTGTGCTGCGCGAACATGAGGCCGGTGCGAAGGCGGCCGATTTGGCGCGTAAGCACGGCATCTCGGAAGGGACGCTGTACAATTGGAAGGCCAAATTCGGCGGGATGGACGTTTCGGAGGCCAAGCGGCTGCGGCAGCTTGAGGACGAGAACGCCAAGCTGAAGAAGCTACTGGCCGAGCAGATGTTGGATGCCGCCGCGTTGCGCGAGCTTCTGTCAAAAAAATGGTAGGGCCCGTCGCCAAGCGCGAGGCTGTCGCGCATCTGCAGGCCGAACTGGGCCTGTCAGAGCGGCGGGCCTGCTCAATCGTTAGCGCCGACCGCAAGATGATCCGCTATCGGTCGTGCCGGCCGCCGGATACCGAACTGCGCGTCCAATTGCGCGAGCTTGCCAATGCTCGCAGGCGCTTCGGCTATCGCCGGCTGTTCGTCCTGCTGCGCCAACATGGCGAGCCGTCCGGGCTAAACCGAATCTACCGTCTCTATCGGGAGGAAGGCCTCAGCGTCCGCAAGCGCCGGACCCGCCGCCGCGCGGTGGGTGTTCGGGCGCCAATCCTGGTCGAGGCTCGGCCGAATGCCCGTTGGTCGCTGGATTTTGTCCATGACCAGTTCGCCAGTGGTCGCCGCTTCCGGATCCTGAACATCGTCGATGACGTGACCCGGGAATGCCTGGCGGCAATCCCCGACACCTCGCTCCCGGGACGGCGGGTGGCGCGCGAACTGACGGCGCTGATCGCCCGTCGCGGCAAGCCTGGCATGATCGTCTCGGACAACGGCACCGAGTTCACCTGCAACGCCATGCTGACCTGGTCGGAAGACCACCAGATCGCCTGGCACTTCATCGCACCGGGAAAGCCGATGCAGAACGGCTTCTGTGAAAGCTTCAACGGCCGGATGCGCGACGAGCTTCTCAACGAAACTCTGTTCTTAGGCCTCGATCACGCCCGGGCCAGAATTGCCGCTTGGGCCGCCGACTACAACAGCCAACGCCCGCATTCTTCGCTGGGCTACCTGACGCCTGCGGCCTATGCCGCCAACCTCACCGCAACGTGCGACCGGCTGCGCAACCCCGACCAGCTCCGCCGATCGCACGTTGCTCACCCCGCGCCAAACGGCGTAACATCCGCTGAGGCTCTAATCGCCACTGGATGAAACTTCGGAGGCAGGTCACTGAGGCACCTTAAGGAAAATCCAGGATGAATAGCTGCATCTGTTCTGCTTTGGTGGTGGACTTCTGCGGAGTCTCGCTTTCTTTTGCCGGAATACAAGCTGCTCACTTCAGGATCGATGAAACACGCGAAAACTGTGGCGCATGCGGCCTTCAGAGCCTTAGAGGGGTTGCTGACGGTGAGAGAGGCACGACTCTAGGCTGCTCATCATAGCACGCCCACCGTGAAGATAGGCTCCAAGCCATCTATCCAACTCGCGCGTGTCATGGCAATTTTCGAGGCGAAAGTGTCCCTTTTGATAGTCGTGCCGCCTGACTAGTCGATCCGGCACGGGATAAGCCATGCCGGACCTCGTGTGTTCAACCGCGCTTCTTGAGACCAAGAATTACCCGCGCCTCAGCAGGTGTGGCGACGCTGCCGCCCATGCGCTCGATGATGCCAACCGCATTTTCGACGAGTTCGGCGTTGGAGGCGAGCACGCCACGTCGAAGATAAATGTTATCCTCTAATCCCACTCTGACGTGGCCGCCCATGTTGACCAACTGTCCGACCATTCGCATTTCGTCTGGACCACAGCCGAATCCACCCCAGACGGCGCCCGGAGGTAGAATTTCTCGCATGGCCTGGAGAGCGATTGGAACGCCGGGCGCGCCATAGCCTGTGCTGAGACAGAATTGGAAAAGCGGCGGCGCCTCGATCAGTTGTTCCGATATGAGTCTCTTGGCAGTTTCAATATGGCCCAGATCGAAACATTCCAACTCGGGCTTCACGCCTGCTTCTCGCATGAGCTTGGCGAGTTCTCGCAGGTCCGACATACGTGCGACGAATATGCGTTCCCCGAACGCCATCGTGCCGCAATCCAAGCTGCTGATCTCAGGTTGAAGTTTGACGGCATGAAGACAGCGCCCCAAGGGCGTTTTTAGTGTACTTGTTCCGCCAATCTTTGTCGGCTCGATCGAATCGAGCACCAGTTCGCCATCCATTCCGCTCGTCAAATTGATTATGACGTCGGTGGATGCATCCCGAAGCTTCTTGACGACCTTTTCATAGAGGTCAAACCGATTCGATGGGGCTCCGGTCTCTGGGTCGCGGACATGAATGTGAACGACCGCCGCCCCAGCCTTCGCAGCGTCTAGAGCCGCATCGGCGATTTGTGATGGGGTGATGGGAATCTTTGGGTGTTTCGCAACAACGGCTGAATTTCCGCCGGTCACAGCGCACGTGATGATAACCTTCTCTGACATTAACAACTCCTGTGTTGATACTCTTCCATACGATCCGCAGGGCGAAGGCTAGGGAGATCGTTTTCGCCGAAGTGGTGGTAGCGCCATCGCGACGGCGCCTGCCAGGATTATGCATCGCAACAGGCGCCCATCGTTGGCCGTGATCGTTCAGATCCCGTGGCTCGACAGTCCCTCGCGGCGCTGCGCTAGGAGAATCTCGATCACCATCTTGTCGCGCGCCGCCGCAAGTTCGGTCCTGCTGCGGTCGCCGGACATGGCGCGGCACCCCTCCTCCATGGCCCGAATGAATTCGGGCGTGAACTCTGGCGGCTTCACGTGAGAGAGAGACGGTTCGCTACCCTGATAAAAGCGCTCGAAATACGCGCCGATTCCGGCGGGATTTCCCATGTTGCGCACCATGCAGGGGCCAATTGCGCTCCAGCGCGGGGCGAGACCATGCACCACTGCGGCGTCGATCTGCTGGGGTGTTGCGTGGCCCTCAGCAACCAGGTGCATTGCTTCCCGCTCCAGCGCAGCCTGCAGGTGGTTGGCTATGAAGCCGGGAATCTCGTGGTCCATGCGGATCACGATTTTCCCGATCGACTGATAAAACGCCTCCGCAGCGGCGAGCGCCTCTGTGCTGGTGTGTGTTGCACCGGCGACCTCAACCAGGGGAATGAGATAAGGAGGATTGAACGG
>NZ_JBEPQT010000039.1:0-43055 GCF_040547985.1 Bradyrhizobium sp. LB14.3
GTGCAGGTTCATTGCCCGTCCGGTCGCTCAATGCTGATCTCCTTAAAGATGAAGGTCCCGCAGCAGCGTCGACGCCACGCGGCTTTCTGGCGGCACGGATGCCGACAGCTCAGAGCGGCAATTCCGACCGAGTTGGACTTGTTCCTCATCGGTCTTGGGGCGCGGCCCAGACGCCGGTGCCTGGCTATTCGAAGAGCCTCAGTATGGCGGCCAGCCCATCGGCGCGCTGGGGGGCCGCGCTGTTGAGCTGGTCTCGATATTCCCCGGCGGCCTTGAGAAGAGTCTCGCGAAGCTCGTCGTCCGCCGTCGGGGCGGCGAGGGCTTCGGCCCGGTCGACCTGGTTCTGAAGAGATTCTTTCGTCATCCTCCCTTCTTCTTTTTCTTCTTCAGAACCTTGGCCTGCGCTCTAAATCCCGAGGCCAGGGCCTTCATCTGCCGAGAAACGAATTCGTCGGCCGTCTCCTGAGCGGCCTTCTCGGCTACACGAGCCTGCTGTTTGAATGTTTTCGCCGGCTTCATGGGCCCACAACTTTCGCCAAAAACTCAGGTTCCTGAAGAATCCGGCTCTTTTCGTTCTAATGCCATTATTCCACGAGAGGCGCATATGCCGGACCTGGACTACATCAGGCGGGAAATGAACGCATGCGCACGCAGGTGGGGCGCCAAAGGAAGGAAATCCTCCAGCTCCAGCGGGCCGGGATCTCCATGGCGTCGGCTGAGACCATACTCTCGCGGATGCTAGGCAAGATCGACACCCTGTGTGAGCAGCGAGACGCGCTGAAGAAGCCCCACACCCATCACAACAAGGGCAGGGTGCTCGGCGGGCGTAACTGGTGAAAGGGGATAAAGCTCGTTCAATCGGCGGTAGGAGCAGGCACCAAGGATTGCTCGAGGGCCCTGACGTCCGAGTGGAACGACCCTGACGGATCGCGGCCCTGCGACAGTACCCAGTATTAGGCCGTAAACTTGGCCCGCGTTCTTGCCGTGGGAGCGGGGATAACCGCACGCGCGGCAGTGGATCAGGTTTGGCGCGGAGAGGAGGCAACGCTGTGCCAACAGCCATGGAAATGATCGTCGCCGGCTACGTGAAGGTGCGGGACCGACGTGCCTTGACGGACTTGCTCGCGCATCGGCGCAAGGTTCTCGGCGAACTACACGCCGTCTCCGGCATCAATCCCGCGAACGCTGTACGGGCCGTCCAAGACGAAATAGCAATTATCGAAGCCGGCCTAGAAGAACTCAAACCGCCGCCCGGCTCGCTGCCCGAAAACGATTGGAGCTAGCGCGTGCGCGTTAACAAGATCAATTGGGACAAGATCGCCCGCATGACGGCGCCTGGTCGATACAGGTGCTTCTTCGGCTATCTAACCGTCACGGCAGACGACATCGAAGTGTGGACTATCCCGACGCGACGTTCGCTTTGATTGTGGCGCCGACGACAGAGCAATCGGTTGGCGAAGATTACCGGCTAGGCGCATTCGACATCGGCGATCCTCAAGAGGAAGACGGCGGGTCGTCGTCGCCTGCGGGATGGCGTAGACGGGCTGCCCCACGGGTGGTGTACAGGACGGAGGGCTGTCAAGAACGTTTGGCCGTGATCGTGATCTGTGACTGCGAGCATCTTCATCCAAATCGCTTTGCCACTTCGGCAACGATCAAATCCCGCTCCTGTAAATGAGCTTTTGAGTCTCAATCAGGGTGTCGAGGACGGAAAGCGCGAGAGCAAGATCGCGTCCCTCGCGCTTGAGTCGGTTTATCAGCGTCTCTTGCTGGCTGATGTGTTGCTCGCCTTCATGAAGGCGGCGCTCGGCCAAGGTTAAGAGTGCGCGGAGGCGCGGCAGCGGTCTCCCTTACCTTCGCTCTGGCTCAAACCGACCGAGCGGGGGCCACACCACACTTCGATCGGTTCGTTCGCCACCCCGGCAGAACCAAGCTGAAGAGCTTCTTCCGGACTGCCGCACTCGATCTCCTGCACATCGAGTGTCTTGCCCCAGTCGTCGAGAGTGAAGATATAGCAACGCATCGAATTTTCGCAGCTGTTGCTCAGCCAAGGAATTCCCACACTGGCCTAGACGTTCCTTCTTAGCATTCACCGGCTCAGCACCTTCGGCGCGTCCTCTCGGTTCCCGAATTAACTTCCACCCTGCATATCAAGCTTAATCTGAACCTCAGATTGCGACGAGCCTTCCGCGGGTTACCTTGGCACATCGGACATTGCCCCCGTCCGGGACCACCCATGGCGAAGTCGGCGCGCCATAATATTCGGCGCGTCGGCTTCGTTTGATTGCAGGCAGTTTCGTTTGACAAACCAGCCGGACCACGAACCGCTTGATCTCGTCGAGATGCGTCGGCAACTCACCGCACTGCGTTCGCAACACTCCGACAATCTTCGAATAGCGTCGCTGTTGAACCGCTTCCTCGTGAAGATCGCGTTTCTCTCAGAGCCGAGGGACGTCGCGCACGCCCAACATCTGCGGTCTGAGTTCGCACGAACGCTACAAAAGGTTGAAGCGATCGCCTCCCGGTCCCCACCCGCAAAGCCATCAGACGCCGTTAAGCAGCCCAAGTAACGCTAACGCACGGACGTTCTTGCGTCGATCTGGCCCAGCGCCGATGCTCGATGCAGTCGCCAAGTCGTCCTCGTCTCGCGTACTGGCGCCTTCGCGGCGAGGGGCTGCCGCCGTCACAAGCGACGGCCCCGCCCATGATCAGATCTAGTGAGCGCGCCGCACTGCTCGAGGCACAAAGGGCAGTCTCGGAGAAAACGGCTTTGCGATCGCGAGAACTGCGGCTTCGTCGGTTTCGAGCGCGATCTTCTGAGCGAGCATCACATCGCCAACTGCCAAGCTCCGTTCGGGAACGAAGCACCACCCCATCTTAGGCTCCAGTGCCTCATCCAGCTCCAAAACATTACTCATGGTGCCCTGATGGATTCGGTATCTCCGGCCGGTAAGAGAGCCAGTGACTTCGAAAAAACCATTGGCATCAAACTGCGCGCGTTGCCCTGCAGATAACCATTCTCGCAAAAGACGACGCGCACTCGCGTCCGGGCCATTTTGCTCGTTGAAGCTCCGATACAGCGCACGCAGGGCACGCAAACTCGCTCCCCGGGCGACGCCGTTGCGTCTGAACAAAAACATGTTCCGTGCTGCGACCGTTCTAACCGCCGACCAGGCGCGGATAAAACAGCGTTTCCTCCGCGGTTGGATCAAATGACCGTATCACCTCGAGATCGCCGGCCGCCGTCCGAGTGGCAGCGGTAAATCCCTGGCCGATGAACTTGTTGAAGCGCCGCTCAGCCTGGGCGAGCTGTTTGGGGTGGTCTTGCTCAAAGAAATGCCTGCTGTCACCTGTGTGGTCCATCACGATCTGGGTAGCCATGGAAGAGAACTCCGCAATGCCTAGCCTCTGATGAAGACAAACCTCGCCCCGGTGAATAGTGTTCCTGCTCTCGGCAAATTCATTGTGCCTTCTTGTAGTCAGCGGTTGTCTGGCTCGCTGACATCGACGAAAACCTGATCCGCCGCGACCTGGCGCCGGCGCAACGGGCGAAGCTGATCGCGAAGCGAAAGGCAGATTTATGAAGCGGTGCATCCGGAGGGAGGCGCGGCAGGGCAGCCGCACCGGCAAGGCCGGCGGCGGAAAGGCGAAGGCGGCCAACTTGGCCAGCTTCGTCGCTGACACGTCGGGGAAGACGGGTAAGCCCTAACCAATGATCCGCCGCGACGCCACCCGCGCCGAGGCGCTGGCCCCGTGTTGGACCATGTTTCAACACGTCGCGAACCAATCGTCAGGAAATGCAACGAGCAGCCATGGCCCGCCCTCATTTTTATCGTTTGCAGCTACCGGTCTGCGGGTCGCTACAGGCTCGGCGGCGAACTCTTCCACCTCAGCGGCACTGGCCGCGTTACGCTTTTCGCACTCTAAATCTCTTTGCATGAAAACTCCCCACCGGGGCACAAACAAATTGGCAGCGCCTTCAAAAAATATCGATCAGAGTTTAGGCGACAAAATATCAGGCTCCTCGGCAAGCGATAGGAGCGCGGCGCTGTCCTTTTTGCACGCTAGGGCATGTACTATTAGCGGCTGGCCGGCTGATGTCCGGTTTACCGGCAACAGCGGCCGAAGAGCGGATGAGGTCGCAGACGGGCCAACACCGGACATCGAGGTGTGCATCAGGGGCCGAACAAGTTGATGAATTGCACGCGTGATTGTTGCTCATCGGAACAAAAGGGACCTCGCTGATCTTACTTAGTCAGGAGATCTGCTCATGCTATGCTCAAGACCGCCACGGCCTATTCGCACGACGCGCGATCTCGCGAGCGCAGAGCAGGTAAAGTCAGTTCGAAAGCGGTTTCGCATCACCCCGATTTGGTCAGGATCGTCGACAAGATCGGTAACTCCTTATCGGCGATCGAAAAGGAAGTTGATGTCGAAAATTTAACGGCCGTTCAGCCACGCAATGCGAAAATCGGGCTTGGGACCTTCAAATAACGTTAGTTCAACCGAGCCAGAAGGTTTCTTGTGATGAACGGCCTGATTTACCTCATAGGACTAATAGTTGTAGTCGCGGCCATTCTCTCGTTTTTTGGCTTGCGATGACCGCTTTGCTCTTCCGGTGATGCAGCCGCCGATCCGATAAAGCAGTTCGCATTTTCGAGTGCCGTAAAATGATTGATCCGCACCAGGTGAATACAATCATCTCCACGACGATTTGCGCGTTTCTTGCACATCACCCAGACGCGAAAATTGGAATTGAAGAAGCCAAGCTGCTCGCGAAGCAAATTGCGGAGGCTCTCAACGGGGCGGGACTGCAGATTGCTGCCGCCGATCCGGCGAGTGCGACTGACTAGTCTGCTGCTGGCGATCGTCCAGCGCCCATGTGCGCCACTCTTGCTGACCGGAGATCGGCTGTCGTTCCTTCGTTCTTGGAGCTCGGCCCAGTTGGACCCTCAATCGTAGCTCCGCTATTTCGATCCTAGTCGGCCCCAGAATTGAGCTGCATCTGACAATAAGGGCGTGCAGTAGCGGTGCACGACGACGGACCCGGATCTCTCCCCATGAAGGTCGACGCCCGGGCCGCACAGCAGCACAGGCCATGCGGTCGTCTGCGCCGGTTGGCTGATATCTACTCGCGTCTGAGCTGCCACTAACACCTCCTGAGTTGTATTGCAGTCTCGCGTTTGGCGAAGATCAGATCGCGCTCTCGCCCGTGCGAAGTGCGCTCTGCGAATGGAATGCACCGCCGGAGCGGGTCACTAGGAACAATTCAAAAAACCGTGAGTTCGATTACAAGAAATCCGAAAAGCGAGAGAGGGTGATGCGATGATGCGGTCCGTGGAGGAATTAAGACGTGAGTCCGAGCGAAATCGCGCTGAGTTGGCCGCTACGGTCGATCGGCTGAAAGAGCAGGTCTCGGAGACGGCCGATGACATCCGCCACAAGGTGTCGCCGCAGCACATCAAGTCGGAAGTATCCGACTACGTCACCCACACGACAAAGAGCTGGGTCGACGGACTGAAACAGCAGATCATGGACAACCCTATGCGCTCGGTGGCCGCCGGCACGGCCATGGCCGTTCCACTCCTGCGAATGGCACGCGGCGTCCCCCTGCCGCTTTTGATGATCGGTGCCGGTCTGGCGCTCACCTCAAAGACTGTGCGAGACCGCGCCGCCGAGGTTTCCGGCCCTGCGATGGACAAGGCGGGCGAGGTTTTCGAGGACATGGCGGGCCGAGCGCGCGCTATGCAAGGCGATTTCACCGATCAACTATCTTCCGCCCGGATTCAGGCGGCCAGCATGGCCGATTCCGCGCAAGATTCGACTGCCGGCGTGGCGGCGGATTTGCGGGCGCGGGCCACCGAGGCCGCCGATACGATCGGCGAGAAGCTCAAGAGCGGGGTGGATGCGGCGAAGGACAGTGCCTCCGCAGCGAAGAACGCGGCCGGGAGAGCGCCCGAACAAGCTCGCGCGATTATCAGCGATAATGCCGCGCTGATCGCCGGTCTTGGCGTGGCGATCGGAGCCATCATCGCAGCCGCTCTTCCGGAAACCAAGGTTGAAGCCAAGGCAATGGGGCAGGGGAGCGACGGCGTGAAGCGGGCCGCCGCGGAGGCCGCTCAATCCGGATTTGACGCGGCAAAAGATGCCGCAATGTCGGCAGCCGACGCGGCAACAAACAGAGTTGCTGACGCCGGTCTCGGTGAGCATGCCAGCCGCATGACTCAGAACCTCGCTGACTCGCTCAAGACAGCCGCCGACGACGTCGTCGGAGCCGCTTTCAATCCCTCCCGCAATTCCGATACCTGAAGGAACGCACCATGAGCGATCTAGACCTGAGCAGAGGCACAAATTCAAATCAAGATCGGGACGCGGGTTCTCCCAAGAACCTGAAGGACCAAATGGCGGAGGCTGGAGCGACTGTGAAGCAGCGGGCCGACGAGGCCTTTCAGGCAACGGCTGACGTCGCACAGGACAAGTTCAAGGAAGCGGGGGATGCGGCCAAGGACCTCGCTTCGGGGACCATGGACCAGATTCGCGGCCAGGCACGCGAGCAGCAGCGGTCTGGAGCCGAGTTCATTGAGCGACTTGCCGGCAATGTTCGCGAAGCGGCTCGCGCCTTCGAGAGCGACGTGCCTTTTGCCGCCCGCGGCATCAACTCCGCCGCGGACTATGTTGAAGATGCCGCCGAGAAGATCCGCAACGGCAGCCTCCGCGATCTCCTCGACGGCGCAACCGATTTCGCGAAGCGCCAGCCAGCCGCTTTCCTTGGCATCTCGGTGCTCGCCGGTTTCGCCGCCGTCCGCTTCTTGAAGGCCTCCGGCGGTGACTCGCCTTCATCGCGACCTGGAATGAACAGTGGAACGTCCTCGACGCAGGGCGACGAATGGCGCGGATCCACGTCTTCCACCCGAACCGGACACGCGTCAATGCAGGGCTCATCGGCATCCGGCAACGGTCCCCAGCGAACGACGTCCTTCAAAGGCGGGAGGGTGTCATGACCATTCAGCATGATATCAAGACAAGCCAGAACGATCTTCGGACCATCTCCACGCTGGTAGCCGACGCGATGGGTCAGTTCGCCAAGCTGTTCCAGAACGAGATCGACTTGGCCAAGGCTGAACTCAGCGACAGAGTGCAGAAGATAACGGGAGCAGCAGGCCTCATTGCCGGTGGCGCCCTTCTGGTGATCCCCGCCATTGTGATGGCGCTGTTCGCGCTGTCGGCGGCGTTGATCTCCGCGGGATGGTCGCAACCGCTTTCCTACCTGACATCCGCGATGGTCGCTGGCGCCATTGCGGGCGTGCTGTTTGCGGTCGGCATCAACCGGCTGGATGCCCGTAATCTTGCGCCGCGGGAGACCATCCGGCAGTTGGAAAAGGACAAGGACACTGTGAAGGGAATGGTCCGATGAGCAGCACGCAAACTGGCTTTTTCGACCATCTGGTCGCAGCGGCCAAGGAAAATCCCCTTGCCGCCGTCCTTATTGGAGGCGGCGCGCTGTGGCTTATGGCTGGTGACGACAGGATCAAGGGCGCGGCTCGGTCCACGGCGGCTGCCGCGTCCGGTGTTGTCGATGGCGGGGTGAGCACGATGCGGACTGCGGCATCGGCGCTCCAGCGCACTGCGGCGCCTCCCACGGCGCCCGAAATGGATCACGAAGGGTCACTCGATGGCAGCGATACGTTGCGGTCAGCGGCGTCCGGCGTTCTGTCAGGGACCGCGGACAAGATGAGGGCTCAGTTCGAGGACGGCGTAGAGATGGTGCGGGACGGCTTCGCCAAATTGGGCGACCAGGTTCCGGGCGGCGAAGCCGTCTCAAAAGCAAAGTCGTCATTGTCTGATGTGTTCGAAAAGCAGCCGCTGGTGCTTGGCGTCGTCGGCTTGGCAATCGGCGCCGCAATCGCAGGGGCGTCTCGAACAACAGACATCGAGAATGAGTATGTCGGAAAAACCAGCGATGATGTGAAGACCGACCTGAAGACCCGTGTAGGTGCCGTCTCGCAGGCGTTGCGCGAAAGTTCCGAATCGCTGTTGGCCGAGGTCTCCGATACAGGCGCCGAGGCTCTGGATCGGATCAGGCAGACCGGTATGGATGCAGTCCAAGCAGCCCGTGAAAGGGCCAAGTCGCCCTAATGTGCTGTGAACACTGAAGAGTCGTCGCGACGCCCGCGGCGACGCTTCCGAGTTATTCCGCGTACAACATCAGCGCATCATCTAGGTGCCCAGCTCGCGCTCCCCGATACGTGATCAGGCTCTTCGAAGCAGTGCAGCGAAGCAGATCTGCTTCGGCGACGCTGTGCGCGCTGTCAGCGCTCCACTAAGAACGGCCCCTGGTCATCGCGACGACCGCTTAGGGTCAAAGGACTAAACCGCTCGCGCGGTAGGGCGCCGCGGCCGGCGGCCCAGCAAACAGGATAGCGCTGTGGGGCGTCCTGTCTTGAAGATGAGGAGTTGGCAAACCTCGCTCAAGACAGGAGCATCCCCATGACTGAACCGCCCCGGGATTGCGGAGGCCATTTGGTTTAAGTTATGCCGCCATGGCGGGTTGTTCCAGCAGGGCGTAGTAGCGTTGCTCGGCTTCGGCCGTCCGCGGCGGCTATGGCGGATGGCGAATCCGAGTCTCGACGAGGTCTGCGCCATCATCGTACTCTTCGTGTACGGATTGGTGGCCGGTCGAAGCCGTCGGACCATCTAAGCCGGGCCGTAACCTGCTCAAGGTATTTATTGTCGAAAGGCTTGAGGAGGTCGCCGGCGAAAACGGCTTCAGCAGGAAAGTCGCGTCGCTACGCACCAAAGCGCAGCCGGACATCAGACAATGCTCAACTCTGGGTACCGGCCCCTCGCATATCGAGCAACCTCCGCACCCGACCCCCAAGGTCGTGATCGTGATTGCGCAATCAGGTCGAGATGATTGTGGATCCTTCTTCGATGCTACGACGGATTATGCGGCCAGCGGCGCAGGAACGTAGAAAGCCGAAGGGTGTTGCCGATCACCTGTTCCATTCCGCGCTGGCGACGTCATCGTGCGGACCATCCCGAGGCACCGCACATGGCTCTAGAGCGCACAAGTTCTCCATCGTTTTTGTCTGATTTCCAGAGCGCGCTCCGGCGACGGCCCGCGGTCGCGATGGTTGCTGGCGCAGCGGCTCTTCTGGCGGCGACGGCGCTCGTAAACCGGTATTTCGCGCGCAAGGCGGAACGCGAGAATCCGCCGCAGGGCAGATTTATCGATATCGACGGCGTTCGGCTCCACTACATGGAACGCGGTAGCGGCCGTCCGCTTGTCCTTTTTCACGGCAATGGGAGCATGATCCAGGATTTTCAATCGAGCGGCCTGATCGACCTCGCTGCCAAGGATTACAGGGTAGTCGCGTTCGACCGCCCGGGCTTTGGCCACAGCTCGCGACCCCGCAGTATCGTTTGGGGACCGGACGAACAGGCGGACTTATTCCAAAAGGCTCTCGAGCGACTCGGCATCCGGGGAGCGATTGTGCTCGGGCATTCTTGGGCAGCCTCGGTGGCGATTGCCTTGGCCATAAGGCACCCCTCGTTCGTCGAAGCGCTGGTGTTGGCGTCCGGATACTACTTTCCGAATCCCAGGGTCGATCTGGCCACGCCGTCCGTGCCTGCGGTACCGGGGCTTGGGGACATCGTCAGTAACACAATCTCGCCGCTCGTCGCCCGACTGATGTGGCCCGGACTCATGCGCAAGATATTCGGACCGCAAAGCGTCCCGGAGAAGTTCGCCGGCTTTCCGGTCGAGATGGCTGTTCGGCCGTCTCAACTCCGCGCCAGCGCTGAAGAAGCCGCAATGATGGTCCCCATCGCCCTTGCAGCTTCAAAAACCTACAGCGAACTCACAGTGCCGACCGTCATAATCGCGGGTGAGGACGACCGCTTGATCGAATTCGAGCAATCCGCGCGATTGCGTGACAAGGTCGAGCAGAGCAGGTTGCGACGTATCGCCGGAGCAGGGCATATGATCCAGCAGTCCGCAACCTCGGATTTGATGGCGGCTATCGAAGAGGCGGCATCTATGTCCGCCAAAGGCGAGAGAGATCCGGCACATGTCGACCGCTAAGCGGCTGGCATTCCGGGCAGGTATCGCTGATCGAGTCCAGGACGTCCCGGATCTCGGCAACCGCTTGTTCCCGGAGAAAGACCGGACGGAGGACGCTGCCGAGCGAGATCGATGGCGCGTCCGCGGGCGTGAGGGTCCGCTTTGTCCTTGGCCCAGCCATGCTCCTCGCATTCGTGGATCGCGCCGGCGTCCTGCAACACGTTGATCGCCCAGCCTCGCAGCGTCTGTACCGCCGGCCGTCGTTCCTTCGTCATAAGCATCCAGATCACTCCTGCGAGGACGAATCCTTCTGCCCACCTGCTTGTTCCGAGCGGTTAGCACGGAGCAGGGATTCGCAATCGAGAGCGCCAGGGCTTGTCCACCTGTTCCCGCCGCGCGTGCAGAACGCTACCTTCCCGCCGCGGGGTCTTCCTTCGAGCCGCGGGCGACGATTCTGAGCGCCCCGTCCGGAAGCGGGCGCTGCAGCTTCAGGGCCTCGTCCGCGGGGGCGGTCATCCAGGTCTCGACTTCGTCGCGCGTTGTCAGGATCACGGGCATCGCCTTCGGGTGCACGGCGCCGACCTCGACGTTCGGCTCGGTCGTCAGGAACGCGTAAAGGTCGTTGGTGGTCTCGCCCTCCTTGACCTTCCGGACCGACGTCCAGTTGGTCCAGATGCCGGCGAAGCAGGCGAGCGGACGGGTCTCGTCGAGCGCGAACCAGACGTCGCCGCCTTCGGCTTTGTTGAACTCGCTGAACGAGTTGAACGGCACCGCGCAGCGGTGCTCCGGACCCAGCCACCGCGTCCAATGTTTGCCTCACGTTGCGGATGTTGGTCGTGCCGGAATCCGGCTCCATCCGCAGCAATTCCTTGAAATCGACGGTCTTACCCTTCGCTTGCAGCTTCTCGGCACGCTTCTTGGTGGCATCCATCAGCGCCTTCGACGACGACGGCATGCCCCAGCGCGAACTCGCGGCCGTCGGCGCCGGTCCGGACGATCGGCGCCGTGTAGTCCGGAAACACCCCGGGCATCGGCGCGAGGTTGCCGACGTAGCGGTTGACGACCCGGAATAGCGCGCTGATCGCGGCTTGATTGGTGGTGATCGAATAGAGATTACACATTCAGGTCCCAGGATCCGGATGGCGACCGCGCTGTGCCAACTGCAGCAGTGTCGCCGATGGGCGGCGGTTGGCCTTGGCGCACTTGCTGCAGCGGAGCCGGCCGGCCAGGTCGTGGACGAAGGTCGTCGGAGGGTGGGAAAGTTCGGCGAGCTCGACGTTCCGCCGCGTCTTGCAGCGCGAGCACTCGATCTTCAGCCAGCTATAGCCGCCGTTCACGGCCTGGTCGACAGTCGGCGAGGGGGCGATCGGCTCGCCGTCGGCCCACAGGCGCTCGTTCCAGCTTTCGCACAGCAGCTTGTCCGCGGTCCGGATCAGTGCCTCGCCCCTGGCTCTGGCATCGGCGGCCTGCGTCGCAAGGATCATGGTCATGGCCCGGGCGCGGCCGAGCTCCTTGTTGAGGGCCTTGCGGTCGCCTCCGGAGAGGGGCGTCGGGTGATACTTCGGCGCCATCGCCCGGGCTCCGGACCCGTCAGGTATCGAACGACGGCCAGCAGCCGTCTTCCTCATGGCGCCCAGTCCGCTGAGTGCAGATGTTGTCCAAGAGGCGCTGCCCGACGTCCCTCCAGACCGCGTCCGGACCGTACAGGCGGGCGGCATCGGCCTTCTGGATCTCGACGGTCCGGCCGCAGCGCCGGCAGCCCACTCTCAGTAAATGCTGGGGAATTTGGTCCAGCCGCAGCATCCGTCCGGACGCGCCCGCGCTCAGACGGCGAGCCTCGACGCCCCCGTCCTCCATGAGCGCCTGCCAGTATTCCGGCGGCAGATCGTCCCCCGGCCCCGGTCCGCCGGGGGGAGGGGCCTTCCTGCTGACGGCAGCGGCCATTTTTTCCATCTGCTTAGGTGTGGGCATGCGCCAGCTCGCGGGCGGTCGTTCATGCTTGGCATTAGCACATATCAAGAACAAGAGAGTCGAGTCCGGCTCTCGAAAAATCACACAGACGCTCGACCGGTGAGGTCGGAACCATGGTCGGCCGATCGTCTTGAATCCACCCGCCGCCCTGTTCGGAGTACCGCGTTGATGGCCCCTCGCGCCAACTGGAAAGGCTTCCTGCGTCTTTCGCTCGTCACCTGTCCCGTCGCGCTGTACCCGGCGACGTCGGAGAGCGAGAAGATCTCGTTCAACCAGCTAAATCGGTAGACCGGTCATCGGATCAAGTATCTCAAGGTCGACGCCGACACCGGCGACGAGGTGGCCAACGAGGACATCGTTAAGGGTTACCAGCTTGAGAAGGACCAGTTCATCGAGGTCACCAAGGAAGAGCTGGAGGAAATCGCGCTGGAGTCCACAAGGACAATCGAGGTCGACGAGTTCGTCGACAAGTCCGACATCGATCCTCGCTACCTGATCCGGCCCTACTACATCAGACCGGACGGCAAGGTCGGCCACGATGCCTTCGCTGTGATCCGCGAGACCATCCGCGAGATGGACAAGGTCGCGATCGGGCGGGTGGTGCTGACCAACCGCGAGCACATCATCGCGCTTGAGCCGATGGACAAGGGCCTCGTCGGCACGCTGCTGCGCTATCCCTACGAGCTGCGCAGCGAGCAGGAGTATTTCGACGAGATCCAGGACGTCAAAGTCACCAAGGATATGCTCGATCTCGCCAGGCACATCGTGAACCAAAAGGCGGGGCGCTTCGAGCCGGAAAAGTTCAAGGACCACTACGAAACGGCGCTGATCGACCTCATCAACCAGAAGCGCGCCGGCAAGCCGATCACCCCGAAGGAGCGTCCGCGCGGCGAGAACGTCGTCGATTTGATGGACGCCTTGCGCAAGAGCGTCGGCGGCACAGCTGCGGAGAGCAAGGCAGCGAAAAAGCCGGCAAAGAAAGCGAAGAAGGCGACGGCTGGCCAGAAGGAGTTGCTGATGCCGATCGCCGGGAAGAAGCTAGCGAAGGAAGCGGCGAAGAAGCCGGCGGCCGGTCGCCAGCGGAAGTCGGCGTGATCCGTTGACTCCTGACGGCCGATATTTCGTCGTCCGCGGACGCCTTTGGCACATGGCAAACTCGGCCCTGGGAGAGCAGGAGAGATCTGACCTGGTGCGGCGGCTTAAGAGCGCGAGGCGGGCGGTGGCGATGCCAAGGCGCGCAAGGATATTGAAGCGGAACAAACGGCTCATTGGGCGGTCGAAGAGGCGAAGCGAGCCATCGGCGAGCGCGGCGCGATCTGGTGGAAGCACGGCGCGCCCGACCTCAGCCGCCACATGATCAAGAACTGGCCGTATACCGGATGGTGCGCCAAGCTTCCGCGCTCGCGCCAGTGAGCACTCACACCTCAGGTCCAGCTGATTTTCGCGTTGCTGCTCCCAGCAGATCACGGACGAGCACAGTTTTGAGCGTTAGCTGGTGCGGATCGGTAGCATCCTCGCATCGTTGGCGCGTGTGGGGCGAAGGTTGACAGCCGGTGGCCGCGAGATAGGGCGTGTCCGCTAGACTCTTCGAAAGCGGACACGGCCAGCTCGCCCTAGCTAGTCGGCTGCGGGCTACGACCGGACTCACGCGCCGCAGCAAACAGGATCGCTATTCGATCAGCTCATCAGCGCGAATGAGTAACGAGGGCGGTACGGTGAGCCCGAGTTCTTTGGCAATCTTTAGATTGATGATTAGCTCAAATTTGGTTGGCCTCTGTACCGGCAGGTCGGCAGGTTTGGTGCCTTTGAGGATCTTATCGACGTAGACGGCTGAACGTCGGAACAGATCGGCAGCATCGGCTCCGTACACCGACAGTCCGCCATTGGCGTAGTGTCGGAACAAGTAGTTTGCCGGCAGACGGTGTTTCGCTGCGAGAGCGATTACGCGCGGCGCCTCGACAAATGTGAGCGGATCGCCAAAATCAACGATGCCATCAGCGTGTTGAGCGGCAGCCGAGGCAAAGGCGAGGTCCAGTCCCTCGGCTGTGGTTGCCTCGACTATTGTCAGAGCCACGCCCAGTTTTTGCGCGGTGCGAGGTGAATACTCAGCTAGTACCAGCCGGTGCATTGGGTTGTCCGGGTTGATCAAAAGCGCGATTCTCGAGGCGCCCGGTACTAATTCTCGGAGAATTTCGATGCGTTTCGCGACGAAATCTTCGGGAACGTTGGTGGCAAAACCCGTTATGTTACCAGCTGGTCGCGAGAGGCTTTGCACCAGGCCTAGACCGACGGGATCGGCCACAGCCACGAATACAATTGGGACAGTGGTGGTGGCCGATTTCAGGGCTAGCGCCGCTCGCGGTCCTGGAGCAACAAGCACATCGGGAAGAAGGTCAATCAGATCGGCGACGGAAGCTAATAGTCGATCTGGCGGATGGGAAAAGCGATAATCGATGACCAGATTTTTTCCTTCTATCCAGCCAAGGCTTCGCAGCGCATCAGGGAACGCAATCTCGGCTTGATTAAGGGCTTTCCCGCTTCCATCACCTACAGCAAGAAAGCCGAGCCGACGCCGTTTCCCTTGCGCGCGCGAATAACTTGGCGAAACAAGCAGCGCCGCAGTGCCGGCTATGAACTCCCGCCGTTTCATTCGACCCTCATTGCAGCATGAGGACGAGGCCGCAAAGTATCACGTCTTGATAGTCCTCGCACGCTGTGACTGCAAATGCCGCGTCGCGAATGAGGCACGTCGCCCAGGACGGCTTCGGGTCACAAGCCGCCGAACTGGCGCCCGGCTGCAAACTTCCGGTCTGCCCCTGCGAGACGACATGCAGCGACACCCCGGCAACGGAAGCGATGGGCCACTAGCCGACATCCCGGTGCCGCGGCTGACAGATAGCTCGCGTTCGCCGTTTATGCCCGCTACCTGGCGCAGCTGACCGACGACGGGCGGAAGTCCTCTGCGATCCAGAGGCGTATCGCCGTGATCCGGAGCGCACGCGATATACGGGCGTCCAGGCGGCCTCCGTATCGGTTCCGCATAAGTCACCTTGCCGCGCGGTCAAAAAGCGCGCGACGATGGGTAGCATTGTTTTTCTGATCGTAAAGGTTCGTCTTTTTAGAGAGTGGATTTTATCGATCGTGGGTGCGCTCTCGCGAGAGGCAAGCATATGATTGAGCTTTGGGACAAATGGTCCGGGACCCTGGCGTCCGTCGAGGCGCTTGCAGCCGTGGTCATTATTGCCGTGGTGGCGGCCGGCGCTATTACGCTGATCGAGACTCGGCGGCATAGGACAAAACATTGATCGGGGATACGTCGGAAAACGGTGCATCTAGGCCAGAGTAGTTCAGTAATTTGCGGCGGTAGAAGACACTCCTATGCAGGAGGACAAAGTGATCGCTTCTCATGCAAGTTGGACAAACAGGAATGCTCCTTGGCGGGACACATTCTGCATATTCGCGCTGTTGAGCATCCTGGTCGCAGCTCCCGCATTCTTAATGATGTACTTCTTGGATATCCAACTCGTCTTGCCTGCGCTCAGCATCCTGCTTTTCTTGGACGCGATCGTCACAGCGCTCTTTGCTCGGGCAAATTCAGAAAATGAAACGTTAGAAAATGTAACGCTTTGGGATATTGCCGGTGCATTCACCATGATGGGCTGCGCTGCGGCGATTCTTGGCGAACCGGATCAAGTGGCACTGTTTTTCGAGCAACCGGTCGAACAACATCCGGGCACGCCGGCTGTGGGAGACAGTCACCAAGCCCCCTGACAGCCGGCGACGTCGGACTAGAGTTGAGTTAGAGCGGCCCTGTTTTGTCTGCGGCACGGGACTGCGACACGCATCGGTGAACCGATTAGACACACACCAACCACCAAAAATCCGCGCTGAGAGCGGGCCATTTCTCCCGGCACGGGGGAGTGCGACGCGTGTTTGAATTTCTCACTGCAGATGTCTTGAACGTATTGTTGCAGGTCGTTCTGATCGACCTTGTGCTCGCTGGCGATAACGCCATCGTCGTCGGACTTGCCGCAGCGGGACTTCCTCAGGCGCAACGAGTCAAGGCGATTTTGATTGGGATCGTTGCTGCGACGATACTGCGCATGCTGTTTGCCGGGTTAGCGACGCAAATCCTCCAAATCGTCGGCCTCCTGCTCGCTGGCGGGATCCTGCTGTTGTGGGTGTGTTGGAAAATGTGGCGAGAATTGCGCGCGTCCTCCACAAATCCTATGGGTGCGAAGGAGACTGCTGGAGTAATCGCAGCAAACAAGCCCCGCAAGACACTCGTCCAAGCGGTTTGGCAGATTATTGCGGCCGACGTTTCCATGTCGCTTGACAATGTCCTGGCCGTCGCAGGGGCGGCACGCGAGCATCCAGTGGTCATGATTTTCGGGTTGGGGCTTTCCATTGCGATGATGGGCGTGGCCGCTTCTCTTATTGCGCGCCTTCTGCAAGATCATCGATGGATTGCTTACGTCGGCCTGGCCGTCATTCTCTACGTTGCAGTCGAGATGATCTTTCGCGGAACATTGGATATCATGAAGGTAGCGTCGATATGACATGACATACCGCTGCTTGGTGGCCTGCGTCTGTTCCGGTCCCCTCATAGGAAGCACTTCCGCTAATGGAATGGTCCGGCCGTGCTCCGGCCCTGCAGCAGGACAAGCTGGCAAGGGGCGCCCAAGACAAGGAGCACGCCATGTCTCAGAAACTCGACACTTCGCCCGCCGTCATCGGCATCGATATCGGCAAGAACTCGTTCCACATCATTGGCCAGAATCAGCGCGGCGGCATCGTGCTGCGGCAGAAGTGGTCGCGCGGCCAGGTGGAAACGCGGCTCGCCAACCTGCCGCCGTGTTTGATCGGCATGGAGGCCTGCGTCGGCGCGCATCACCTCAGTCGCAAGCTGCAAATGCTTGGCCACGACGCTCGCTTGATGCCGGCGAAATACGTGCGCCGCTATTCGAAGGGACAGAAGAATGACTTCCGAGATGCGGAAGCCATCGCCGAGGCGGTCCAACGCCCGACCATGAAGTTCGTCGCAACCAAGACCGCCGACCAGCTCGACCTGCAGGCGCTGCACCGCGTGCGCGAGCGATTAGTCGGTCAGCGCACCGGCGTCATCAATCAGATCCGTGCGTTCCTGCTGGAGCGGGGCATCGCGCTGCGGCAAGGCCTGCGCTCCCTCCGGTCGGAGTTGCCGGGTATCCTCGCGACGCGCACCGATGTGCTCTCGCCTCGCATGTTGCGCATCATCGAGGATCTGGCGGGCGACTGGCGCCGGCTGGATGAGCGGATCGAGGGGTTAACTAGCGAGATCGAAACGCTGGCCCGTCAAGATAAGGCCTGCGAGCGACTGATGACGGTACCCGGCATTGGCCCGCTCATCTCGAGCGCGATGGTGGCCGCGATCGGCACTGGAGACGTGTTCTCGAAAGGCCGCGACTTCGGCGCCTGGCTTGGACTGGTGCCGAAGCAGATCTCGACCGGCGACCGCACGATCCTCGGCAAGATATCAAGGCGCGGCAATCGGCGCGCGCTGTTTGTGCAGGCCGCGTGGGTTGTGCTGGTCAAGGTCAAGGGTTGGGAGCGCTATGGCCTCAAATCTTGGATCGAAGCCGCCAAGAAACGATTGCACCACAACGTGCTGGCGATTGCGCTCGCCAACAACTCGCCCGCATCGCCTGGGCGGTTCTCAACAAGGGGCGCGCCTTCGAGTGCGTCAAGACCGATGAGATGGCGTCCCGACCTGCTTGATCCTCGCGCCGTGCTCGGGGCCGTCAAGGCACAGCCTGGCAGCGGTAGAGCAAGACGTCAGGACAGCACGACGGCCGGCCTTGACGGCCCTTGCGCGCGGCGCGTCGGCGCGCGCAGGCCGGGACGAAGGAACGGCCGCCAGGCACGAACAAAGGAACAGTGCGACGTGAGGAGCGTTCGATGACGTAACAACATCCCTTACCCGCCGAGGTCTGCGAGAGGAATGAGACAACGATGGAGGATCGGTCTTCCCGGCGCATGCGAACACTGGTGACCCGAATGGCCCGTTCGAGGCCTGTCCGCTAATTAGCTCGAATGCGCGCTGATATCCATGATGGCCCGGAGCACAACACGCTCCAATCAGAGGCCGGATACATTGATGCAAGACCGCATCTGCCAGGTTGACGAAACCTCTTGCAACGCGCGGCCGGACCATACATTGGGTCAAAGGCGGCGGTCGGCCCCCGAGTGGGACGAATTCCGCTCTACTCGTGCTCCGGACATGTCGCTGCGGTGTGCCAACCAACGCGATAAGCCAAAACCACGGTTCGAATGTGAAAGCAAGGAGCAGCGTGCGCACCACATACAACAGGGCTTGGTTGGAGAAAATGCAATGCGTTTTGTCTTGGGATCATGCCTTGTGTTCGCGTCGTGTGCTTCTGCGAACGCCGCGCCAAGGTGGCATCACAACTCGCGACAAGCCATCGCGCGTCCTGGCCAGGTGGTCACCCCGAGCTATATCACTCCAGGCGGCGTGCGCATCTATCGCGACGATTCCGTTCCGGGAGGTCTCCGGACCGATCACGACGATCCTCCTGCCTACGATGATCCATCCAAGTTTGGCGGCGGCTGATGACTGAATCAGCGCGCATCTGCTTTTGGTCACAGTCTGACTTTCATAGCGACTAGAGCTGGGGTCGGCTTATCTCCTAAAGGCAGACATAGCGGCCCTGTAAGCGAAGGTCGGCGACGGGCCAACAACGGAAGCCGCAATTCTCGTTCGCGTCGCGGCAACCGAGGCAAAACTCGAACTGTCCTACACTCTCGCGCATAGCAGGTGGGCGGCTATGGGGAAGGCCAGTTCATCATTGCTCGTGAATTTACCCAGGGCGTTCCTGACGTCGGTGATTAGAGCTGCGCGCGCCGCAGCGTCTGCCTGTGATACCGGACCAGCCAATGGCGAGCCCGCAACGTAACTCAACACAAATCGCTCGACCGTCGGAAAGCGCACGGTCCCACTCCGCTGTTGAATTGCAACGTCCTGAAAACCTGTGGCACGAACGAGAGCTTCCAATTCGTCGGCATTGGACAACCCAAATGGCGCACGCATGATAGCTACCGCGGCTCGACCAACGTGTCGCTGCAATGCGTCAGCCAGAACAGCAAATCCGGGACTTTCGTGAATGCCGTTCCACACCATCAGCGCGAGTCTTCCTTCGGGACCAAGAACCCTACGCATTTCGCGTAAGGCCGCGGGCCGGTCGGCGAAGAATTGCAGGCCCAACTGGCAATATACGACGTTAAATGAACCATCTCGGAATGGCAGCTTATCCGCACTCGCCTCTTGCCACTGAAGTTGTCCGCCGGACCGCGAATCCGGCGATACGACTGATCTAGCGACGCTCAACATTCCAGGATTGAGATCAATCCCAACCACGGTACCACTTGGACCGACGCGCGTTGCGGCGATGCGCGCCACAACACCAGTGCCGCACGCGACATCGAGAATACGCTCGCTAGGCCGAGGTTGAGCTAGCTCAACAAGTATCGGAGCCCACACCCCAAACACAGCCGGCACCAGCTCTCGCTCGTATACCTCGGGCGCACTGCCCACGACCTGCCACTGTGCTTGCTGGCTCATTTTCATGCCTCCTACCTGCAAGAAATGTGACCGCAACCAGACTCTACAAAGTACGTTGGCCGTGAGGGCAGTATAACTCGATGCTATGAAGTCAGCTATGGGTCAAGGCGGCGGTCCGCACCGGAGACGATGACTGGGGGAGATGTAGGGCATCGGCGCAGGGGCAAACTTCGGGTCGCGTGCCGAGATCGCTATAAACGAGCGTCAAGGTTGCCACGTAATCGCACCACTGGATGGGGTTAGAACGCCATGACTTATCGTGCGCGTACTTCTCCAAAAGCAGCCGATTACATTCCTCTCCCGGAGCCTTCCGCGAAATATGCCCTGCGACCAGCACACACACACCGTAGAACCAGTCAGCCACACTGACTTGCGTATTCAGTTGGACGCAGTGTGAAGTTGCCGACAGCGAGTACGATCTTCGGGCCCTGAGCAAGCTGAGGCATTTTGCCTCTTGGGGCGAAACACCCATTTCTAGGGGTGCATCCAGTCTTGTAGAATGTGGTTGCCCCTGAAGCGGGATGTGCCGAAGTCACCGTTCGGGACGAACGAGCAGTTACTAGCGCTATCGGCAGGTACGCTACCCTAAGAGACCGCCCCCTTTTCGGTTTCACACCACGATTTCACATTCCCCGCGCGCGCAACTTTTGCGGCGGCTTGTTGCAGAGGAGAAAACCGATGAGCAAGATCGACCGAAGGTCTGCATTGGCATTCGGGTTGGCAGCGGCTACGGCGGCCACGATAAAGCCCGCCGCCGCTCAAACCACGGGCTACAAGGACACAACTCCATGGCCGGGTGTGGTGGTGCGCCAGTATGATGGCGACACACCATCGTTGATCCCGGGTTTTAAGACCGTCTCAATGCGTGACGTCATCATGCAGCCGGGATCGAAGACCATGGGGCCTCCTATGATGAATGCCATGGTCTGCCATATCACCGAAGGAGAGCTTCGGCTTGAGCAGGACGAAAAGAGCTTTACCGGCAAGAAGAATTTTGTCTGGACCTGCAACAAGGACACAAAGGAGCAGGCGTTCAATGATGGGAACGTGGTCGCGATTATGCGGATCACCGACCTGAAGGCTTAAGGCTCGTTCTTCGCAAGTAACCGATTGTAGGAGCGAATGTCGGCGACGGCCCGCCGATCGCGTCGGTGTGCCCTCTGACGCGACGTCCGATTTGTGTCGAATTTCTAGATATGCCCGCTGCGGCAACCGACGCGATGGGTCATGACCGGGCAATTTCACGACCAATGAGGTCGCTCTCGCCGCTGCTAACACTTGCGCGACCGCTCGTACTTAAGATTAGATGGGGCGCGTGGCTCACTGTCCAGTTTTGAAGGAGGTGTTTCATGAAATACATGCTCGAATATACAGTCCGCACTGCTGGCCTTTCCTTTGACCAAAACTTCGCAGGGTCGCAATCGCTTCTTGCGGCGTTCAGCAAGTGGACGCCGGATGAAGAGAAGGGGCTGACGATACACGCGTTCGTAGCGAACCTCGCGGGACGAGGGGGCTATGTTTTGGTCGAAGCCAACGACCCAAAAGCCGTCACCGCCTTCGTGGCAAAGTACAACTTCTGGAATGACATTGATGTCGTTCCGGTCGTCGATATCAGCGAGTCGGTGCCGATAAACGCAAGTTCACTTGAATGGGCGAGACAAGCGTCTAGGGGCTAGTTGGCGGACGATATGAAATCAGCGCCCCGACAATTGGTCGGGGGTCTCAATTCAAGGCAACGGAGAGAGCGAGGCCGATGTCGCGATCCGATACGATCGGCGGCACTGCCTGCCTTGTTGAAGTTATCGGGAGCTCAAATCGAGACATTCTGCCGCGGCATGCGGAAATGCGTTCGAGCAAATTCGCTTCCCACCTAAGCCGGGGCCTTGTGGTTGTTACCGGGCATTGGTGCGCATGCTCGTTGAGCGGTTCGGCGAGTTGGTTTCGGCAGGTGCGACCGGCTCGCTTTGATCTCGACCTCCACGGGGAAGTCGTCTGCTGCAAGTGAGGTATCCTGCCCGTGCTGCACCTCGACGCGTTTGGTCCTGCTCCAGCTTAGGAACGAAGGTTACAGCGGTCGGTTGCAAGCAAACTTAAATAGGAGGAAAGCACCATGAAGATTGGCAAGATGGCGCTCGTAGCTGCACTTGTGTTCGGATCGATCGCTGCCGCCTCCGCGCAGGGTGGCGCTGGGGGCGGGGCCGGAGGAGCGGGCGGAGCGGGGGCTGGCGCGGGCGCGGGATCGGGCGGAGCCGGCGGCGCGGGTGCGGGATCAGGGGACGGCGGAGGCGCAGGTGCGGGATCTGGGGGCGGCGGCAATTCTCCAGCCGCGACCAGCGGTGAAGGGGCATCGAGCAGCCCGACTTCGGCTAACCCGGGGGCGACCATGAATGACCCGAAGATGAAAGGGAAATAGAAGCGAAAGAAATAGCCCGCTGACATGATCGAGCGGGCCGTTTTCATAAAGCAGTCGCGTAGCGATTGAGGCTGCGTTAGGCCGGCCGGGAGGAGACCGGTGGCAAGAACGTTGATGTCCAAGGCCGATCTCGAACTGATCGCTCTTCAGGAGATCCGGCACGTTCCCGGCGGGGAGCTCGTTATCTCCGTCGAGATTGAACACGACGACGCGGAACCCGATGGCCTGAATTGGCGACTGCTCGTGATTGCTAAAGACGGCGCGAACCTCGATCGCCTCCAAAACGCCGCTACTACCACGAGCCATCGGCTGAAGCGTCGATACCAACTTGTCTTCCAGGGCGGCAGCTCGGCGGATGGCTGAGGCTAGAGGCCGGCCCCCACCACCAACAGAACGGCACCGATTGCCATAAGGAGAATGCCCGGCCAGTTCGCTCCGATCCCCAGGAATCCCACGCCGCGCCGCGTCGGCTCCAGTGTATCGCCAGCGGGCCGGCTAAGCGATCCCCGCCAAATAGTAGCGCGTGCCATGTACAAGATTCCGCCGAGAACAAGCAGAGCGCCAAGTCCTATCAGGAGCATTCTCGCCTCCTCAATTCATAGTTGCCATGTCAAGCTCCCGGAGGTGTGAGCCGCACCTCACTCGGCTTGGCCGGCATACGGCCCTTGCCTTCACGCCGCGGCCCGGATAGGTCCTGCGGCCGGCTCGGACTCCCGCGCGGGCAGGGATCCTCCGCCGCCGCAAGCGTCGCACCAGACTTCGATCGCGCCCTTGGTCACGCCTCGCCCACCCTGAGAGGATCGACGCCGGGGGCGTGACGCGCACCGGCAGCGGCCGCTCCGCGGCCTTCAAGGGACTGGCCACCCCGGGGGCGTATGGACGACCAGCGCCAACAGGCATCGCCTGGTGAAGGAGATCAGCCCGGTCAGCCAATGCGCGAATGCGTTGCGTCTGTTCTTTGCAGAAGTCCTCATCCATCGCGCCACTCACACCGAACACTCAGTTTCGCGGCTTCAGCTCACCGGCAAGCCAGCCGACCGCGTCGGTTTGTATCGGATCCACCGCGAAGCGGACCACTTCGGTACGCTCGCAAGTCGAGCACTCGAAGGTGCGCTCATCGAATCCGCGGGGCCGGGAGAGATGCGCGCCAACGCCATCCGGTGCTTGCACACAGGGCACATCGGACGCTCGTTGGTCGAGACAGCCATCCCTGAAATCTCCACGGCCGATGATACGCCGTCCGCAGCCGGAGTCTTCAATATTCGCGCACGAAAAACCTTTTGAGGAGCGCCAAAGGGAACGAGCCCGAGCCCGGTCGACCCAGGTTGACGGTCGTGCTCATGACATCACGTCTGCAACAGGCAACGGTCGACCAAGCCTTGGCTCCCTGAAGGCGTTCGGGAAGGTCGAAGCGGAAAGGCTTTGCAGAGCGGCCTCCTCTTCGGAAAGTCGCCGTTCGATGAACTGGCGTTCCAAAGGCAAAAGCCTGGTACGCAGGAGCCGGGGGTAGCGGCTGATGTTGTTATGATGGGCACGAAGGCGTGCCAGGTTTTCGTCCATCGTCATCAGGGCCTCCAAAACTACGCCGCGGCGGCCGCACGTTCGGTCGAACGGAGACGGTAGGGCTTTCCGCCGGGCGGCGTCCGTGGGCCACCGTCCAAGGCGCGCAACGCGTCCAAGATTTCGTCGATCGATACCGGCTTCTTGAGGCCGGCAGGTGCGCGCATCGACGGGCAAGAGGCGATCGCGGACGCGTCGGACGCCCATGATGCCAGGATTGCGCGCTTCTCGGTCAGCGTCAGGGCCGGATGATCCAGAACGTCTCTCGGTGCTTCAAACACCGTACCGGGATGAAGAAGAGCGTTGAAGTCGAAAACATTGTCGCCAGCGGTCGTCGGCCGCATGGTCCTGTCCTTTTCTTGACGAATGGATGGAGCCGCGCGACAAATCGTGCGGCTCCGAGGCGCGAGCGCTAGGCGGCAGCCTTAGCTTCCAGCTTCGGCACGTTGCCGGCCGAGGCATCGCCGATCGAAATCCGGCGGGCTTCATGGCTTCCGGAATCTCGCGGACGAGTTCGATGGTCAGCAAGCCATTGTCGAACGCGGCGCTTTTCACCTGGACATATCCGGCGAGGCTGAATTGGCGCTTGAAGCTGCGGTGCGAGATATCGCGATAGAGGAAATCACGCTCGGTCTTGTCCCTCACCGGAATGGACCTCCGCCAAATCGAGGTAAGGCCGAAGCGCCTTGTATCACGGGCGCCGACCATTTGAAGGAGACTGTTTTGTGGACGGTCGCCGCTGCCGTTTTCTTGTTCTTCGAAAGGCACGTGCTCGCTTCCGCTGAGAGAGGCGGCAATGGTCTACGTTCCCTCGCCGGAACTGACGGTCCGAAAGTGGACACAGTGGGGCTGCCGCCGCTTTTTTTGCGAGTGGACCGCGTCGAGAGGCGGCGTGCCTTAATCTTGGCTCCCAGGGTCGGGCTGGCTGATCTCTCGCTCAGCCTCGAGCCAGAAATCGATGTCGCGCCCGGAAGGGCGTCCAGCCTGTTCCCACATCTGATAGGCGCGCGCCGTGATCCGGGCGCGCCGGGAAGAAGACGGCGATAGCTTTCGTCTGAGCTGATCAGCAAACTGCCGCAGCCTGCTCGCGGTGTTCTCGTCCTTGGTGTATGCGGCTGTCCGAGTAGCAGTGCGATCTGATGCTCGAGTTTTTTCCTTTCGTCCATCGGATCGCTCCATTTCCTCCTTACCTAAGACGACTCCGGCTGAGCTCAATTGTTCGAGCCTGGCTGTATAATGCGAGGGGTGCCAATTCTTCACGCCGTTGAGTTCACTTTTGCACAAAGCAGCTCCTTAACCTCGTCGTCACGCAGCGCTGTACCCACTGTAGAAAGGAGCTTAGCCTCGTTACGTTTCCTCGAAGGAGAGAAGGGCGTGGGCGAGTTTCCAGATCGAGTTCAAGCGAACATGGACGTGGTGTTGGAGCAAGTTTGTGCGGAATTGACGAACGGCGGCGATCACGAAAGCCGCAGATATGTTGCCGAGCAACTGATCGGAGCCGCGCGGCAAGGGAAGACCACTCTCGGTGAGCTGACGTCTGCTGGCCGCGGTGCGGTAGTCTATATCCGAAATAGGCCCAAGTCGGCTTAGCCTCGCCTGATCAACTCCTCCAGCGAGCTTCGGGCCTCAGAACCGGCTGCCCTTATGAGAGGTCGGGAAAAGACTCCCATTCACAAACCTGCCGGCGTACTGAGAAGCATGGCATCAGTACTGCTAGTTGAAGACGAAACGCTTCTCCGCATGATGATTGCGGATATGCTGACTGAGCTTGGTCACGAGGTTGCTGGGGAGGCCGGTGACCTAGGCTCTGGGCTGACCATGGCCATGAGCGCTGAATGCGACGCCGCTATTCTCGATCTGCAACTTGGCCGGGATAGCTCGGCAGCCATCGCAGAAGCTTTGCAGATCCGCGGCATTCCCTTCGTCTTCGCGAGCGGCTATGGCGCCGATGGCGTACCGGAGCAATTCAAAGGTCGGCCAATTCTACAGAAGCCTTTCCTCTTAGACGCTCTCGATCGCTGCATGCGGACGCTGCTGGGCCCAAGGCTCTAACGCCGACTAGCTCCAGAGTATCAGCAGGCACCGGTGGTCTGCTGCATCACGCGATACAAGTCATCTTCGGAGAATGGCTTCCGGATCATCGGGAAACCGTCTCGCCGTCGCTCTCGTCCTGACAATTGCAGAACCTTCAGCGCCGGGCGGAGACGGGTCGCCCGCTCGGCCAACTCGTGGCCGTCCATGCTCGGCATATTGATGTCGGTGATCAGGATCGAGATGCGATCATGATGCTGCAACAGATCCAAGGCTTCAGCACCGCCGTTGGCGCGGATAACTTTGCAGCCAATTTCCTCTAACATGCTCGCGATTACATGAGGACCGCCGGATCATCGTCGACTAGGAGAACTGTGTGGGTCATTAGGAACAAACGTCCGAAACGGATTGCGAGTTCCGGCTCCGGGCGGACGATCGGCTCGGAATATAGTTGTTGTTCAGAATTGGAACTATAATCCTTGCACTTCAAGGATCAGTTGCTGAACCAAGCTGCGGCCTATCGGAAACTTGCCGCAAAGAGATATGGGCTCCCGCCTCCAAGTCCACCCGAAGCAAACTGATTTGTCGTGCGCAGCGGCTCTGGCCTATCCGGGTGAAGCAGTGCAGGCTGACCTATGAAATAGCCGTTCATCGAATCATTGGCATGCTCATCTGCATGCTCATGCCGACCTCACCAGGCGCCATTATGAGACTCCCGCCGCCGCGGTGCGATGACTGCCGCATCCGCAGTATTTAAAGCGGCGGTTTCTCATTTGCACGGCCGGCGGACTGCCCGCGTCTGCCAGTGCGCAAATTGTGCAAAGGTCATTTGGGACGACTAGGAACGGTCCCGCTCCATTGATCGAAAATCAAATAGGCCGGCGGTACATGCGACCGCACATACGAAGGCCGCAGCGGGAGGTTAAATCGCTGCGGCCCGCGCATGGTCAAAATAAGCCGGGTCAAATGGAAACGTAAAATATGCAGCCAGCCCCGGTGACAAAATTCTGCTCCAACTTTGCCTCGTTTGCAAACGCAGTTTCGCCGGAACCGAAATCCACACGATGGGCATTTGGTTCCGAGAACGGGAACAATTTTGCGCGCGCGAATCGGAGTGTCGCTTGCGAAATCACAAACCTAAGCAGTGGACCGAGGACGAGGTACAGACGCTGATCAAAGTGATCAACGCGGGCTCGACCGCGATCGAAATCGCCACCGAGCTTGGAAGGTATATTGCTTCGGTGGCCGGAGACATCGCCTTTTGCTGCGGAGCGAGAGGGGCGCTGCACAAAGATAGCAGGCAGCCTCGGTCGGCGCCACGCTGCCGGGTTGACGCTCGCGGGTCTGTGTCGCTTCTAGTGAGATGCAACCAGCGCTGCCATACTGAATGCGACTACGCAGGCAGCCGCCAAGGACCACAGCGCTATAGCGATTTCTTTGGGCATGGTCGTGGCCTTCTCACGAAAGCCGCCTTTACCCTTACTGCCGGACAAGCTTAGAGCGCATACCGATCAGCATAGTGTAGGCGAGCCGGCGCCAAATCAGGTTCATTAGGACGAGCATGTGGCATCCCCGCATTCGATGACGCCACTTTCGACCCGCAATGTTTCGGGAAGATTTCGCCGGCATACGAAAATGGCTTCGCGCCGCTGAGGGGGAGGACGGCCCGCCGGCCGTTCGTTGGCGGACAGACCGCCGGCTGCAGGGGGTCTTTTGGGGTAGGTCGGGGCCGCTCCGCGGCGTCGGCGGCACGACCGGAAAACCTTAACCTGCGACGAAGTTCCGCGTTCCACTGCGAGGCGAAGCGCTGCATAGTTTCCCCATTGCTTGCCAAGTTTTTCCATGAGGTTTTCGCCATGTCGAACAGTGTCGAAGATCTACAGATGCTGCGCTTGATTAGGGCATTTCAAAAGCTAACCGATCAAGGCACACGGCGCATGGTGCTCTTGTACGTCGAAGATCAGGTTCAGAAGCAGCAAGCCGAGGGACCGGTCGAGTGCTCCACCAAGTCCTCGCCTGGGACTGGCAGCAGCACAACCGTAGATTCGTAGTCGTTGGCCTGCAGACATGCAAAGCTAAGGCATATTTCGCGTCTCGGAGGAGAAACCCGATGCGCCTTGCATTGCCTTATCTAGGAATTGGTCTCTGTGCGTCGCTGGCGGCATGGATGTCGGTGATGCTGTTCTATTGAAGTCCGTCCGCCCAAATTGATCGATGCGGGCGATCCTTAACTGTCTAGCCAGGAGGGTCGTTCCCTTTCGGCTCTTGCAAGAATTGGCATGTGTCCACGCGCTTCGCGACCACGCAGGGCGGGGCGTTCGGACGGGTCGCGGCCGAGCTTGGCCTGCAGCTCGACGAGGTCGGTGAAGACGTCGGCCTGGCGGCGCAGCTCGTCGGCGATCATCGGCGGCTGGCTGGCGATCGTGGAAATCACGGTGACCCGCACGCCGCGGCGCTGAACGGTCTCGACAAGCGAGCGGAGGTCGCCGTCACCGGACGCGGAGCTTATCTGTCCGAGCCATGACTTGCGCAACATTGGCACCCCGGAAGGCGGAACTAAACCTGCCAGCGAAACAAAAGCCTACCCAGCATAGACCCGTACACAGACAGGACGGCCATGAGGACGCCGATCAGCCATTTCATGAAATTGCAAAGGAGGGAGCTCAGTTTCGAGGCGGGCCGCCGCCAGATGATCCCTAGCAATCGCCAAAGGCGCTCACGAGACCAATCGAAATGGGAATGACCGCAACGCACGTCCAAAAGGCTGGCGAGCTGGAAGTGATGCCGACAACAAGGATGCCGACGGACAACGACGATGAATATCGAAATCGCCGCAAGCGCTTTGTCCATCGCTCTGAGCGCGGCTTTGTGCGAACCGACTCTCTGGAGGTCGAACTGTTCCTATTGAGCGGCCGGCTTCAAACCAAAGGACTGGTGGGGGATTTGACCGCTGATTTCGAGGCCCCTCTCGTCCGATATCCGCCACGCTGCCACTCCGAAGCAGACGGTTAGCAATACGGTCGTCACCAACAGCAGCACGGATAAAAAGTGGCTCATGCCTCAACTCCGCGACGCGAGATACAGCGTCGAGCGAGCACGCATGGGCGATTCGGAAAATGCAGGCCACCTGACATAGACGCAGTTTTCCCCAAGGTGACCCGCCGTGACTCAGGCGCCGAGCGGGCCTCGCAGGGCGAGCGTAAGTGAAATGCAGCGGGGACTGGCGGCGACTTCCTCCGTTGTGTTGCCCTCAGGTGAACCCGAAGCTCCGAAGAAGCTCGTCGCGGCACTGCTTGCCCAAAGGAAGCCACGTATCGGTTGATTGATCCGAGATCCAGCCGCCCTTCACTTCAATTGTTGGCGGGTTCGTGCAGAACAGATGCATCCCGATGGTTCGGGCGCAGGTTTCGTTGCAATTGATCTGCCACATCTCGGCCGTCAGTTTGGGCTGGCCCTTCAGCGCGTCATCGTCCATCTCTGGCCATATCTTCGCATTCGGGTCCATCAAGGAACGCAGTGGCGCATCCCAAGACTCTTCGTTTGTCGAGCTTTCCCAAGCCAACTTGAGTGATGGCAGCAAGCTGTCGATCAGAATTCGGTTGAACCGCCGCCCATTCTCGAGCCCAACATAATACTGCGCGCGAGATCGTGGAGATGATGCTGCCAAGCCCCGTGACGCCTCCTAGCAGGCCGTTTGCAATACCTATGGCGAAGTCAGTAGGGTTGCTAATTTTAAACGGTCCGAGTGGCGGGCGTACGAGACTGTACGTAGCGTAGAGAACGAGCAACACGCCGACGCCGAAACGTACATAGGTAGGGTTGGTGCTGGTCAACAGTATCACCCCAATCGGGATGCCGATGGCCGTCCCAAGTGTGAGCGGCAAAATGCTGCGCCAGGTCAATTCGTGACGCAACCTCGCGATGCCGTAGCCTTGCGTAAGCAGACCATACCCAGCGATCAGCGCCGCGACTTGAATGGGCGTGATGATATGCAGCCAGATGCCGGATACGACGATACCCATCGCGAATCCGGAGAAGCCGCTAACAAAGCCGCCTAGAAACGTTGCCAAAACGAAGAGAAGAAGGTGACCATCCATCGTGCTCGCTCCATAGAAAAGCGAGCAGCGCTTGCATGGGATCACCACTTAACGGGGAGGCTGCGACATCCCCAGTAGCTATCGTACGGAGCCAAACTCCTCCTTGGCAATAGGTTTGTCTCTTCTTGGCCCTTAGCATCAGTTGCCGCATCGCACTGACATGTCCGGAGTCGGGGAGAGACCGGAAGCCTTCGACTCAGGGCGAACCGACGCGAATGACCCAACTCGGACATCGCGACAGGGCCGGTAGGAAGTAGTCCTACTTTGAGTTGAGTTTTCGCAGAAAACGTCCATTATGCGTGTGGCTAGCGTTTGCCTGAGACGAGTCGGGAAAGCATGCGCGTTGTTCTGAGAATTTTGAAACTTAGTGTCATGATTTTGCTTTTCGGCGGCTTGGTATTCAGCGTCTGGCTAACCTTCATCCCACCCAATGGGCTGCTGTCCGCCACGGCCTATGCGGCAAAAATGGTTTGCTCGAACGTGTTCATTGCCAAACGCGAGGCGGATGCGGTGATTAGAACCGACGTGGCGTTTGCACTTCCCCGTATCGTCAAACGTCTGAACGTCAATGTCGACACCGCCAATCAGCGTGTCGAGGCGACGTATCATGGCCTATTCGCCGAACGCTACGCTCAATATGAGGAGGGACGTGGCTGCACGCTGGCCTCGAGCGACGAAGTCCCCCATCGCGCCGCGCCGGCTTCACTGCCAGGAAAGTCTAATGCGCTCTGGCCGGTCGGCGAGAGCGCTCAATTGTCCGACGACAAGCACTTACCGGCGGCGCTGAACGATCCGGCTCTCCAGGGGCCGGGCATGCGCGCGATCGTCGTGGTCCAGGACGGGCGCATCATCGGTGAAACCTACGGTGAAGGCTTCAACGCTTCGACGCCCTTGCAGGGCTGGTCGATGACGAAGACCGTGAACGCCGCCTTGGCCGGCATGGCGTTCAAGGACGGAAAGCTTTCGCTCGATCGAAAAAATCTGTTTCCGCAGTGGGCCGGCGACGCGCGCGCGGACATCTCGGTGGCCGATTTGATGGCCATGACAAGCGGATTAAAATGGAGTGAAGATGGTGACTCTCCCGACCCCGACGGGTTGGAGAATCTCGCACATGATGCGGCGGCTTTCGCGAGGGACCGTCCGCTTGTCGCCCCGCGTGGAACGAAGTTCAACTATTCCGGGGGTTCGTCCGTCCTGTTGGCCCGGGTCTGGCAGAACGCGGTTGGAGCGGACGCGCGAGCATATCCGCAGGAGCGATTGTTCAAGCCTTTGGGTATGACCAGCGCTATTCTTGAGGCCGACCCTTCAGGCACATTCCTTGGCGAAGCCTTTCTCTTCGCCAATGCGCATGATTGGGTGCGCTTCGGCGAATTCCTGCGCTTGAACGGAGAGTGGAACGGTGCACAGCTTTTGCCGCCGGGCTTTGTCGATTACATGCGCTCGCCTGTGCCGGCGTCCGACGAGGGACATGGCCCGGTCTACGGTCGCGGACAGCTTTGGTTGGGACCGGGCCAGGGATTCCGACTTCCTGCCGACACGTTCATGTTGCAAGGGCACCTCCGCCAGGTGATCGCGATCATTCCCTCGCGTAAACTGGTAATCCTGCGCATGGGTTTAACGCGGGAAGATATTGGGTACAGCGTCGCGAAACTGCTGTACGCGATTGTCGCGGCGTGCAGATCGTATGAATGATGCGCTACTTCCGGGTTTGACCCATCGCTTCCGTTAGCGCGCCAGAGCCAAATGTCGGGTCATAGAGGAAGACCGGTAGTTTTCGTCCGAGCGCCAAACCGACGCTTTTGACCCAAAACGGAAGTCGGCTGGCCAGGTTTTCTCAAGCGCGCGCCCGCCAGAGCGTAACCGCAAGCAGTATATAGGCAGCACAAGTCCACAACGACTGCCAATTGTCTGGCCCTTCGCTAAGCGCCGCATGGATGGCTGCCACCAAGAATACGCCGGCAAATGTCGCTTCCGCCATGGGGCGGATTCCTTTCTTGGGGCCATTGAGCTGTGTCATAGCCGCAAAAGGGAACGCCGCCATAGTGAGGGCCGCAAAAGGAAAATCCTTTTCGCGCGGGTCAAACATAAAGCCCAGCGCGGTCTCCGTGCCGATCACGATGGTTACGATCAAGATCAATCCGTGCATGATCGCCAGCACCGATGAGGTGCGGTAGTCCTTCGGACCCAGCAACTCCAGAAATGTGGGCGGTGCGCGCCCCGACATCAGGGCGTTGGCGCCGAACAGCGGCGAGGCAGTTGCCGCCACCAGAAGTGCGCCCCACAGAAGCCAGCTGCCCGCGTCGTAGCTTTCATAGAACATTTTTTGAGCGGCCACCCCAAACAGGACTCCGGCGATGGTTGCCGATATTCCGACCGCAAACCATGAGACGAGCCGGGGCTGCGAGGGCTTCCGGCGCGAGGTCAGCCATGCAGCGCCGAACACCAGGATCGCCAGCGCCATTCCGCCGCTCATTTGCAGTTTCCAGAGCGGATAATTGCTGACGGGGATGCCGGGCGGATATTTCAGCATGCGCTGCGCGGAATCGAATAAGCCCCACGATCCGCCGACGGTGCCCTCGAACTCATGCTTCCACAATTCATCATACGCCTCGAACAGGTTGACGCGGAAATTCTCGCGCCGGGCAAGATCGAGAACCTCCGAGATCACCCGCGCCTGATTGGTGCGCGACGGTAGCGCCGAACCGCGCATCCGCCCTTCGCTCGGCCAACCAGTTTCTCCGATCAGGATTTCCTTGCCCGGAAACGCCGACGCCACCTGCTTTCGGACGGCGTCGACGTGAGCAGCGGCAGATTTCGCCGGGACCGGGACGTTTTCCCAATATGGCAGGATATGCACGGTGACGAAATCGACGGCGTCATTGAGTTCCCGATAGCGCAACCAGTACTCCCAGACGTCGGAATAGGTGACGGGGACCGGCACTTGTGCCTTGACCGAGCGGATTAAGGCAGCAAGGTCGGAAGGCGTCATCTTCCGATGCAACAGAACCTCATTGCCGACCACGAGTGCGGTGATGGTTTCCGGATAATGCTGGGCGAGGCGTATGCCAGTGGATAACTGCGTCGCGTTCTTCTGTCGGTCCCTATCGAGCCAAATTCCCTGAATGACTTTCAGCCCCACCTTGGACGCAAGTTCGGGGATCTGATCGAGACCGAGATCAGTCGCATAGGTACGGATACAGTCGGTTATTTTGGCAAGCTGGGCGAGATCTTCCGCGATCTGGTCCCGCGGCACTGGTGTCGGCGACTCTGACGTTTGGTTGTTGCGGAAGGGCGCGTAGGATATGCATTGCAGTTTGGCATTCGGATCGATCGGTGCGCGCGCCAAGTTGATCGGTATGGCCAGCCACCACCACGCCGCGGCGATCGCACCTAGGGATATGATGAGAAGCGCCAGAGGCGTGCGAAGCGAAATAGTTCGACTCCCAAAAAAAATGAGCGCGCGGCGGCACTCGCGCGAAGGATCGCGGACGCCATTTTCCAGAATTCGTCAGTCTCCCAAATTTGCTCCGTGAGTATTTCGTTCTACCTTCCCAGGATCACATCCGGCTGATCATTGCTGTTGGAGCTCCAGGGCATCTCCGATCCGCACGGGACGGTTACAAGCTGAGCCTCCTGCCTCGTGCCGCTTACGGCATCGCTGCCTAGCGCGCCCAATCTGACGATGGTCCGAGCTTGCATCAGTTCGTTCCAAATCCGGAACGCGGTGAAGCAAAAGTCGCGGGCGTTGCAGATTTACAACCCGCACAGCCGTTCGAGATCCTAAGCTCGTCCATTGAGCCGACCAAGCATTTCATTCTTGGTTGAAGATGATCAGCGGGGTCGAAAGGTGTTTGATATCTATCGCAATGACAAGCGCGACTTGCTCGTTCTAAGTACAGGCTCTGTCGCACCCGTGCTTTATTCTGCACATAAGTGGCGCAAGAGCAGAAAAAGAGTTCTCAAAGTCAGCGACGAAATCAAGTCAGCCGTTCAGGCACAAGGCTATTACCTCCGCAGCCGGCGGGTCGCCAGGACCGAATGATCGAGGTCGGGTAGGTCGGCGGCGCGGTGTTCTCATCTGCAATCTCCACAGCATCATCGCACAGCCAAGCCACCATCCCAAGTCGTGCGCCTCTTAAAGTCACAGCGTGCATCATGGCAACAATGGCTATGGCAACGGCGGCAGTGACGGCAACCCCAACGGCAAGCCTGATAACGATCGCTGACAGCCGGGAGGCGGAACGCTTTGCGGATTGCCAAGTTGTTGCGAGGCTCTTCCCCAAGGGCGACCCGGATTGGCCCCAGCTTCATCGCCTTTGCCTTGGGAGCTGGGGCTATTTTTGTTCACATGAGTTCCGAAGGCAGCCTCAGTTCTCCGTTAACGGCTTCTTTGGTTGCTCCGCGAGCGGCGGTGGATGCCCAGCGCATCAGCGTCATCTCGGTCGCGGCTTTCCGTGTCGCAGATCACTGGCGCGGGATAGTCCTGGGAAAGCGCCAGGCATCGCCTTCACGTTCGACGTCGGTTGACCACGCGGAAGAGCGCGAGGATGGCGGCGCGGTTCGAGGTGATGCCGTAGAGTGGCGCATTCCAAAACGTCTGGGTGAAAGATTAGGCGGAGCTAACTTCGCAAACACGGAAGCCGCCTTCTATGGGCGCCTTCCTACGGTTCAGTCACCAATGCTAGACGATGAGCGTGTTAGTTTTTCGGTGGCGACGCTTTTAGAAACGCGGCGAGCACACGAATTTTCCAACTGCCGTCTTCGCGCACGTCCGTCGCTGTCCAGAGGTGGATCGTCCTGGCTTTTCGCGGTGCCAGCAATGCGGAGCGGAATCGGAGGACGATCCATCGCCCCTAAAGGTCGATTTCAAGGATGAAGATGAAGTCAAGTAGACGCCAACGTTGACGAGTCGAAGACGAAGACAGAGTCGCTGCAGACGACGATACGGTGGAGAACCTAACAAGTGAGGAGGGGCCGCGAATGCGGCTCACTTTTTTGTCGTACTTGATGGTGCTGTTCTCCGGCGACGGGGACTTCCGGTCCCTGGTCGAGGCGGTACAGCGCCGCGGCGTTCGGGTCACCGTCATTTCCACGCTCGCCAGCCAGCCGCCGATGATCGCCGACGAGCTGTGCCGCCAGGCTGACGTGTTCACCGACCTTGTCGAGCTCCAATCCAAGATCGGTCGCAACCCGACCGAACGCTCGGCCCCGCGCGAGCGCGAGTCGCGCTATCGTACGTCCCAATTCCCGCAGCATGAGACCGTCGTGGGAACGAAGGGAAATGATAGCGTTTTCGAAAAGTAATCCCGAGCGAGACCGCTCTGGAGCAAGCGGCCGCCTGGCTGAGTCGCAAATCGTTTCATAGAGATTTGCAAGTGCGTATGGTTCCCTCCATCGCAATCGATGCCTGTGTGGATGATCAGGCCAGCGATCCCACGCGGTGACGCGCCCAGGCACCGGGCTCGTGGACCCAAGCCTCCTGTGCGAACCAGACGTGATTGGATTGGCAAATCGGACAGCGAGTGTGCGCGAAGAAAACCGGGCTGCGCCGAAAGCTCTCGCGATCGGTCTTGATGCCGGTGGGGATCGCGCGTCCGGTCTGCGGACATTTGACCATGACCATGCCCATCTGGGCCTCCCTCAACTTTAATTTTCTTGAATTCGATTTGCTATTCGGTTTTGAAAAGCAACCGGCCGGTTGGATCGCGCCTCTTGTTGGTGCGCTGGCTTGGGGGCATCGCGCACCCTGCCAGTTACTTGGTCGAGCATGGGTGCGCATGCTCGCGGCAGGGCTTGGTCCAAGCGGCCGGATCTCCCTCTTGAATGAACCTGGATGTAAATTGAGTGCCGCTTAGTCGCCTTGGTGAAGGACCTTGGCGATGTGCTTCTTGAGTGGCTCGCCGGTTGCGGTTGCAAGCTTCTGGGTAAGCTCCCACAAATCCTTGCTTTGGGCGGATGCGCTATCGTAAGTCTTGCGCGCTTGTTCCGCGGACAAGGTGACGACATCCGCCGCCGACTTGCTACCCAAGAGTTGGACGAAGAAATCGATCGCAGACGCGGTATTAAAGTTCGAGATCTCGATGACCTTGAGCCCGTAGTCTGTCGCGCTCCTGGCATTGCCCGAATAGGTCTCGCGCAGCGCTTCAGCCATATCCACTGACGCGGCTTTGATCTTCTCGCAGCCTTCCCGTGCGCGGGCGACGCCCTGCTCGGAAAATTCACCGAGCACACCGGGCAACGCAAACTTCGGCAATCCGAACGGTGGCATCGCGAAGCCGTTCGTTCCGTTCACTTCAGCTTTCACTTTACTTTCACTCACAGGTGCTTTCCCCATTTCTCAGGCGAAATCATCTCCCGAACGCTGGCTGCGACACAGGAGTTCGTGAAGGCGGAAAGTTTTCCACCTCAGCGTCCGTTCAATTTTGACGAGCTTCAATCCAGTCCCGATACCACTATGTCCAACGACAGGAGAGCTGTCCGTTCGCTTTGCGACTCTCGGCAAAAAAATCTTCCGAGGATGTCAATACACACGGTCGTCATATCAACAGTATGCTTGCCGTCCGAACGCCCGGCCCCACGCGAGCGCGAGCCGCGCTCTCATCCGCAGCAACGTGAGAACGTCATGGGATCGAAGGGAAACGATAGCGTTCTCGAGAAGTGGTCCCGAGCGAAAATGAGGACACTTAGCGAATAAGTCCGGCATTGTTTCGCCGGGCCGATCGCAAGTAAGTTTCAGGCGCTCAGCAACAGACCGACTTGAATTTATTCGCATCAGTCGGTCCGGATTGCGACATTTGGATGCTTGCTCACGCGGCTCGGCATGATCGTGTTGCTGCCCAGCACGCTCCGCGGCGTCGCTCGTTGCGGAAGCTTCGCATTCGGCGCGCAACAAGCGCCAGCAAGTAGCATTCGAAACTGATGTGAAGCTTAAAGCGAAAATAGTTCCGACGCGCAATGGGAACCTAACTGCCTGCCGCCAAACGACAAATTTCGTTAGGTCTCATAATCATGATGACTCCATCGCACAATTAGAAAATATGTTGGGGGAAAACACGGGAGGATTAGAAATGGAATCTGTCCGCCGCTTTCGCGCAACGGCCTCGCTTTGCCGGCAGACTGCCGCGCGTGATCCTGAGAGAAGCTGGAAGCTGCTCGCAGAGGCAGAGTACTGGGAGCATCTGGCGGCTACCGCTTTAGTTCAGTGAGCTCACGAAGTAGCGATTACTCATTTCCTTGTTCGTCGTTGACTCCTTAATCCACGTGATACTCTGGGGACCGTAATGACCAATACTCGCCAAGTTTACAGCTATGCTGTTCTGCACGCACGGCTCCAAGCGCTCATTGCTGAGCTTACACAGGTGGAGAAGCTTCGAAATCGGCTTCGAATCGTAGAGGCGAGAACAATCGGCAGAAGAGTGCTCGAGCGGGCAGCGGAGCAAGAGCCGTTTGGAGACGACGGTAGATCGCACCCCGAGCATTGATCTGACTAGCTCGGCCGTCGCTGCGTTCAACGAGAAGTCTCCTGTTGGCCCATCGCTTCCGTTCGCGGGGTGTCGTTGCGCACATTTTTAGGGGCGAATCGTGGCCAAACTCTCTCCGAAAGTCAGTACGCGGATCACCACACAGCTGAAGAGGTACCAAGGCATGCTAGCGCAGCTGCTGAAGCGCGATGTGAGCGAAGCCGACACAGTCACGGTCATCAACGATACGCCGCGACTTTTCAGAAAATTTCACCGGCCCGCGCAGACGGCCAGAACAGCACATCACGAACACACAATGACACCCGCAAACGATAACGGCCCCATTCAGGCCGACGACTTCACCGACCATTGTCGTCCGCCGTGCTGGTTGGAAAACACCATGCGTGACCTCCCCAGGTGCAGCTTAGGGGCATCCATCGGCGTTGGTCTCGTAGACCCAATCCCCGCGTCAGGGCGGACTTTCGCGCAAGGTGGGGTCGCAAGGTTCGATGAACCTGGAATATTTGCGGGTGCCAACGACGCGCGATACTCCAAAACGAAACTGACGCAGCCACGCACACAAGCGGAGTCAAGCGAAGCCGCTGAATCGTTCAGCCTGATAGGAACGGTGGACCGCTAGAGAGGTTCGCTAGGGGTCGTGATAGTCTTCGGGAGAGCCGCAGCGAGCCTGTAGTTGCGTGTAAGGAGACGAAAGAAGAGCGGAACAAAGATGATCGCCAACGCCGTGGCGGCGATCATTCCGCCGATGACGCCGGTGCCGATGGAGTGTCGACTGGCAGAACCCGCGCCGGTGGATATCGCGAGCGGAAGGACACCCAGAATGAACGCCAGCGACGTCATGACGATGGGACGGAAACGCAGGCGGGCCGCTTCGAGAGCCGCATCGTAGACCGAAATACCGTCGCGGTGACGCTCCGCGGCAAACGCCACGATCAGGATCGCGTTCTTCGCCGCAAGGCCGATCAGCGTGACAAGCCCAATCTGGAAATAGGTGTCGTTTTCGATGCCGCGGAGCCAGATCGCGAGAATGGCTCCGAATAAAGCGAACGGCACGGCGGTGAGCACGGCCAGTGGGAGGGACCAGCGTTCGTATTGCGCCGACAGGATGAGGAAGACCATCAGCAGCCCGAACAGGAATCCTTGATAGCCGGTACCCGCCGTCGAAATTTCCTGGAAGGCGGACCCGGTCCAACCGATCGAATAGTCGCTTCCAAGATTGTCTGCCACGATCTGCTGCATCGCGGCGAGAGACTGGCCGGACGAATATCCCGCCGCGGGATTGCCGAGAATCTTGGCGGCGGGGAAGATGTTGAAGCGGTCGACGGTATCGGGTCCGATGACCGGTCTACGGAGACCAGTGCGTCCAACGGAATCATGGCCCCGGATGCCGAGCGCACATAGATGAAGTGGAGGTCGTTGGGCGCGCTGCGGAAGTCGGATTCGGAGGACAGGCTGACGCGGTAGGTGCGTCCGAACAAGGCGAAGTCGTTGACGTACAGGCTTCCGAAGCCGCTTTGCATGGAAGATGGTATTGATAGGAACGCCGAGGGTCTTGGCCTTGTCGCGGTCGACGTTGATCTTGTGCTGCGGCACCGACGTCGAAAATTGCGTGCTGACGCCCGTGAGTTCCGGACGCTTGGCGGCCTCGGCGACGATCTTGTTGGCTGCCTCCGACAACGCTTCCAGAGAGGCCCCGTAACGGTTCTGCAGAAAGAGCTCGAACCCCCCGGTCGTGCTGATGCCCTGGATCGGCGGCGGATTGAAGCCGAACACCCGCCATCGTGGAACTTGGTGTTGAGCCGGCCGAGCGCCGGTGCGATCTGCCGTGCATCCGATTTGGGATCGGTTCGTTCCGCCCAATCCTTCAGCGTAGTGAAGGAGACGCCCGAGTTGGTCTTCTGGGCGCTCGACAGGACGTCGAAGCCGGAGAACGACACCACACCCTGGACCTCGGGCATGTTTTTTATGGCGGTGATGGCCTGAATCGCCTTGGTCCGGCTGAGCGCGGCGGCCGGAGGCAACGACGTTACCATCAGCACATAGTCCTCCTGCGGGACCAGACTGCCAGGCACCTTGGAAAACAGCAGACCCGAAGCAGCCAGCATTGCTGCCGTTCCTAAAATGACTGGGGCCACCGACTTTCGTCAGCGGCCCCCCGGTTCTCCTCGAAAATACAAAAGAGAAAAGGGATTGCCAGCCCCGGTCTCATGATCCTCGCCCCAACTTGGACTAGACAATCACGATTTCAGCGTTCCCGGAACGGGAGCCATCTACTTAGCTTTGCTTGCCTCGTATCCGCGCCATATGGCGTGATAGGCGACACATCTACTAAAGATGTGAGCCAGTGCTTTCCATGAGCCACGCCAATATCGTCCGCAGCTTCGGTCGACGGCTCATGACGATGAGATGCCATCACGGGTTTTCTTGTCGGCCATTACGCGGCTTTCTGCATTGGTTGATCTTTCATCTTAACGCTGCAAGGCGTTTGGAGCGGCATCCTCTTATCGGCCATCCAGACGTCGGTCTTCTCCCAATGGATGGCAGGCAGTAATCTTCTCGGTGGCGCCGGACAAGAGCCATCGCATCAGTGTGAGTGAGCTTTTGCCTCGTGAGCAGACGTGATCGTGGGCGCGCTGAAGACACGCCACTGCGTGTGATTGCGGCAGGCAAAGTCAAAAGAAGTGTCCGTGGTCACCGGTCTGCTTATCAGGACACGGGTGCGACCCATGTGGCAGCAGCGATGTCAGAGAGGACAATGCTTACCAGGTAGATGACGTTTCCATGCATCGCGCTCGGCAACGACACCGCAACGAAACGCCGCACAGCGGGAAGGTGTGAAGGAATGCGTGTTGCTGTAGGGGGGTGGGTAGGGTCTCCGCAGCTTCAAAACCAACCGGTTCTTAGCGACCGCTCGCCCCCCACTTCGCGCGCATCTGCAATTGAAATGTTGGGGGGTACCGCGTGGCGTCTCGTCTGCCGCCGGCCAATCGCTATGCCGAGTCGGTTGCCTATCGAGCCGACCACTGCGGCAAAGATGATCACGACCACCAGTGGCGCGATACCGCTTGCTCCACCTTTCGTCGCAATCCCAACTCTCCCGACCGAGAATCCCACGATCGCCCCGCTCAATCCACCGACGGTCGACCAAAACACTTCCGGCTGCGCCCTTCCGAATTTCAACAACTTCGCAATCTTGATCCCAGCCATTCCAACGCTACTATCGAGTGCTCAGCGAAACGCCCAGCAACGACGCCGTGACCATTGTTGCGCCCGGCGTTCGCTTCAGAGTCTTTGCAATTCTTGTGACACCAGCTTGCTGCTTTGTGAGTGACTTCAGCGTCTTCACGTCGTCTTTCGTCCACTCGCGGCGGACAGTCTTTTTCTTTTTGGCCAACTTGGGCGCTCCTTCAATCGTTAGGCGCGCCGTTTAACACATTGCGCGGTGTGCGCAACCCGACATCCCTGTTCGTTTTGGAAGCACAAATGATCGAACGCAACACATCCCGCATATCCCCGCGACCGCCGATGACTCCGCGGAGGCTGGGCGCCTGTCCATTGTTACCGCTCTGTCCGCATGTAAGGGCTGCGCTCCGAGACCAATCGAAGGTCGGGGTCGGCGGCCAAGGTCAGGGAAGCATCGATCCGGAGCGGGTTCTCTGGAGGGCGCTCAGCCACCACAGCCCAGGCAACGACGCCGACTGCGAAAAGGGCTGCCGCTAAAATCCAAGGATACCGCATCATTGCGTCCTCCCTAGTCTGGTATCAACGTCCCGATCAGGTTGAGCAGCGCCTGGTGCTCCGGACCATTTGCGCTCCCCCGCAGGAATCTGCCGATCTCAATGTACGAGGTCCGTCCTCCTGAGCCGGCATTCGGCTGATGCTTCACGACTGGGGTGCTCGAAGCCGGGTGTCGCGCCAAAGACCAGACGTCGCCGTTGCTGCTTTCATACAGGACCCGATCGGACATAGGGAGCTAATAGTGCCCGCACTATTCGGTTCCTGTTGCGGATCGTGCGGACTTCGGCCTGTGAGCTGGCAGCGCCCGAAGCCGGAGACAATCCTGCGGTAGTACCTGCGCCAGCACCGCTACAGGGAACGCGGCCCGATGTGCTCAATTGGAACCTCCTTCACGATTGGCGTGTTCATCGACAAACAACCCACAGGAGTTTGCCTTGAACAGAATGCTTTTGTCGCTCGGACAGCAACCTTGATGGCACTCTCAATTGCCAACGCGTCTGCGAAAGATAAGCAAAGCGAAACGTTCCTCAAGAAGGCAATCGAGGGTAATTTCGCCGAAGTCAGCATGGGAGAGCTGGCGCAGCAGAACGGCCAAAGCGATGCCGTCAAGTCATATGGCAGAATGCTTTCCACAGACCACGCTGCCGCCAATCAAAAGGCTTTAGATGCTGCGCAGGAACTGGGAATGAACTCACCAAGCGGACCGAATGCGAAGCAAGAAGCCGAACATGACAAGATGTCAAAAATGTCCGGCGCGGCCTTCGATAAGATGTTCGCGGCTCACATGGTCGCAGACCACCAAAAGGATATTGCCGAGTACAAGAAGGCGTCACGGAGTAAGGATGCTGCCGGAGAATATGCTTCCGGCCAAATAGATACGTTGCAAAAGCATCTGGACACCGCAAAATCGCTGAAGGTCGGTAAATAATCCGACGCCGGAATGGGTCGGCAGGAGCGCGGCAAGCCAACTTCCACGATAGCGGGCATTTCATGGAGCAGCGCGAAGACTACTTGCTCCGGCTGGCGAGCGTTTTGGAAGATATCGGGGCGGACCAGCAGGTGACAATTCGGGACCGGTACATCGAACAGGCGTTCGGCGGGCATGGTGCCCTCGCACTTGCAGAGGCCGAAGTGTTCGCCCGCGCTCATGGCTGCACGTTTCGTTACGATCGGATTGAGCAACGAGGCCTGTTCACCCGGTCGTATCCCGCCGGTGGACGGGCTTAACCTGGCCTTGGATTCGGTCTTCTGATGGAAGTTCGGCACTCGCCGCCCGCTCGACGGCCGGTTGATCAGTTCAGGTGCCGCGGGTGGTATTTTGAAGGACCAAACCTTTACACGTGCTATTTCGGAAGCCCTTTGTCCACGCGCGAGGGCCGAGATCACAACATGGGTCTCTTTAACGACAACGACGCTGATGGCATCAAAAGGTAGGCGATTGTTTGCGACGTCGCCGGGGGACTACCCTGATCTCCAATCCCATGGCCGTGAGCACACCAAGAACAGTCGAAAAGTTTGGAAGCCGTTCGTTCCCGAAGGCTCGATAAATGCTCGTTCGTTGCAGACCGGCTTCTCTTGCGACTTCTGAAATGTTGAAGTTGTCTAGCGCCTTCCCAATGGCCCTGCAGATCGTGCGAGCTTCGGCCGACTCGAATGCCTCGTTCAGCTCGTTGGCTAACTGCGAGGGTACGACGGGACTAAATCTTTTCGTCATCTCGGTCTCCATAACAAAAGGGCCGGCTTTAAGCCGGCCCTTCGTTATTAAATCGAGGTGCGCTCAGTAGTGCGCGATGCTCGGACCGCCCCAGCGATAGTTCACGCGGACGAGGCCCATGTCAACGTCTTGGCGAATGCGGTCGCTCCCGGCGAAACCTCCAATGGGCGTAGTGAAGTCGATCGTGCGATCACCCAGGAAGATGTGATTGTACTCGACACCAACCGACCAATTCGGTGCAAAACCATATTCGAGGCCCGCGCCGACGGTGCCACCCCAACGGGTTTCACGAGCCGACGAGAAGAGCGCACCGGTCGGAATATCGAACACATCATACTTGTCGCCGACGACCGCGGCGCCGCCCTTGAC
>NZ_JBEPQT010000040.1:0-39841 GCF_040547985.1 Bradyrhizobium sp. LB14.3
AAAGCTACCTGGCGCGACCCATCAGGCGACCTCGGATCGTCATCGGCCACGGCGCCGCCAGGGTAACATCTGCAAGTGAGGCAATACGGGGGGTCCCAGTCCAACGCCGATTGATACATTGAGGTCGGATGCCAACAGGATCATATCTGCTGCTGCGCGGGCCACATCCGTTGCTCCCTCGACGGACAGACCGACATGGGCGGCGTGGATCGCGGGGGCATCATTGAGGCCGTCACCGAGGAAGCCTGTAACATGGCCGCGCATCCGGAGTGCGTCGATGATGCGCTTCTTTTGATCGGGATCGACGCGAGCGAACAGGTCGACCTGCTCGACCTTTGCCGCAAGGCCGACATCGGTGAGCTGAGCGATATCGGCGCCGGTCAGAACAATGTCGCGCGCGAGGCCGACGGCATTCGCCACATGCTGCACGACCGCGCTCTGATCGCCCGAGATGATCTTAAGTCTGATCCCGAGCGCCGCCAAATCGGCGACTGCCTGTGCGGCATCCGCCTTCGGCGGGTCGGCAAAAACGCAAAAGCCGACAAATGTCAGATTTGCTTCATCGTCGAGCGTCAAGCTCGCTTCCTCGGCAGGGAGGGACCTGATTCCGACGCCAAGCAAACGAAACCCCTGTTCGTTCAGCCGGCGCTGCTCGGCGTCAAGGCGGTTTCGCCAGATATCGTCAAGCGGATGGGCCAGGCCGTCGACTTCGATAGCCACCGCACGGGATAGGATGGCTTCCGGAGCACCTTTTGTAACAAGAAGAATCCCGCCGCCGCGTTCGGCCGAAATCGACAGGCATCGCCTGCTGAAATCGAAGGGCAGTTCGCCCCGGCGCACCCATTCGGGTGCCTTCGCCTGACCTGCGAGAATGGCCTCGTCTAGGGTGCTGCGAACGCCCGATTGAAAATGGCTGTTGATCCGCGCTAGTTGGAGCACGCGATCGCTTTTTTGACCCTGCCAATCGACGCTGTCAGCGAGCGTTATTTTGGCTTCGGTCAAGGTGCCCGTCTTGTCAACGCAGAGCACGTCCATGGCGCCAAGGTCGTGGATCGCCGAAAGCCGTTTGACGATTACCTTCTGCAAGGCCATCCGCTTGGCCCCACGCGCGAGCGTCACGGTCATCACCATCGGCAATAGCTCAGGCGTAAGCCCAACCGCCAGCGCCACGGCAAAGAGGATCGACTGCATGGCCGGCCGGTCGGAGGCGAGGTGGGCAAGCAGCACGAACAGCGTCAGAAAAATTGTAAGGCGCAGGATCAGAAGTCCGAGATGCCGGACGCCCTGTTCCAAGGCCGTCGGCGGGACATTGGCGGCGAGGGCTGATGCGATCGCTCCAAAACGCGTGCGGGGACCGGTCTCGACGATCAGCATAATTGCCGTCCCGGCAACCGCGGAAGTGCCCGCAAACAGCGCGTTACTCGCATCGGCAAGCTCTATGGCAGGACATGGTGTGTTGTTCTTGCGCGCCGGAAACGGTTCTCCCGTCAGGATGGATTCGTCGAGCTGAAGATTGTCCGATTCCAGCACAATGCCGTCTGCGGGAACGAGATCGCCGGTTCGCAACATTACAATATCGCCCGGGACAAGGGTGCTGACGGGCTGCGTAACCTGTTTGCGGTCGCGCATGACGTCGGCGCGGACCGCAACGGAGTGCCGCAGCGCCTCAGCCTCTTGTTCCGCGCGGTGCTCCTGCACGACGTCGAGAGTCATGGAAAGCGTCAGAACCAGGACAATGATGAAAAAGCTGCCAAAGTCACCGCTGATGCCGGAAACCGCGGCGGCTGCGATCAGAAGCGCCACAAGTGGATTGAGAGCGCGTCTGCCGAATTTGACGAGCAAAGATTCGCCGTGAGTGGCCTCGAACCGGTTGGGACCGTAAATCCGCAATCGTCTTTCGGCCTCCTCCTGGGTAAGCCCGGTCAGCTGGGTACTAAGTTCGGCCAGGAGACCATCCGTGGGTTCGCACCAGAACGTGCGGCCTGCGCCCGTCGTTTGCTGCGGAGCGGTCATTACCATCTCCAGGGAAATCGATTTGACGGTTCTTGCCCCGAAAGATCGCATAGGCCGTTGATGTGCCTCAATTGGGCTATCGTGCGCCGCGATTAGCCACGTGAAGGCGGCAACCTCCTCCGACCAGATTTCAGTTGAACGATCGCGACGAGAGCAATTCGCCCGCCATTGCGCTGGATCAATGGCTCTATCGAACTCTCGTGCAGCCTGAGCGTGACGAATAACTGAGGTAGAGATGATGGCACGGATAGCGTTGGTAACGGGAGGAACGCGCGGCATTGGCGCAGCGATCAGCAAGGCCTTGAAGGTTGCTGGCTACAGGGTTGCCGCAAGCTACGCCGGCAACGACACGGCGGCGGAGAAATTCAAGGCCGAGACAGACATTCCCGTCTACAAATGGGACGTCAGCTCGTTCGATGCCTGTGTCGCTGGTGTCAAGAAGGTCGAAGCCGACCTCGGTCCGATCGACGTGCTGATCAATAATGCCGGCATCACCAAGGACGGTGCGTTTCACAAGATGACGATCGATCAGTGGAATGCGGTCATCAACACCAACCTCGGCTCGCTGTTCAACATGACCCGACAGGTGATCGAGGGCATGCGCGCCCGCAAATTCGGCCGGGTCGTCAACATCTCATCGATCAACGGCCAAAAGGGACAGTTCGGCCAGGTCAATTATTCGGCGGCAAAGGCCGGCGATATCGGCTTCACCAAGGCCCTGGCGTTGGAGAACGCCAAGGGCGGCATCACCGTGAATGCGATCTGTCCCGGTTATATCAATACCGAAATGGTGCAGGCGGTGCCCAAGGACGTGCTGGAGAGAAACATCCTGCCGTTGATCCCGGTCAGCCGCCTCGGCGAGCCCGAGGAAATCGCCCGCGCGGTGGTATTCCTCGTTGCCGAGGAAGCCGGCTTCATCACGGGATCCACGATTTCAATCAATGGAGGGCAATTTATGACGTGATTGCCCGCGGGATCATCGGAGCCCCACTTGATACAGCTCAATGTGTGGTTGGGCGCTAGAACGTAGAAATCAGGTGCATCCAAGACCAGAGGTCAACATGTCCAGGCCAGAATTTTCCGAAGCGGCTACCGCGAACCCGAAGCAGGCCACGACGGAGGCCGAAGCGCAAATGGCGAGGGCGAAAGAGCGTGCCGCGAGCTTCCTGTTTGGTGCCCAGAAATTGATGCTCGAGGAGTGTGTTATCCTCGGCAATGAATTCCTCGATCGAACGCAACCGAAATGCACCTCTTTGCGGAATTTGCCTCGAAATTGGCCGGCGCGCATTCCGTCAGGGACTTGAGAACGATGTACGAAGAATGCAGTAAGCATCAGCTTGAGTTCATCCGCCGCGATTGCGATCGGGTATTCAAGAACGGCGAACGGGTGATCGAGGGCGCGTCGAATCTGTTTAGAACCCGTCCGCTGAGCTGATCAGTCCATGCCAGCGAATTCGGTCATGCCAACGCCGGAGGCACCGGTCCTGCCGGCGCTTGTGCGCGCGGTCGCCCTGAGCGGCGTAGACGTAACGCAGACCCAGCATCCGACGGTGGGCGAGTCCAACCTCGCTGATCGCGCGTTCCATGCGGCGTTGGCGCGGTTCAGCGGGGGCATCTCGCCCATCGCACTGTTGCTGGCCTATACCGACTGGCTTTCGCATTTGGCGGCCTCGCCACAGCGGCAGCTTGAGAATTCGCAGGAGGCGGTCCGGGACGCCGAACGGCTTCTCGAAGCATCCCAGCAATTCTTCGCAGCCGGTCATGGCCCCTGGTCTCTGATCAAGCCGCAGCCGCAGGATCGGCGTTTCGCCCGGCCGGAGTGGGAAGCTCCACCGTTCAACCTGTTTGCGCAGGCATTTCTGCTTGGCGAGCAATGGTGCCACAACGTGACGACCGGCGTGCGCGGCGTTGCCAAACCCAACGAGGCCATCGTCGAGTTCTCGGTCCGGCAGATGCTGGACGTGCTGGCGCCGTCCAATTTCGCGGCGACCAATCCGGAAGTGCTGAAGAAGGCGTTCCAAACCAGCGGCCAGAGCTTCGTGTCGGGTTGGCAGAACTGGTGCAGCGACTGGATGCGCCTGCTGTCTGGGGGCAAGCAACCTCCCGCCGCCGGCACGGATTTTATAGTCGGCAAGAACGTCGCGGTGTCGCGTGGTAAGGTCGTGTTCCGCAACGAGCTGATCGAATTGATCCAGTACTATCCGGCCACCGGCTTGGTGCATCCGGAGCCGATCCTGATCGTCCCTGCCTGGATCATGAAATACTACATTCTGGACCTGTCGCCCCAGAACTCGTTGGTGAATTATCTCACCGGCCAGGGCTTTACCGTCTTCATGATCTCATGGCGCAATCCGGGCGTAGCGGATCGCGACATCGCCTTTGATGACTATCGCAGGCTGGGAGTAGAAGCTGCACTTTCCGCCATTGCAGACGTCGTTCCGGGACGGCAAGTCCATGCACTGGGCTATTGCCTCGGCGGCACGTTATTGTCGATCGCGGCGGCGACCATGGCTCGCGACGGCGACAACCGCTTGAAGTCGATCACGCTGCTCGCTGCACAAACCGATTTTACGGAGGCCGGCGAGCTGACGCTGTTCATTAACGAAAGCCAAGTCGCTTCCTGGAAGATATGATGTGGCAGCGTGGTACCCTTGATACCACGCAAATGGCGGGCGCTTTCCAGTTGCTACGCTCCAACGATCTGATCTGGTCACGGATCACGCGCGACTATTTGATGGGAGAGCGGGCGCGGCCCAGCGACATCATGGCGTGGAATGCGGATGCGACGCGACTGCCGTACCGGATGCATTCGGAATATCTTCGCAAGCTGTTTCTCAACAACGACCTTGCCGAGGGCCGTTACCTGGTCGAGGGACGGCCGATTTCGCTGTCGGATATTCATGCGCCAATGTTCGTGGTCGGGACCGTCCGCGATCATGTCGCGCCGTGGAAGTCGACCTACAAGATCCATTTTCAGGTCGGAGCAGATGTGACGTTCCTTTTGACCAGTGGTGGCCACAATGCAGGAATCGTAGCGCCGCCGGACGAAGAGGGGCACAGCTATCGGGTCAGAACCAGGAGCGTCGGCGCCAACTACATCGGCCCCGACGAATGGTTGAAGAGGGTGGCGCTGGTCGAAGGATCATGGTGGCCGGAATGGGCCAACTGGCTGGCCAAGCGCTCCGGGGAGTTATCCGAGCCGCCACGCATGGATCAAAAGTTCACGGACGCGACGATCTTGCCGGACGCGCCGGGCGACTACGTTCGCCAGTAGTTATCCAAGGCGCGACCCCGCAAGTGCAGACCATAGCAGGTTGTTCTTGATCTCATCAAATCTGGATTGTGAAATTCAGAAGATGATTCTTGCTTGATGTCATTAGAAACCAAGCACGATGTCTCTTCGATTGAAATCCCGGAGCGCAGTCGTTAGGAAATCCGTCAAAGTGTCCGGTCGCGCCCCGGCCAAGAAGCATAAAATCCGCCCCGAGGCGAGGCGGATGGACCATATCATCAAGACCCTGACTGCCATTGCGGAATTCGCCGTCGAGCAATCGACCGAAGCCGCGCAAGCTGCAGGGCTGACGCCGGTTGATGCTATTCGGAAGGGTCGACCTCTGCGCGATGCCAAGGCAAAGCGCTCGAGGCGATCCTGGGTGGCGCCTCGCCCGACGATGCCATGCGGTAAACGGACGCTTGCAAGCGCAAGACCGGCAACCGGCGACGAACTGGTCCCGGATTGGCGCAACGGCGGCTATCCTTACAAATCCTGGATGCTGCGGAGGGACTATGAGCAGCAGAAGTTTTTCCTGGAGACCGAGCTGCTCAAGCTCCAGACCTGGATGAAGGAGAGCCGTCAGCGGCTGATCCTGCTGTTCGAGGGACGCGATGCGGCAGGCAAGGGCGGGACCATCAAGCGATTCATGGAGCAACTCAACCCGCGCGGCGCACGCGTCGTGGCGCTGGAAAAACCCAGCCACGTCGAACGCGGCCAGTGGTATTTCCAGCGGTATGTCGAGCATTTGCCGACTGCGGGGGAGATCGTTCTGTTTGATCGCAGCTGGTATAATCGCTCGGGTGTGGAGCGTGTAATGGGGTTCTGCAGTCCTGCAGAGTACGATGAATTCCTCCGCCAAGTGCGGGAATTCGAACGTAACCTGGTACGCAGCGGCATCCACGTCATCAAGTTCTGGTTCTCAGTGAGCCGTGAGGAGCAGCGGCGTCGCTTTAAGGAGCGCAAAGCCCACCCCCTCAAGCAATGGAAGCTATCCCCGATCGACGTGGCTTGGCTCGACAGGTGGGATGACTACACCCGTGCCAAGGAGGCGATGTTTTTCCACACCGATACGGCGGATTCGCCGTGGTCCGTAGTCTAATCCGACGACAAGAAAAGGGCGCGGCTAAACGCGATGCGCTACGTTTTGCACTCGATGCCTTACGCGGGCAAAGACGCCAAACTTATTGGGCCGGTTGATGACCCGCTGGTAGGACGGGCCAATTTCATTCATGAATGTGAAGAACAACCGCGCTAGGGTCTGAGATCCAACCGCAGACGCCTGCGGTTGAAGCAAGCCGAGGAAGTGCCTATTCGGGGTAGTTGCGTCGGTTTTGACATGTGGGCGTATGTCCGGTTAGCGGTGGACCTCGGACGTGCGACATGTCCGGCCTTGCTAATTGAAGGCATCGGTATGGATGCAGTTCAAGCGCTCGGCCGGGAGCCGCGAATCATGCGGTATGAACTGACCGGGTTTGAATGAGCTGGGCGCCTATTCGTTCGCCTATTGACGGACGGCACAGGTGGAAAAACCAAGGGCGCTGTAGAGCGGACAGCTCTTGAAGAACGCTGTCACTAGCAACACCAAGCCGACCAATCCGGCCCAATGCCATCCCTGGATCGAGAGGCCGTCCTGCAGCGCAAAGGCCACCAGCGCTAAACCCGCCACGATGCGCACATACTGATCAATCGTTCCAACATTTGCCGGCATGGCATTTCTCTCCAGATGAGTTTCCTTGAACCAGCATTGACAAGTGTCGCACGCGGCAGCGTACGGAGTTTTGATTTGCCTCAATCAGCAGTTAATAACCGGATGTCGGAAAAAGCTGGGCAAAGTTGTCATCGAGCCAAGCCCGTGCCGGGTGATAATGTTGCCCTACACGGCGTGAGATCGACCTGGCTTCATTCGTCCAGCGCGCGCCTTAGCCTTCGAACGATAACGCCGCGCGCGCGATCGTCTGCGGCGGCCTCGATGCGATCGTTGATGTCAAGCACGAGTCTCGACATGTCGTTGTGCCAGTCGAGCCTTACCACGGCTTCCGGCGCCAGCCGTCGGTGATGTGAGCCATCGAGAAGCCTCGGCACCGGGGCTGACAATTCATAGGCATCATCCAGAAGCGGCTGGATAACCCGCGGCGCCGGCATGATTTGCCCCGAAATACGTGTCGCGAGACCAGCGATGGCCGGTTCCTCGCCATGAACCAGGAACAGGCCACGGCGAATCGGGCGACGCGCGGCGATCCACCGCGCCAGCTCCGCTCCGTCGGCGTGTCCGGAATAGTCGTCAATACTGCGGATCTGCGCCGCGACCCTGACCTCGTTGCCCTGGATACGAACGGCCTTGGCGCCATCGATAAGGATCCGACCCAGCGTTCCCTGAGGCTGAAAGCCGACCAGCAATACGGTGGCTCTGGCATTCCAAAGCCAATTGCGCAGATGATGTCTAATACGCCCGGCATCGCACATGCCGCTGGCGGCGATGATGATATGAAAGCCGGTCAACTTGGCGATCGCCTTGCTCTCATCGATTGTTCCAGTAAACCGGAGCTGCGGCGAGTTCAGCAATCGACGGACGTCGACCGCGGGATCAAGACTTGATGCGTGCTTGCGAAAAACTTCGGTGGCGCGGATCGCGAGCGGCGAATCAAGGAAGATCGGTGCAGCCGGAATCTCGCCGCGTTCCATCAGGTCGACCAGATCGACAATCAGTTCCTGGGTGCGCTCCACCGCGAAGGCCGGAATGAGCAGCGCGCCCTTGCGGGCTGCAGCGTCGCGGACTTCTGCGGACAGACGAGCCCGGCGCGCATCAGCCGTGATCGGCATCCGTTCCCTGTCGCCATACGTCGATTCTGAAATGACGTAGTCGAAGCCTGTAGGCGCCTCAGGATCGGGCTGCAGCAGTTTCGCGTCGGGACCGATGTCGCCGGAGGCAAGAATGCGAAGGGGCATCTGCGGCAGGTCCTGGTCGGCGAGTTCGATCTCGATCGAGGCGGAGCCGAGCAAGTGACCGGCATTCCAGTATCGAGCTCGAACGCCCGGAATCACGTCGACCCATTTCTCGTAGTCGACTGGCGCGAACGACTGCAGCGAGCCAGCCGCATCGGCCTGAGTATAGATCGGGCGGACCTCGGGCCGCCCGCGGGCCGCATTGCGCCGGTTCAGCGCCGCGACCTCGGACTCCTGGATGTTGCCGGCGTCGGGCAGCATGTAGGAACAGAGATCGATGGTGCCGCGCGTTGCCAGGATGCGGCCGGAGAAACCATTGTGGACGAGCTTCGGCAGCAGGCCACTATGATCGATATGGGCGTGGGTCAGGAGGACGGCGTCGATGTCCGACGCGCGAAAGGGAAACGGCTTGTAATTCAGCTCCTTCAGGGTCTTCTGTCCTTGAAATAAGCCGCAGTCGACCAGAAAGCGTCCGGATCGGGTTTCAAAGAGGTGGCAAGAGCCCGTCACCGTGCGGGCCGCACCGCAAAACCGGATAGTCACGCCCATCGTGTTGTCTCCGGAATGGTTACGAACATCATTTCGTCTTGCAAGGCGTCGACGAATAGATTGTCGAGTTCGATTGCGTTGGTGGAGTGCGGCACACTGTGCGTCGAACGGATCGAGCGAACGCCGGACTGAATCATGTCGCGATAGATCTCTTCGGAGAACAGCGCATGCGTGACGACGGCGTCGATCGTTGTCGTGCCGGCCAATGTGAGAGCTCTGGCGCAAGCCACCATGGTGCCGCCCGAGGAGACGATGTCGTCAACAATCAGGGCGGGACGACCGGACATGCGGGCAGGCTCCGGAAATCGGATCTCGACCGAGCGATCACCGCGCCGGATCTTCTGCGCGATGCAATAGGATAGTCCGAGCCTACCAGCGAGGTCGCTGACCCATGGTTCGGATTCCGAGTCCGGTCCCACTAGGAAGGTCGCCGGATCAAGACCCGCTTTGCGCAGTGCGTCTGATATCGCCGGCATCGCCGAGAGATTGTCGGATGCGATTCCCGGAAACACTGTTGCAATGTCAGGTGTTCGGTGCAGATGTGCGTCGACCGTAACGACGCGATCGACGCATCCGGCGATCAGCTCGCCGATGATCCTTTCGCCTTGGTGGAAAGCGGCGTCCTGGCGCATGTAGCAGAGATAGGGCGCCAGCAGCACAAGGCGCTTCGCGCCTCCGCGCCGCAACGTTTCGGCGTCGAAGATCAGTGCGATCAGTTTCCGGTTCGGCCGGTCGAGCGATGCATAGATGATGAACACAGGGGCCGCCGGTGTGGCCGTCACCTTTACTTCTCCGTCGGGAAATTCATGGACCGCGATTTCGTGGTAGGGAATGCCGAGCCGCGCGGCGAGCCGGGTGGCATCGCGGGACGATGACGGCAGGCTCTGAATGATGGTCGTGGTCACGAAGCCGTCTCGCCCGTTACCGGGTGCTTCGTGCCGATGGTGTAACCGCAGTTCGCCTTTGCGGCGGTCGTGGCTAAATCGAGTTCCGACTGATCATAGGCATAGATTCGATAGAGCGGTTGACCCTTCTCGACGCGATCGCCAATCTTGCGCAACAGTTTAATCCCGGCGCCCTTGTCGAGCGGCGCGCCTGCGGTTCGCCCCAGTCGGTTCAGCTGGAGGCAGTTGATTTCGGAAATCGTGCCGTCGTCGGCGGCCGCGACGTCGAAGGTTAGCTTGCCGAGGTCGTTACGGCAGGAGGACGGACCCTGGGCGTCGATGATATCCTGCATTTTCTTGAGCGCAGCGCCGCCGTCGAGCAGTTCGCGGGCGCGCGCATAGCCGCTGCCGCCGCGCAATTGCGGGTCGTATTCCAGCGGATGCGCCGCGAGCCGCAGCGACTTTTCGCGCAGGTCGATAGGGGCGTCGGCATCGTTGGTGAGCACCGCCATGACGTCCTCCACTTCCAGAACCGGGCCGATGCCGTTGCCGATCGGCTGGCGCCCGTCCGTCACAACCACCTCGACTGTAATTCCGAAATGGTCGCCGACGAACTCAAACAGCTTGCGCAGCCGCATCGCTTCGGCGGGATTGGTCAGTTTCGCCGTCGGGCCGACCGGCAGGTCGATCAGGAGGTGGGTGGAGCCGGCCGCCAATTTCTTCGACATGATGGAGGCTACCATCTGCTCGCGCGTATCAAGGCTGAGCGGTCGTTCGACGGAGATCAGAATGTCATCGGCTGGCGACAGATTGACGTGCCCGCCCCAGACCAGGCAGCCGCGGCATGCGGCAATGACTTCCTTCATCTCCTCGACGCTGACGTCGACCCGCGCCAGCACCTCCATGGTATCGGCCGTTCCGGCAGGCGACGTGATTGCGCGCGACGAGGTCTTGGGGATGGTCAGTCCGTGCGCGGCCACAATCGGGACCACGATCATGGACGTGCGATTGCCCGGAATGCCGCCAATGCAATGCTTGTCGACGACGGTCCTTGCATTCCATCTGAGTTGCGTCCCGGCTCTTGCCATGGCCTCCGTAAGAGCGATTAGCTCTCCGGATGTCATGAAATTGGCGGAACTGACGAGGAACGCTGCGATCTCCATGTCCGAATAGCGGTAATGCACGATATCCTCGATGACTGCGCCGATCTCGGCAGCCTCGAGCGTCTTGCCCTGAACCTTGACGCGAACCGCGTCAAGGCTTGGCGGGGAGGGAGCAGGGCTGACCGCAATGTAGCTGCCCGCCGGTTGCCCAAAGCGCCGAAACGCAGGCTCCGCCATGCCAAGCTCGTCGGGCCCGACGAGGGTGTCGTCATCAGTGAGAAGCACGGTCGCCAGTTGCGTCTTCGAGCCGCTGCGCAGCTCGACCCTGGAAAAGCCTCGAAACAAGTCGGGCCGCAGCGCCGTTGACCGGCGGGAGATCACAACGACGTTCTCCCGGCCGGTATCGAGATTAACACGGCGGGATTTGAGCTGGGCGCGGCCGGGTAGAATAGCATTCATCATGCAGACTCTTTGTCGCGGTGAAGCGAGAATAGGGCTCGTCGAGGAGACCGAGCGCCTGGCTGAAGTCACGGCAGGCGTGCCGATGTCGACTGACTGACCGTGCCGCGCTCTGTCAGCGACGGCTCGTCCCGGGGCGAACCGGGCGAAAGCGTCGTGATTTCTTGTCGCTCATGTGGTGCGGCGACGAAGTGTCGGGGCCCCCGTGTAATGATGGCCTCCGGACGCCCCATCCTTTGGTGGAGCCGATTGGTCTCCCTTGGAGGAGCCGACCGTGTCCTTCTTGCCCATGTGATGAGGGACTTCGGTCTTCGAGCCGCCGCTATAGTGATGACCGTTCTTTTCCGTCCGTGCTTTGGGCCATGGCGGGCGCAGCAAGCGCGGCGGCGGCTACGATGGGAATCAGCGTTCTGGTGATCATGTCCATTCTCCCGGTGAATGTGGCACATCGGAGCAGAGAACCGCAGAGGTAGTATTGACACAGCGCAACGAGTGATCGCAGCCGGGCCGCGAGCGCATCGTTTGCCGGATCGACGTGCATCAAGCGGCCGGAGCGCTCATCCAAGAGTTGGATCCTCAGATCAGGAGCTTGCCAGCGCTCTCACCTTTGCCGCCGCGCTACTCGTCACGACGCTCCGGCACGCCGACTGGGCGCAATCGGCCGCGGAACACGAAGGGCACCACCCGACCAGAAGCAGGAGCAGGCCAAGCCAAAGGCAGACCAGCGGGCACCCTGGCGGCGCGGCTGATGGATCCGGCAAACGCCCGGCCGTCCGCGGAGCCGGCCAGCTGCGTCCGGGTGCTCGCGCCCGCCGCTGGTCTACATCGGCAGCCAGCTGACCTGGAGGTCGTGGCGGATCGGGTCTCGACCGATGCGGTGCAGATCAAGGTCGGAGCGCCCGTCCGGATCGACGGCTGGGGCGGTCAGCCATCAGGGACTGGTGCGAGTAGATCCCGCCGGATTCCTGAAGGTCTCGGCGCTGGGGATCGAGGAGCAGCGGGTGCGAGTGACCATCGACTTCGTGGACCCGCCCGAGACGCTGGACCTGCTTGGCCACGACTAGTGGGTGGTCGTCCACGTCACCATCTGGAGCGCCGCCGACGCGTTGTACGTCCGGATAAGCGCCTTATTCCGGGAAGGGCGACCAGTGGGCCGTTTATGCCCACGACAGCGGGCGCGCCAAAACCGTCCGGTTCAGATCGGCCACCGCAACAATCGGACGGCCGAGGTTCTCTCCGGGCTCGCTGCGGGCCGCAGGGCGGTACTGCACCGAACTGACGGGATCGGCGGCGGGAGAACGATCCATCGTGGGCAACATCAAGCGCCTGCCGGCGGCTCCGCCTGCGATATACCGGCACGCAGTAGCATCATGAGAGCCCATGATGGCTTCGCTGGTACTTGGTCGTGACGATGAGCATTCGTGAAGATCTGCAAGCGCTGCGATTGCTGCGGGCGTTCTCGAAGATCCGAGATCCGCACGCGCGCCGGCGGATGGTGGACTGCGGAGGCGCAAGTCCCTCCGGAGAAGCCGTCCGAGACCGATCGAGATCCCGACACCCCTTGAGCTGGCGCAGACCGCGAGCACTCTGGATCCAGTGGACTTGTTCAAACCGCTCGGCTGTGCGTGGCAGTCGATCGCGCCAGGTGGGCATCGAACGCGGAAGCGACGCTCCGTACCAGGAATTCGGCGCCGCCGCGGACCGTGATCCGGTCGTCCTTCATCGTCACGGCGCCGTCCGCGATCAGGCTGAGCAGCCGAGCGCGGTCTATGACGGCCGTCTTGGGGTCCTGGTTGTGCGACCGCGCGATCCGTGAAAGGTCCACCGCCATGTCGCACATCACCCGCTCGATGAGATCCGCACGGAAGCGGTCGTCGCCGGTGAAAGCATAGCCCTTGACGCTGGCGAGTCGGTCTTCGGCGATGCGCGTGAGGTAATCGCGTGTCGGTACGGCATTCTGCACGAGTCCATCAGGCATCCGTCCGATGGCGCTCGCACCCAAGCCGATGAGCGTTTCGGCGGTGTCATCCGTGTAACCCTGGAAGTTCCGGCGCAGCCGACCGTCGCGCTTGGCCGCTGCGAGATTATCATGAGGCAAGGCGAAGTGGTCGAAGCCGATCCGGACGTAGCCCGCATCCATCAGCGCTTGTGCGATGGTCTCCGACTGCAGATGTCGCTCGACACTGTCCGGTAGGGCGTTCTCGTCGATCTTCCGTTGACGCTTCTAGAAGGAGGGGATGTGCGCATACCCGAACACGGAGAACCGGTCGGGGCGGAGTTCGATGCACTTGGCCACCGTATCGAGGCAGGAATCCACCGTCTGCAGCGGCAGACCGTAGAGAAGGTCGAAGTTGAGCTTGCCGACGCCGGCCCGCCGCAGAAGCTCGACGCACCTGGCCGTCTGCTCGAAGCTCTGCAGGCGGTTGATCGCGCGCTGGACCTCGGGATCGAAGCTCTGCACCCCAAGGCTTGCCCGGTTGACGCCGCTGAAGCCGAGCGCCTCCGCCATCGGCTCCGTCAGCGTGCGCGGGTCGATCTCCACGGCGACCTCGGCGTCGGGGAGCACGAAGTAGGAGTAACGCAGCGTCCCGACCAGGTCGGCGAACGTTTCCGGCGTCATGATGGTGGGGGTGCCACCGCCGAAGTGGATATGCGAGATCGGAAGGCGGTGCCCGATGGCCTCGGCGACGAGATGCGCTTCCGTACGTAGTCCGGAGGTGTAGACCGCGATAGGGTCGTCGTTCTTCGTCACCGATGTATGGCAACCGCAGTACCAGCACATTGAGCGGCAGAACGGTACATGCAGGTAGATCGAGGCCGGTTGCCGTTGCGAAAGCGATCCGAGCCGGGTCCGGTAGTCGGCCTCGCCGATCGCCGGTGAGAAATGCGGCGCGGTGGGGTAGCTGGTGTAGCGGGGAAGCCTATCCTGTCCGTACGATTGCGCCAGATCCGATCGCATCTTCTGTCTCCTTCTGATCCCGATCGTCTACCGGAGCCGTGAGCGAAAGACGTTGCTCTGGCGCAAGCAGTCGATAGCGAGAATTCAGCTCCTGCGGAGGAGCCTTGAGACGCTGCTGGCGATGCCTGCGACGGCGGGCTGCGACGGCTCGATCACAAGTCGGAAGCCCAGATTGCTGGGCGGAACGCCTTGGGCGCAGCCGCCGGTCTTGGGATCGCGGATGAAGTCGGTCATGTAGGCCCGGTGGGCATCCTGATGCTGTCGAGCATCGATTTGATCTCTCCATTGAATGGAGTAAACCTAAGGTCCGCCCGCGCGTCCGCGCTTGATTTGCGTCAAGCAGGCAGCGTCGTCTCGGTCTTGAGGCAGGTCAAACCCGCCGCCACACGCTGGCCTAGAACTGACAGCTGAATGCGGACCCGGTTGTCCAGATGAGGTGGAAGCGTGAACTCCGAACCGCTGTTGCTGGCAACGCCATCCGGCGATGTGCTGAAATTGCGCCCGGAAGGGCCCTGGACCGCAGCGAATGTGACTACGCTTGAAACGCTCTCGCGTTCGGTCGGCGCCGATGTCGATCGATCCAGGGCAGTGACGTTGGACATGTCGGGCGTCGGCGCGCTCGACACGCTCGGCGCCTGGGTCCTGGAGAAGCTATCGCGCAGGGCGGCATCGTCAGGCAGATCGGCCCAATTCGTCGGTGTCGCCGACCATTTCAGCGGGCTGATGGACGAGGTGCGTCAGGTCAACCGCCACACGCCGGCGCCGACGCCTGCGCCCAACCCGGTTCTGCTCAGGCTGAACGATCTCGGCAAGTCCACGGTCGGCGCGCGGGAAGACATCACGAGCTTCCTTCAAATGCTCGGTGCGTTGTTCGTGGCCGTGATCGGCGCACTTCGCCGGCCGCGATCGCTGCGACTGACCTCGCTGGTCTATCAACTCTATCGCGTCGGCTGGCAGGCCATTCCCATCGTCGTGTTGATCACGTTCCTGATCGGCGCCATCATCGCCCAGCAGGGATTTTTCCATTTCCGCAGGTTCGGCGCGGAGTCCTACACTGTCGATATGGTCGGCATCCTGGTGTTGCGCGAACTCGGCGTGCTGATCGTCGCCATCATGGTCGCGGGACGTTCGGGAAGCGCCTACACCGCCGAGCTCGGCTCGATGAAAATGCGCGAGGAGATCGACGCGCTCTCGACCATGGGCCTCGACCCTGTCCACGTCCTGATCCTGCCGCGGGTTGCGGCCCTGGTGATTGCGTTGCCGATCCTTGCTTTCATCGGATCGATTGCCGCACTCTATGGCGGCGGTCTGGTCGCGCAGTTCTACGGCGGCATGGCGCCGGCGATCTACATCGCGCGGCTGCACGAGGCGATCTCGGTCGCCCATTTCGAGGTGGGCATCCTGAAGGCGCCGTTCATGGCGCTGGTGATCGGAATCGTCGCCTGCAGCGAGGGCTTGCGTGTGAAGGGCAGCGCCGAGTCGCTGGGACGACAGACCACGACGTCGGTGGTCAAGTCGATCTTCCTGGTGATCGTGCTCGACGGCCTGTTCGCGATCTTCTTTGCCTCGATCGGAATGTGACGATGGCCGAATCGCAAGAACAGTTCGCGATTCGGGTCCGCGACCTCGTTGTCGGCTTCGGCCGCCAGACCGTGCTCGACCATCTGTCGCTCGACGTTCGCCGGGGTGAAATCCTCGGGCTCGTGGGTGCGTCCGGCGGCGGCAAGTCGGTGTTGATGCGGACCATCATCGGCCTCATCCCACGCCAGGGCGGGACCATCGAAGTCATGGGACGGCCAACCGGAGGGCGCACCGAAGGCGCGGCCACGACATGGGGCATTCTGTTCCAGCAGGGCGCGCTGTTCTCCTCGCTGACGGTCCGGCAGAACGTCCAGTTTCCGTTGCGTGAAAATCTCGTCCTGTCGCAGGAACTGATGGACGAGATCGCGATCGCCAAGCTCGAAATGGTTGGGCTGCGTGCGCAGGATGCCGATAAATATCCGGCGGAGCTGTCCGGCGGCATGACCAAGCGCGTGGCGTTGGCGCGCGCGCTCGCGCTCGATCCGCCGATCCTGTTCCTGGATGAGCCGACCTCCGGGCTCGATCCGATCGCCGCCGGCGATTTCGACGAGTTGATCGGGACGCTGCAAAAGACGCTGGGGTTGACCGTGTTCATGGTCACTCATGACCTTGCGAGTCTGACTACGGTCTGCGACCGCGTCGCCGCGCTCGCCGACGGCAAGATCGTGGCGATCGGCCCGATGCGCGAACTGCTGCAATCCGAGCATCCCTGGGTGCGTGCCTATTTCCACGGCAAGCGCTCGCAGATGCTTCAACACGAGATGAGATGAGACATGGAAACCCGCGCTCCCTACGTGCTGATCGGCAGTTTCGTGCTGGCCGCGATCCTCGCCGTGTTCGGCTTCGTCTATTGGCTGAACAACACTGGCGGCATCGGGCCCCGCGCGAGCTATCACGTGCAATTCCACGGTCCGGTGCCCGGGCTTCTGGTCGGCGCCGGGGTTCTGTTCAACGGCATCCGCGTTGGTGAGGTCACCCAGCTCGGGCTTGCATCGGACAATCCGCGCTTCGTTAATGCGACGATATCGGTCGCTTCGACCACACCAGTGCGCGCCGATACCGAGGTCGGCCTCGATTTCCAAGGGCTGACTGGTGTGCCTGTAGTGACGTTGGAGGGCGGCATGATCGTCGGCGAATCCAGTGAGACCTTGACCTTGACGGCCGAGGCCGGCGCAGGCCAGAGCATGACGCAGGCGGCGCGCGATGCGTTGCGGCGCGTCGATTCGGTGCTGCAGGACAATTCCGGTCCGCTGAAAGATACTATCGCCAATTTCAAGGCCTTCTCCGACGGCCTCGCGCGCAATACCGGCAAGCTCGACGGTATTCTGGCGGGCCTCGAAAAGATGACCGGTGGCGGCGCGCCGGCACAAAAGATCACCTATGATTTGCATGCGCCACAAAACCTCGGACCGGCCGGCAAGACATTCTCGGCGTCACTGGCCATTCCTGAGCCGACCGCGGTCGCGATGCTCCAGACCCAGCGCATGCTGTTTGCATCAGGCGGCGATAATCCGGGCTTTGCGGACTTCCTGTGGGCCGACAGCATTCCCAAGCTGGTGCAGGCGCGGCTGATCGACAGTTTTGAAAACTACGACATGGCCCATGCCCCGCTGCGTACGGCTGATTTGGGGCAGGCGGATAACCAGCTACTCATTGATATCAGGCGCTTTCGCATTGCAACGCGAGGTGAACCGCGCGTAGAGATCGAATTCTCGGTGAGGATCGTCGATAAGGACAGCAAGGTAATCACTTCAAGGCTGATGGAAACGAGCGAGAAACTCGACAGGATTGAACCGACAGCCGCGGTTGCGGCTTTCGATGCCGCGTTTGCCCGGATCGCAGAGGAAATGATCAATTGGACAGCCGAGGCGCCGATGCGAAGATAGCTCGGCTTCATCATTTTGCGTCGATGTCCCGAAGGCAACGTCGTCCAGGCGTATGCATGTCATCAACCACCACAATAGCTGAAGAGCGCGGGGACGGCCGATGCCGCAACGGTCGTCCATGCTCTGCTGCGTACGACCTTGGGCCAAGCCATGTATCAACTGCTGATTGAGATGCAATCTTCTACGGAAGGTGATCCGCGCGTCGACCGTTGCTCCGTCAGGATACCGACGGGAATGCAACGCAATCGCCTTAAGGCCGAGGAGAATTGATCTAATCTTCGACAAAATTAGGTGACCGGCCCGCGTGGGATCTTCGACGCCTGCTTTCCGCGGCATACATCAGCGAGGGCCCGCCGCCCATGTAGATGGCCACGCCATGCGTCTCCTCGACTTCCTGACGCGTCGCGCCGGGCTTGACCAGCGCCTCGGATGCGACGGTCACGACCGCAAGCCGGTGACCGCGGGGTAAAGCCCGAGAGGCGTGCCGCTCTGTTTGCCCATCAGATCGGGTTCAGGACGGAAAGTCGGCCGACTTCACCTCAACGCGGTCCGCATGCAGCGTCCAGTCGCCCACCGCCCGCAACGCGCAGAACTGCTGCTTGGCCAATCGCAAAGCCTCGGCTTCGTCATGTGCGTCGACGTCTGTCGTGTGTTGGCATGCCTCAAAAAGTTGGCCTCTATCGCCAACGATGTTCTTGAGGAAACGAACGATAAATCGGGACATGTCTCCGTCTCGCTTACTTGCCCAGGCCGCTCAATATCCTGTCGCACTGTGCGTACTCGGACCTTGATTGGGATCAAGCATCTTCCGGGGTGAGCGCCAAAGCAGCAAACTATCAGCAACGAGGGCGTGCAATGACCCAAAAAGCCGCATCTTGTCGTTGTGTTCAAGCCGCATCTTGTCGTTGTGTTCGGCGACCGCCGGAAAGGTCGCTGTTCCTTTGAAGAGCGGCCTTTCGTGAGCGACGTGGCGGCGGCCGCGGAGCGCGTAGTCCGCAGCGAACGATCGATCGCGCCGATCGTCGTCGCGCCGCCGCGGACGCTGGCTGCACTTTGCTCGGAGCTTCATCCCGGCGTCATGTGGCGGATCGTGGCGGAGCTGGCCGGGGATCTCACGAGGCATCCGGTCGGCGATATCGCAAAGCACCGCATGGAAGCGTAGAGCCGAGCGCGAGGGAAATCCGCTCTCGATCTCGCGCGATGTCTCGGCAGGGAAGAACTGGCTCGCTTGATATGTGTCAAGCCCGGCGCTGGCTGATGCAGGGGTACAGTGCCCTCCTGCCTCAATGCACGGAGAAAGGACATGCATGTTTTCGTCAGCGTCATGGTCTAGCTTGAACCGAAACAGCAGGAAGAAGGGCAGATTGCGATCGCGGAAGGCCTCACGAGCAGCTTTGAGACGTTCATCCTCGCCGCCTCGGCGATCGCCGTAGAGCCCACATTCGCGGTCGAGAGCGTCATCATCGAGCAGATGGCGTCGGAGGACCTCGAACGCTTTCGGGCAGCGCTGCAGCCAAAGAGGCGTGGTTCAGGCAGATTGTCCGTTCGCCGGCCGAGATGGTGGAGTGGCGCTCGGCAATCGAGTTTCCGACGGAGTCTGGTCGAGCAGGCCAGGGCTGCCGATCTCGTCGTCCTCAAGCGCCAGCAGCTCGACGACGCTCATCCCCACAACGTCGATCCTGTCGGCGCGATTCGAAAGGAGCGTCCCACGCTTCTGGTGCCGGACGGCGTGACACGCCGGACAGTCGATCGCATCCTCGTGGGCTGGAAGGACACAAGGGAAGCGCACCTGGCGGCTCGGGAGGCGCTGCCTTTCCTGACCCGAGCATCGCAGGTCCCGATCGTCGAGGTCTGCACGGCGAACGAACAGGATGGGGCGCGTGGCAGGGTCGGGGATGTCGCCGATTTTCTCAGGAAACGCGGTGCGCGCTGCGAGCACGAAGTTCGCGTGCATACGGCGGAAGCCGATGCCGGCTAGGCGTCGCGACAAAAGAAACGGCCGGCTGAACGAATTCAGCCGGCCAAACAGGTGGCGAGAAACAAGAAATCAGGCGTCGAGATTGTGCAGGCGCGCCCGGTTGCGCAGGACGATCTGGCGGGCGCCGGAGAAGCCCAAGATGCCCTGGGCGTGAAGCTGCGACAGCGCGCGCGACACGGTCTCCAACGTGAGGCCGAGATAGTCGCCGATGTCGCGGCGGCACATCGGCAGTGCCATCATGCCGGCAACCGCGAGGCGGCGGTCCATTTCAAGCAGGAAGGTCGCAACACGCTCGATCGCGGTCTTGCGGCCCAGCAGCAGCATGTGGTCTTCGGCGTGGCGAAGTTCGCCTGCGGTGATCGCCCAAAGCTTGCGGGCGACCTGCACGTCGGTGCCGGCGGCCTTTTCGAGGCTCGCACGCTTCACGAGGCGGAGGGTGGTGTTGATGATGGCTTCGGCGGCGAGGCGGTGGGTGGGCACCGATTCGAGGCCGAACGCGTCGCCGGGAAGATGAAAGGCGCCGATCTGGCGGCGACCGTCCGAGAGGAGCTTATAGCTGCGGACAGCGCCAGTGACGACCTGATAGACGTATTCGGCCGGCTCGTCCTCCCCGTAGATCTCTTCGTCCTTGCAGTAGGAAAACTCGGTGGCGAGAAGGCCGACGTGGCCGGTGATCGCGCCAAACTGGTCGGTGAGGGAATGGGCAGGAGCAATCTGGCCGCCGATCCGGGTGTTCATCGTCTTGGTGTTGAGTATCTGGGTCAGCATCTGCGTCATCTCCGTTGTGATGACGCATTGCTACGCGGGGTTGCGCAGCCTGAAAATTTCGAGCGATATCTTAGGGAGGTGCCCTTACGTAGAATCCCGTAAGTCAGTTTCCGTGCCGTTCCTGGATAGCGCGGCGGATGCGCTTGACCAGGTTTTCATCTAGAAGCGGCTTCAAAATCACGTCTTTCACGCCCGCCGCTGCCGCCCGGGCCGAGATATTGCGGTCGGGATCGCCGGTGATCAGGATCATCGGGGCGGCGCCGTCGGTTTGGCGCAAGCGGTCGGCGAGCTCGATGCCGTTGATATCGGGCATCTTATAATCGATCACGTAGCAATCCGCGCCGGGCAGGCTCGTCGCGTTGAGCAGCGCGGTGGCGTTCCGGAAGGTCCGCACGGCAAAGCCATCGGCTTCCAGCAGGAAGCGCAGCGATCCCAGCACGGCCTCATCGTCGTCGACTACGTAGACGATAGGCTGTGCGGATGATGCCATTGGCCGCCGTTGGTGCGAGACGATCTCGATCATTCCGATCGCGTAGCACGGACGCGGGGGAGCCGTTTTGACCTGCCTCAATCCTTTAGCATGCCGGCACGCATCGCCAGCCGGACCAGCTCCGACAGGCTGCCCGCCTGCATCTTGGTCATGACATTGGCGCGGTACACCTCGATGGTGCGCGGGCTGATGTCGTAGTCGCGGGCGATCAGCTTGTTGGAGAGGCCCGCGACCAGGCCTTCCATGACCTGCCGCTCCCTGGGGCTCAGGGAAGCGACGCGAGCAGCGATGTCCTGGACGATGGCGTCGCTCTTGGCCGCCGGCACGGCCTGACGGATCGCGGTCTCGATCATGGCGGTGAGACGGTCGTCTTCGAACGGCTTTTCGAGGAAGTCGACGGCGCCGAGCTTCATTGCCTCGACCGCGAGCGGCACGTCCCCATGGCCGGTCATGATCAGGATCGGGAAGGGCGAGTGCTGTGCCTTCATCCGTTTCAACAGCTCGATGCCGTCGAGGCCCGGCATCCTGATGTCGGAGACGACGCAGCCGAAGGCGAGGCGGGGCAGGGCGTCGACGAAGCTTTGCGCGTTGTCGAACAGCGTGACGCCAAAACCTGCGGAATCCAGAAGGAAGTTGAGCGAGTCCCGCATCGCCTCGTCGTCATCGATAACGTAGACATGTCCCTTGGTCGTCATTGCTCAGGTCTCATCGGCTGCCGGTAAAGTGAAGCGGAATGTCGCGCCGCCCGATGCGTTGCTCTCGGCCACCATGCGGCCGCCGTGAGCTTCGATGATCGAGCGGCTGATCGACAATCCCACGCCCATGCCGCTCTCCTTGGTGGTGAAGAAGGTCTGAAACAGGTTTGGAATGACGTCTTCCCGGAAGCCGGAGCCGGTGTCCGACACCTCGACCTCGATCATGTCGTCGGTGACGCGCCTGTTGGTGACGATCAGCTCGCGCCGCGGCGACTGCGCCATCGCTTCCAGCGCGTTGCGGTACAGATTGACCAGAACCTGCTGGATCTGCACCCGGTCGGCGAGGACGAGGTCGGCGCCGGGATCGAGATTGAAGCGGAGCTGCACGTTCTGCTCGCGCGCGCCGGCAAGGCCGAGCGCGCCTGCCTCCTCGATCAGCTTCCACAGGCTCTCGACCCGCTTCTCGGATTCGCCGCGGGAGACGAAGTCGCGGAGGCGCCGGATGATCTGGCCGGCGCGCAGCGCCTGTTCCGAGGCGCGGTCCAGCGCGGTTTCGATCTTCGCAGTGTTGGGATCGGTGCTGCCGGCGAGCAGCCGCCGCGATCCCTTCATGTAGTTGCTGATCGCCGCCAGCGGCTGGTTGATCTCGTGGGCGAGCGCGGAGGCCATCTCGCCCATCGCGGTCAGTCGCGAGACATGGACGAGCTCCGACTGCAACTCCTGCAGCCTCGCCTGCGTCTTCTGGTGCTCGGTGAGGTCGCGAACGAAGCCGGTGAAATAGGGCTCGCCGCCGGACTGCATCTCGCCGATCGACAGATGCATCGGGAACGCGGTGCCGTCACGGCGCTTGCCGGTCACGATGCGGCCGATGCCGATGATGTGCGGATCCTTGGTCGAGCGATAGCGCGCAATGTAGCTGTCGTGGCGGGTGCGATCCGGCTCCGGCATCAGCATGCTCACGTTCTGGCCGATCGCCTCCTGCTCGGACCAGCCGAACAGGCGTTCGGCCGCCGTGCTGAACAGCTGCATGATGCCGCCTCCGTCGATGACGATCATGGCGTCAGGGATGGTGTGAAGGATGGAACGGAGGTGGGTCTCGCGCGTACGCAGGGTTTCCTCGACCTGCTTCTCCGCGTCGACATCGAGAAAGATGCCGCTGAGATGGCGCGCGACACCCGCATCATCCCTGATCAGGCCGGCACGGGCCCTGATCCACTTGCTCCGGTCGGACGTCCCGGCAATTCTGAAGGAGACGTCGAAGCCGCCGCCGCGTTCGGAGATCTGTTTGATCGCGGTCTCGACGCGCGCGCGGTCGTCGGGTTCGAGACGCGACAGGAATAGATCGTAGGTCGCAGGTCTGCCACGCTCGATACCGAGCAGCATCCGCGCGGTTTCCGACCATTCCAGCTCGCGCGTCGTGAGGTCGAGATCCCAGGTGCCGACGCCGAATCCTTCGATCCGGACCCGGAAATGCTCGCCGCGATGATCGTGTGGCGGATGCGTTACGCGGGTCGGCGACACGTGGTTGCTCCCATTCTGCTGTCCGGGGGCGAACCGCCGCGACCTGCCGGCAATTTCGCCCAAGGAAGCCCCGGTGGCAAGTTCCGATGTCTGATTCCGTTGGCGGATTTCCCGCGGCACGGCGAGGGCGATTTGATCTAGCTCATTCTGCCGGATCGCCGCGGGGCTACAATTTTCGTCAAAGCACAGTCCAGCGGAGACGCCCGATGACATACGCGACCGTGATGGTGAGCCTCGCGCTGAATCAGCCCAACAATGCGCGCCTTCAGGTTGCGGGCGAGCTCGCCGAACGATACGAGGCCGCACTCGTCGGGGTCGCCGCAGCGAAGTTCGCGCCGCCGATTTATTTCACCGATGGCGCTGCGGCCCAACGCCTGATCAATCAGGAGGAGGTCTCGGTCAAGAGGTGTCTTGCCGATCTGGAGGCCGAATTCCACGCTGCCACCAGGACCCGCGCCGGGCGCGCGGAATGGCGCAGCTCCGCAGATTTTCCCGCGCGATTCGTCCTGGCGCAGGCGCGCTGCGCCGACATCGTGGTCAGTGGCGGACAGAGCCCGGCCTTCTCCGATGCGTTTTCGCTGGTAAGCCCGAAGGATCTGGTGATGCAGGCCGGCCGACCCCTTCTGGCCGTGCCTGACCGGATCACCTGGCTCGATCTGCGCAACGTTCTCGTAGCCTGGAAGGACACGCCGGAGGCGCGCCGCGCCGTGGCCGATGCGCTGCCGATGCTCCGAAAGGCGAGGGACGTCACCATCGTAGAAATTCCGGAGGACGATGACGACCGTTCGGCCGTGGTGGGGCGGGTCAGCGACGTTGCCGCCTGGCTCGCCCGCCACGGCGTCACCGCGACAGCGCGGGTCTCGCGAGCGGGTGGAGCAGAAACTGCCGCCCAACGATTGGAGAAGGTCGCCGACGACATCGCGGCCGGGCTGATCGTCGCCGGCGCCTACGGCCATTCGCGTTTCCGCGAGCTGATCCTCGGCGGCGTCACGCAATATCTAGTCACGCAAACCGCCCGATGTGTGCTGCTGTCGCACTGACGCTTCGAACTCAAGACGAATCGATGAGGACGCGCCGTGTACAAATTCCTTGAGCAGACCGTCGGCGGCTACATGACGCGTAACGTCAAAACGGTGAAGCGCGACCATGACCTGCTCGCGCTCAGCGAGATGTTCGAGCAGGACGATTTCAACTCCTATCCTGTCGAGGATGACGGTCAGGTGGTCGGCATCGTCACCAAGTTCGACATCCTGAAGTGCTTTGCCTTCACGCCGAGCCAGATGCTGCCGCGCTATCACGACCTGATGAGCCGCAAGGTCGGCGACGTCATGACACCCGAGTTCATTTATGTCAGTCCCGACACGCGCCTGACTCGCGTGCTCCAGATCATGGTCGAGCACCGCATCCGGAGCATCATCGTGCTCGACAGCACTCAAAAGCTGGTCGGAATCGTCGCGCGCGAGGACGTCATCACGGCGCTGAAGGCGACCGCGAGCGCGTGAGTGTCTCAAGCTAAGCGGTAGGGTTGCAGCCTCCGTCATTGCGAGCGAAGCGGTAACTGCCCAGGTGGCCGTTTGTATTCTCTTGACTGACCACATGTGTTTGTGAGTCAAGGTATGGGTGACGCCGCCAAATTCCTCATTGTCTGTGGATGCCCTGCTGGCCCTGATTGGGGAGTTGCAGGAGCGCAACCTGATGTTGGAGCAGCAGAACGCATTGCTGACGGTGCGTGTGGCCGATCTGGAGCGTCGGCTTGGTCTGGACAGCTCCAATAGCAGCAAGCCGCCTTCGAGCGATGGACCGGGCCAGGCTTCTCGCCGGACACAGAGCCTGCGTGAGCGAGGGTTGAAGAAGCCCGGCGGCCAGCCCGGCCATGCAGGCAAACACTTGAAGCGGTCCGAACGGGTCGATCATACGATCATGCATCGCCCTGTCAGATGCGGGCGCTGCCGAATGGCGCTGGAGGGTGAACTGCTGGAACTTGTCGGCAGCCGTCAGGTGTTCGATCTGCCGGCGCCGGCGCCGCTGCTCGTCACGGAGCATCAGCTTTATCGTTGCAAATGCAGCGGCTGTGGCGCGGTCACGACAGGATCGTTTCCACCCGAGGTAAGGGCGCCGGCGCAATATGGCGTCCGGTTGGCCGCTGTGGTGACCTATCTGTCGGCGGGACAGTTTCTGCCTGAAGATCGGCTCGGGCAAATCCTCTCCGATCTGTTTGGCGTGACCATCTCGGCCGGCACGATCGGACAAATGATCGCCCGGGCTGCCAGCCGGACGCAGGATTTCGCTGCGGCAGTCTGCGAGCAAATCCGCCGGGCACCGGTCAAGCATTTGGATGAGACCGGGTTCTGGGTGGGCGCCACGCCGCAATGGCTGCATGTCGCGGGCACCGCCGGGATCAATGGGCTGGTGCATTATCGCGTCTCACCCAGGCGCGGCGAGGTGCTGACGCAAGCGGCGCATATCGTTGTGCACGACCATTGGACATCCTATTTTCAGATGTCCGGTGTCACGCATGCGCTGTGCAATGCGCATCACCTGCGCGAGTTGACGGCGCTGGTGGACATCGATGGCGAGGCCTGGGCCCGGCGCATGCGCGGGTTGCTCCGCTGCCTGTGCCACGAGGTCAATCTGGCGTCAGAGCATCCAACCGATCAGACAGGCGCGCTGCGTCCCAGCAGAATCCGCGCCGCCGAGCGACTTTATGACCGCATTATCCGCGCCGGTATCGCCTGGCACGAGGCGCTACCCGCGCTGCCTCGCGACATCAAGCGCGGGCGGATCAGACGGCGCACGGGCCATAATCTCCTGTTGCGCCTCAAGTTACATAAAGAGGCGGTGCGGCTGTTTCTGCACAACTCGGCGGTGCCGTTTACCAACAACGAGGCCGAGCGCGATGCTCGGATGATGAAATTGCGGCAGAAGATCTCTGCCGGCTTCCGCACCTCACAAGGCGCAGACAATTTCGCCACGCTTCGCACCCTGATCGGCACCGCTCGAAAGCGCGGATGGAACATGCTCGAAACATTGTCCCGATGCCCCGCACAACTCATCCACAAACTCAGCGTCGCCTAACCGAGCAAACGGACCTGGGCAGTTACGCGAAGCGAAGCAATCCAGACTGCCGCCACGGCGAAATCCTGGTTTGCCTCGTCGCAAGAGCTCCTCGCAATGACGGCGCGGAGGCAGCAGGAGCACTTCATCTGGCTGCGCCCTAAATGTACGGGGCGGTTACCAAAATACCGCTCATACGAAGAACCAAAGACCAATCTTGATCTCAATCAATTCTCGGCGAGGGTGAATGTGGTTTCTGGCGGCGTGTTCTTTCAGAGAGAATCCGCGATGCCCCAGCCCTCCATCTCCAAGTCCATGACGTCAGGTGAAAGCGGCCTGGCGGCGTTGTTCGCGGTCACTGCCTTCCTGTGCCTGATCGCCTCGGCCAAGGCGCTCGACGCGCCGTTCGCCTTTCACGCCGGACTGAGTGCGGCGGCGAGTCTGGCCGCGGTGTTCTTCATCATCAACCGCTATTACGATCGTCCGGCGGCGCTGCCGCCTGCGGAGATCAATGGTCGTCCCAACTGCAACATGGGCCCGATCAAGTTCTCCGCCGTCATGGCGATGGTCTGGGGCATCGCGGGCTTCCTGGTCGGGCTCATCATCGCCTCGCAGCTGGCCTGGCCCGCGCTGAACTTCGACCTGCCGTGGATTCAATTCGGCCGATTGCGGCCGCTGCACACCTCCGCCGTGATCTTCGCCTTCGGCGGCAACGTCCTGATCGCGACATCGTTCTACGTCGTGCAGAAGTCCTGCCGCGCGCGGCTCGTCGGCGATCTCGCGCCCTGGTTCGTCGTGCTCGGCTACAATTATTTCATCCTCATCGCCGGCACGGGCTATCTGCTCGGCGTCACGCAGTCCAAGGAATATGCCGAGCCGGAATGGTATGCCGACCTCTGGCTCACCATCGTCTGGGTCACCTATCTGCTGGTCTTCCTCGGCACCATCCTGAAGCGCAAGGAACCGCACATCTTCGTGGCGAACTGGTTCTATCTTGCCTTCATCGTGACGATCGCGGTTCTGCATCTCGGCAACAACCCCGCGCTGCCGGTGTCGTTCTTCGGCTCCAAATCCTATATCGCCTGGGGCGGCATCCAGGATGCGATGTTCCAGTGGTGGTATGGCCACAACGCGGTCGGCTTCTTCCTGACCGCGGGCTTCCTCGCCATCATGTACTACTTCATTCCGAAGCGCGCGGAGCGGCCGATCTATTCCTATCGGCTCTCGATCATCCACTTTTGGGCGCTGATCTTCCTCTACATCTGGGCAGGTCCGCACCATCTGCACTACACCGCATTGCCGGATTGGACGCAGACGCTCGGCATGACCTTCTCGATCATGCTGTGGATGCCTTCGTGGGGCGGCATGATCAACGGCCTGATGACGCTGTCGGGCGCCTGGGACAAGCTGCGCACCGATCCCGTGCTGCGCATGCTCGTCGTCTCCGTCGCCTTCTACGGCATGTCGACCTTCGAGGGACCGATGATGTCGATCAAGGTGGTCAATTCACTCAGCCACTACACCGACTGGACCATCGGCCACGTGCATTCCGGTGCGCTCGGCTGGGTCGGTTTCGTCTCCTTCGGCGCGCTGTACTGCCTGGTGCCGTGGGTCTGGAATCGCAAGGGCCTCTACAGCCTGAAGCTCGTCAACTGGCATTTCTGGATCGCCACTCTCGGCATCGTTCTCTACATCTCGGCGATGTGGGTGTCCGGCATCCTCCAGGGCCTGATGTGGCGCGCCTACACCTCGCTCGGCTTTCTTGAATATTCCTTCATCGAGACCGTCGAGGCGATGCATCCCTTCTACGTCATCCGTGCCGCCGGCGGCGCGCTGTTCCTGATCGGCGCGCTGATCATGGCCTACAATCTCTGGATGACGGTTCGCACAGGCGAACAGGAAGTCCAGATGCCCGTCGCTCTTCAGGCGGCGGAATGAGGAGCTTCCCATGTCGTTCTGGACACGTCACCAAGTCTTCGAAAAGAACTCGATCATCCTGGTCGTCGGCATTTTGCTGGTGATCGCGATCGGCGGTCTCGTCGAGATCACGCCGCTGTTCTACCTCAAAAGCACGATCGAGGTGGTCGATGGCATCAGGCCGTATACGCCGCTGGAGCTCGCGGGCCGCAACGTCTACGTCCGCGAAGGCTGCTATCTCTGCCATTCCCAGATGATCCGTCCCTTGCGCGACGAGGTCGAACGCTACGGTCATTTCTCGCTCGCGGCCGAGAGCATGTTCGACCATCCGTTCCAATGGGGCTCGAAGCGCACCGGTCCTGACCTTGCTCGTGTCGGAGCAAAGTATTCCGACGACTGGCACGTCACTCATCTGAGCAATCCGCGCGCGATCGTTCCGCAATCGGTCATGCCGGGCTATCCGTTCCTCAGCTCGACAGAAGTCGATCCAGGGACGATAGGCGACCATATGCGCACCCTGCGGACGGTCGGCGTTCCCTATACAGACGACCAGATCGCCAGCGCGGCCGCCGATATGAAGGCCCAGGCCGATCCGGATAATGCCGGCACCGACGCCTTCACCAAACGCTACGCCAAGGCGGTCGTGCGCAATTTTGACGGCAAGGCCGGCACGCCGACCGAGATGGATGCCCTGATCGCATATCTCCAGATGCTCGGCACGCTGGTCGACTTCAAGATCTACAACGAGAAAGCCAATCTTCGCTGAGAAGGCACCACCGATGAAAGCCATTCTGACACTCGACAATCTCGCCTCGGGTCTCGTGACCACGATCTGGACGCCGGTCTTCGTCGCGATCTTTCTCGCGATCATCGCCTACGCACTTTGGCCCCGCAACAAGGCTGAGTTCGACAAAGCGGCACAGCTGCCGCTGCGGGAGGAGTAAGACATCATGACCGAACATCATGGCGAATTCGATTCCGTTTCCGGCAGATCCACGACAGGGCATGAATGGGACGGCATCAAGGAGCTCAACACGCCGCTGCCGCGCTGGTGGGTGATCACCTTCTATCTCACCATCGTCTGGGCGATCGGCTACTGGATCGTCTATCCGGCCTGGCCGCTGATCTCCAGCAACACGACAGGACTGTTCGGCTACTCGACGCGCGCCGACGTCGCGGTCGAGCTCGCCAATCTCGAGAAGATCAGGGGCGACAAGATGGCGGCGTTGGGCGCGGCCTCGCTCGCCGACATCGAGAAGGATCCGGCCTTGCTGGCGCTCGCGCGCGCCAAGGGCAAGACCGTGTTCGGCGACAATTGCGCGCCGTGCCACGGCTCCGGCGGCGCCGGCGCCACGGGTTATCCGAACCTGAACGACGACGACTGGCTGTGGGGCGGCACGCTCGACCAGATCATGCAGACCATCCAGTTTGGTGCCCGCTCCGGTCATGCCAAGACCCATGAAGGCCAGATGCTCGCCTTCGGCAAGGACGGCGTGCTGAAGGGCGACGAGATCGTTTCGGTCGCCAATTACGTCAGGTCGCTGTCGGGCCTCTCGACCGGAAAGGGCTATGACGCCGCCAGGGGCGAGAAGATTTTTGCGGACAATTGCGTCGCCTGCCATGGCGATGGCGGCAAGGGCAACCCGGAGCTCGGTGCTCCCAATTTGACCGACAAGATCTGGCTCTACGGCTCTGACGAGGCGACCCTGATCGAGACCATTAGCCAGGGCCGCGCCGGCGTCATGCCGGCCTGGGAAGGACGGCTTGATCCTTCCACCATCAAGGCGATGGCGGTCTACGTCCACTCCCTGGGCGGCGGAAAATAGTTGAGGGGCGGGGGCGAACAGAAACGCCCCCGCTTGAGCTGGATCAACTGACGCGGCGTGGTCGGGGCTAGGTTGAATCGCACCTCGAGAAGTCCCAGGCGATGAACAAGACCGTGAACCCGAACGAGCTCACATCGGACGATGATAACGGACCGCTCTATGTGGCCCAGAAGAAGGTGTATCCCCAGAGCATCTCCGGGACCTTCCGCCGGATCAAATGGGGCCTCATGGCATTCTGCCTTGGGGTCTATTACTTCCTGCCCTTCGTGCGCTGGAACCGCGGCGTCGGCGCGCCCAGCCAGGCGGTGCTGGTCGATCTTCCCAACAGCCGCTTCTACTTCTTCTTCATTGAGCTGTGGCCGCAGGAGGTCTATTACTTCACGGGCCTGCTGATCGTCGCCGCGGTGGCGCTGTTTCTGATGAACTCGGTCGGTGGGCGCATCTGGTGCGGCTATCTCTGCCCGCAGACGGTCTGGACCGACCTATTCTACGCCGTCGAGCGCTTCGTCGAAGGCGACCGCCGCGAGCGGATGCGCAAGGACAAGGCGGGCGGTGCGCTGACGCTCAAGCGCGTCTCCGAGATCGCCCTCAAGCATGCGATCTGGCTGATGATCGCCTGGTGGACGGGCGGCGCCTGGGTGCTCTATTTCAACGATGCGCCGACGCTGGTGAAGCAGCTTCTCACGTTGCAGGCGCCAATGATCGCTTATATCTGGATCGGCATCCTGACGGCGACGACGTATGTGCTCGCCGGCTTCATGCGCGAGCAGGTCTGCACGTATATGTGCCCGTGGCCCCGCATCCAGGCCGCGCTCACCGATGAGTGGGCGCTCAACGTCACCTACCGCTACGATCGCGGCGAGAAGCGCACCTCGGTGAAGAAGGCCGCGGAGCTGCGCGCACTCGGCGAGCATGTCGGCGACTGCGTCGACTGCTATCAATGCGTCGCGGTCTGCCCGACCGGCATTGACATCCGCAACGGGCCGCAGCTCGAATGCATCCAGTGCGGGCTCTGCATCGACGCCTGCGACAACGTCATGACCAAGATCGGCCGGCCGAAGCGGCTGATCGGCTATGGCAACGACATCAACATCCAGCGCCGCCTGGACGGAAAGGCGCCGATCTATCGCATCGTCCGCGCTCGCACCATCGCCTACAGTGCGATCATCGCGGCCGTCGGCGGCATCATGCTCTACGTGCTGGCGACCCGCACTCTGCTCGACCTCAACGTGCTGCACGACCGCAACCCGGTCGCGGTCAAGCTCAGCGACGGTTCGATTCGAAACGCCTATACGGTACGTCTTCTGAACAAGAGCGGATATGATCGCGTCGTCGCGATCGATGCGGACGGCCCGGCTAATCTGACCATACATGTCGTCGGTGCCGATTCCGTGACGCCGGCCCGCCCGATGATCGTGATCCCGCGCGACTCCACCAGCGAGCTGCGGCTGCTCGTCACCGCGCCAGCTGACAGCAATCCGGAGAAATCGATCCCCGTGCGCTTCCACGTCACCGATATCGGGCTCGGCGAGGTTGCCACCACCACCGACAATTTCGTCTCGCCGTAACACCAGGAGACTGCCATGGCCATCAAGCCGCTGACCGGATCCAACGTGTTCCTGATGCTGGTCGCCTTTTTCGGCGTCGTAATCGGCGTCAACGTCACCATGATGAAGCTCGCGATCGCGACGCTGCCCGGCACCGACGTCGACAGCCCCTATGCCGCGGGCCTCACTTACGATCGCGAGATCTCGGCGGCACGGGACCAGGTCGCGCGCAACTGGAAAGTCAGTGCGCATATCGAGCGGCGCGCCGACGGCCACGCCGTGCTCCAGCTCGACGCGCGCGATGCGGCGGGCCAGCCGGTGACCGGATTGAAATTCGAGGGCCGCCTGGAGCGGCCGACCGATAAGCGCGCAGATCTCGCGGTCGAGCTATCCGAGGCCGGCAGCGGCATCTATCGCGGCGATGCCGCATCGGTCGCGCCGGGTCAGTGGGATCTCGTCATCGAGGGCGATGCCAAGGGCGACCGCGTGTTCCTGTCGCGTAACCGCGTGATCCTGAACTGAGATCCCACCATGCAGGTGACACGCGATTTCTCTCACTATGTCCGCGCCGTGGGCGCTGGCCTTCAGCACATCGACCTCGCGGTCGAGGGCGTTCACTGCGCGGGTTGCATGGCCAAGATCGAGCGCGGTCTGTCGGCCATTCCTGATGTCACGCTGGCGCGGGTCAACTTCACCGACCGGCGCGTCGCGCTGGAATGGAAAGAGGGCACGCTCGATCCTGTCCGCTTCATCGATCGGCTCGAGGAACTCGGCTACAAGGCCTATCCCTACGAGACCGAGAGCGCGGAAGCGACCGAGATCGCGGAATCGCGCTTCCTGCTGCGCTGCCTCGGCGTTGCGGCGTTCGCCACCATGAACGTGATGATGCTGTCGATCCCGGTATGGTCGGGCAACGTCTCGGACATGCTGCCCGAGCAGCGCGACTTCTTCCACTGGCTCTCGGCGCTGATCGCACTGCCGGCGGTGGCCTATGCCGGCCAGCCGTTCTTCCGCTCGGCCTGGCGCGCGCTGTCGAACAAGACCACCAACATGGACGTGCCGATCTCGATCGGCGTGTGCCTCGCGCTCGGCATGTCCGTGGTCGAGACCGTCCACCACGCCGAGCACGCCTATTTCGATGCGGCGATCATGCTGCTGACTTTCCTGCTGGTCGGCCGCTTCCTCGACCAGAACATGCGGCGGCGGACCCGCGCGGTCGCGGGCAATCTCGCGGCGCTGAAGGCGGAGACTGCGGCCAAGTTCGTCGCGTCTGATGAGATTTTTCAGGTGCCTGTCGCTGCAATCTATCCCGGCGACATCGTGTTGCTGCGGCCAGGCGAGCGCTGCGCCATCGACGGCACCGTAATCGAGGGGCGTTCCGAGATCGATCAAAGCCTGATCACCGGCGAGACGCTCTATGTCACGGCGGAGCAGGGCACGCCGATCTATGCGGGCTCGATGAACATCTCCGGCACGCTGCGGGTGCGGGTCTCGGCGGCGTCGGAAGCGACGCTGCTCGCCGAGATCACGCGGCTGCTCGACAACGCGCTGCAGGCCCGTTCGCGCTACATGCGGCTCGCCGATCGTGCCTCGCGGCTCTACGCGCCGGTGGTGCATGCGACCGCGCTCATCACTATTCTCGGCTGGGTCATCGCCGGCGCGAGCTGGCATGATGCGATCATCACCGGCGTTGCGGTCCTCATCATCACCTGTCCTTGTGCACTCGGGCTTGCGATTCCGACGGTGCAGGCGATCGCCTCGGGCGCGATGTTCAAGTCCGGCGTGCTGCTCAATTCCGGCGATGCCATCGAGCGCCTGGCCGAAGTCAACCATGTCATCTTCGACAAGACCGGCACGCTGACGCTGCCGGCTCTCGAAGTCACGAACGCGGCCGACATTCCCGCTGATATCTTCCAACTCGCCGGCCGGCTCGCGTTGTCGAGCCATCATCCTGTCGCGGCTGCCGTCGCGCAGGCCGCGGGTGCCAAATCGCCGATCCTCAATGCGGTCGAAGAGGCCGGGCAGGGCGTGCGTTCCACAGTCGACGACGTTGATATCCGCCTCGGCCGTCCAACCTTCTGCAGCGCAGAAGCGTTGGTCAGCGGGAACAACCTCGATCCTGAGGCCTCCATCGTGGCCTTCAGCAGGGGAAGCGAAAAATTCATCTTCTCCGTGCGGCAGGGCCTTCGCCCGGACGCCCCAGCCGTGATCGCGGCATTGAAGGCGCGCAATATCGGCATCGAGATCCTCTCCGGCGATCGCGAGCCCGCGGTGATTGCGGCAGCCCATGCGCTCGGCATCGCGGAGTGGCGGGCCGGCGTCACGCCGGCCGACAAGATCGCGCGGATCGAGGAATTGAAGCAGCGCGGCGCAAAGGTGCTGATGGTCGGTGACGGCATGAACGACGCGCCGTCGCTCGCGGCGGCCCATGTCTCGATGTCGCCGATCTCGGCCGCGCATCTCAGCCAGGCCACCGCCGATCTCGTCTTCCTCGGCCGGCCGCTGGCGCCGGTCGTCGCCGCCATCGATTCGGCACGCAAGGCGTTGCATCTGATGCGGCAAAATCTCTGGCTTGCGATCGGTTACAATGTGCTGGCGGTGCCGGTTGCGATCAGCGGCGTGGTAACGCCGTTGATCGCGGCTGCGGCGATGAGCGGATCCTCAATTCTGGTGATGCTGAATTCGCTGCGGGCGCGCAGCGGCTCGCGGGAGATCGTGTGATGGAAATCCTGGTCATCCTGGTCCCGCTGGCGCTGGCCCTCGGCGGAGCCGGCCTCGTCGCCTTCCTCTGGTCGCTCCGCAGCGGCCAGTACGACGATCTCGACGGCGCCGCCTGGCGCGCAATTGCTGATGATGATCCGCCGCAGGATCGCTCGGTCTGAAGCCGTCGTCGGCGGGGAGGTAACGGTGTGTCGCCTTCATCAGGGAACGCAATTTCGTCAACGTCTATACGGCATCCTCGATCAGGGCTCCGCCGTCGATAGATTCGGTGCGGTCGTGAACTGGACACTGATCGGGCTCATAGTTGTCACGCTCGCCGCGACCGTGCTGGAATCCGTGCCGAGGCTGGCAGGCCAGTATGCCAAGGCGTTTCAGGCGATCGAATATGCTGCCCTGCTCACCTTCACGATCGAGTATGCAGCGCGGCTGTGGACGGCGATCGAACATCCGAGGTGGCGACGGTTCGGCGCAATCCGTTCACGCGTGCGTCTGGCGGCAAGTCCAGCCGGGCTGATCGATCTCGCTGCGGTGCTGCCATTCTGGCTGCCCCTGTTCATAGCGGCCGATTTTAAAGCACTTCTGGTCCTGCGCCTGATACGCTTCTTCAAGCTCACCCGCTATTCTCCCGCGATGCGCTCGTTACTGGAGGCGCTCTATGCCGAGCGTCGGGCGCTGGTCGGCTGCTTTGTGATTCTATGTGGCGCGACGCTGATCGCGGCTGCACTGATGCATCTCGCCGAAGGTGCCGCCCAGCCGGACAGGTTCGGCACCATCCCCGACGCGATGTGGTGGGCGATCGTGACGCTCGGAACGGTAGGGTATGGCGACGCCGTACCGATAACCACGGGTGGCCGGCTGATAGCCGGATTGACGATCTTCGTCGGGCTGCTGATGGTGGCGCTGCCAGTAGGTATCGTGGCGACGGCATTTGCCAACGAAGTGCATCGCAGGGATTTTGTCGTCACCTGGGGGTTGGTGGCGAGGGTTCCCTTGTTCAGCGAATTAACTGCTGCACAGATCGCAGATGTGATGAAGATTCTCCGCGCGCAGAAGGTGAACAAGGGAACGACTATTGCCCGTCGCGGCGAGCCTGCGCATTCGATGTATTTGATATTAGATGGAGAGGTGGAGATCAGGCTGCGCCACAAGCATGTCCATCTCGGCGCTGGTGACTTCTTTGGCGAAATCGCCGCCTTGCGGCAATCGCGCCGTTCGGCAACCGTGATTGCGCTGCAAACGACCCGCCTGCTTGCGCTCGACGCTTCCGACCTGCACAGCCTGATGGACCGGGAGCCGCAGATTGCGGCCCGCATCCGAGACGCGGCGCAGGCGCGACTGGGCGAAGAATTGGAAACAACAGGCGGCGATCTGATGCCGGCTGAACTGCCAAATACCAAGATTATCTAGAGCGGACTGCATCTGATGCGGCGGTACTTGTGCCTCGCGGTGGCCTGCAAGCGCCGTGGGCCGCGGTCAGCGCGCCAGCAGCAGCAACGCGAACATGATCGCGGTGAATAATATCAGCAGCTTCCAGTTCGGGCGCTTGCGCCGAGAACCGAATCGGGATCCCGCAAACCAGACGATGGCTATTCGTTTGATAAACAGCGGTTCTTTCATCAGCAGCAGCTCATCGGCAGCGTGGTTGGCATCCGGTAGCGCCAATGCGTCGCGGTCACGGTTACGGGTCTCAGTGTTTCGGCATCAAGCCAGCCGTTACCGTGGCGCAGGCACGCTCGCTTCAGCGGGGCGACGTGATCGCTGATGACGGCCAGCTCGATCTCGCGATCAAACGGCGCCGTCGCAATTTCCCGCCACCCTAGCGGACTTGGAAGTCGCGACCAAAAGTCTGCAATCCAGTTCATGGCCCGATTTTGCGACGACGGGGGCATGGCGACGTTGAGCTGCGTCGAAAACGAAAGGTGGGACAACCGATGTTTTCTTGAGACCTGGGCGAATTTCGAACAGTCGGAACTGGTGGCGTCGACACGTCTCTCTTAAGCTCCATTCCGCCGCGCCTTCGGTTGGGTGTGGTGAATCGCCGAGGCAAGTCGGAGTAACAGGACGATGGAGACATTGCCTTTGCCGCCCTCGATCTGTGCAATATACCGCTCGGAGATGCCGGACCTGCGAGCAAGTTCTCGGCGCGACATTTCGCAATGCATACGCGCGCTGCGCACACGGTTTCCGAGTTCGGCCAGAAATTGGGCCTCGGAGTATGGCGGCATTACCTTTGTGCCGGGCAATGCCTCATCTGCAAAAGCGAAGACGTCTTCCAACATTGATCCAATCCCATTTTGTTTTCTAAACCGCAGAATATGGCGAAGTCTGCGCCGCTTCCTTGCGATGGATCAACCCTGAGACGCGACGCACGCCATCGAGCGTTTCGCGGCGGTCCTCTTCGTCATCGCCGGGAGCGTCCCGTCCGGCCGCGATATTGAGCTTGCCAATGAAAATCACGGCGCATCCATCGAAGCCCCTCAGCTTGAGGCGCGCGCGCTTCAGGCTCAAGTGTCAGGCGCGGTTCAGCATCCGCTCAGCATGCTCGTGCCGGTGCTCGTGCCGCTGGTCGCGATCGTCGCCAAGAACTTGCGAACGACGGCGGAGAAGTCCGCCGCAACGTCCGCCGAAGCGGGCTCCTAAAGCGCGCGAGCGCGCTCATAGCTTGAGCCGGACGTCGCAGATGTCAGGCTCGGTCGGATCCGGTCTGACCTCGAAGCCGAGTTGCCGGCACATCTCGACCATCACGGTGGTCTCCTTCAGCACGTCGCCCGATATGGCCTTCAGCCCTTCCGCTCTGGCGTAGTCGATGATCAATTCCATCAGAGCCCATCCAAGCCCTCTGCCCTTGAGGTCGGACCGCAGCAGGATCGCGTATTCGCCGCAGATCGAGTCCGAATGGAGGCGGACCACGCCCACCATCTCGCCGGTCGCCTCGTCGAACGCGATAAAGGCCATCGCACGCGCATAGTCGAGCTGGCTCAGGCGCGCGATGAATTCGTGAGTGAATTCCTTCATCGGTGCAAAGAAGCGCAGGCGGAGGTCGTGCGGTGTCACATGGGGGCGGTCCATGTGGGCCGCCCTTTGTCGTATGCGATAGCCGCCCGCTTGGTCGGTTGGTCTGATTTCGGGACAAACCGACCTCGGAGGCGGCAGCGTCATAATTAATCGCAAGAACAATAAATTAGCTGGTCGGTTGGTCCGATTTTGCAGTCCGTCGCTTTACGTGTGGTCGGTCGGTCTGAAGAGCGACCGACCGGACTAACCGACTTCACAATTACTTAGCTGATTCCAGACCGACCGCCCTAACTAACCGACCCTCGCAGGTCGGTTGGTCGGTTAGTGCGTATATAGAGATACGCACTGACCGACCGACTGCTTGGCTATCAGCCGTTCAGGCCGTCAGGCGGAAGCGACAGAGGACGGGGAAAACAGGCCGCGCAACAAATCGCGATCTTACGGGGACGATTTCACCCATAGGTGAGGGCCGCGTGTGCGGGCGCGCGGCCCTTGTCCTTCCAGATGGGACATGCGCCGCGCGGGTCTACCCGGTCCCGGGTCTGCGCGGCGCTCCACCAGGCCGCGCGGTCGCAACAAAGGATCAGTTACAGCAGGCGCCTTTCCCGTTCTTCTGAACTGGCGGACAAGGAACTGAACCGAAAGAGCAGAACACGCAGCAATCGCCCTGCTTAGGCTTCAATCGGATGCCGCAGCCCTGGCAGTCATAGAAGAACTGGCAGGCGTCAGTTGGCATTGTCTCAGCCGAGCGGTGATCACACTGCGGACAGGTCAATATAGACTGCAACTGCATTTACCGATGCGTCCTCATGAATTTCAACAGGTGTACCAACAAACAAGGTTGCGATTGCGAGGGCGGCAGCGGTGAGCGCTGCGCCTGCGAGCGTAGATGGCCCATGCCACGGCTAGGAGCGCTGCGCTGAACTCCTGTCCTAATCAACTTCGCTGTCTTCAAATCCGATTGACCTCGCAAGCTCGTCATACTCGTCCGTCAAAATTTCGAGTCTATGCGCGAATTCCGAGTCTCCGGCACCTTCTGCGAGTTGACGCAACCAAATGGCTCTCGAACGCGACCTTTCTTTCGGTGTCAGGGCAAGCGGGCGCTTTCGGATGCATTTGATTTTCCTCCTGTGCTGACAGAAAGGCTCGCCCCGAGGAGCGGCCTTTCCATCCTTGGGAACTGATTGTGCGCGGCACTTGAAGCCGTCTCTTTGGCAGACGCTGAAAATTACTCACACCTGCGGGCAATTACTATCGTGCAGCGCACAAAACCCGCACTCGCGCGGGCCTATCCGGGCAGCGCCGCGTTCACACTCGCAAACCCGCCCCACTTAGAGAGAACCGCTGATGACCAAACAATCCGACCAAACAATGAGTTTGACCGACCTGCTGGCGCTTTCTGAAGACGCCCGCCTGGGGCGTGCCGCCGAAGCACTTGAAAAGATCGCCGCTGCCGCGCCCCGTATCGCGGATGCTGTGGAAGTGTTGGCGGGCTTACTCGCGAGCTGCGTCGGAGTAGGCTCCGCGCGGTGCTATGGCGAGAACGAGCGCGCCGGGCACGAAGTCCCCCTGAACTACTTGCGAAGCGGAGACGGGTCGAAGCCCTTTGCGTGCGACGCCGACAAATCGGGCGACGACGATGGACAATGAAGCGCTTGCGGGCGAGCTAAACGCACTCGCCCATCTCATCAACCAAGCTTCCGAAAAGCTCGATGCCATCAGCCGCATTCCGGGCATCGCGGATACGCTGCGCCATGCCGTGCCGCAAGTCGTGCCGGGCTCTCCGTTCGCGATTCTTATCGAGCAAGCTGAACGGTGGCGCGAGATTATGCCGGAGCCGAGCGAGCCCACCAAGTGGAGCCCACCGAACTGATCGCGTGGGAAGAGTAGCCGCGCCGCATAGCTGCGCAGCTCTCGCCTGATCAGCGCTGGTGACCCAAGCCGATGCCCAATACAAGGGCCTTCTGACGTAGGGAACCGATGGTGCGCTTCATCTCCTTCGAGATTTTCAGAACTGGCGTTCGATCCTTCGAATGCTTCTTGAGACTCCGCAAATCAGCAGGTGTCCACTCGCGTCGCGTTGGCTTCTTCTTGGCAGGACGTTTCAACTGGTGCGTCTCCTTAGTCTTCGATGAGCGGCGCTGTTAGCACAGCGGGCAGAACTTTCAACTAACAAGCAGGTAATAACTGAACCATGTCTACAATCAGAGCCGGCCTCGCAAATTTGAACAGGACGCTAAGTGGAGTTTCTGCCTGACGGCGGGCACGATAAGCCCGCGAATCAGGAGAGACGATGAACAGACGACCGCGCCGGAACCACACAGCGGCCTTCAAGGCGAAGGTGGCGCTTGCCGCCGTCAAGGGTGACCGGACGATAGCCCAACTGGCCGAGCACTTTGATGTTCACCCCAATCAGATTACGGCCTGGAAGGCCCAGCTCGAAGGCGGGGCATCTGGCGTATTCGGCCCGGGCAGCGCTGCGTCGGCGGCGCCCGCGATCGACGTGAAGTCGCTGCACGCCAAGATCGGAGAGCTGACGCTGGAGAACGATTTTTTAGAAGGAGCGCTCACCAAGGCGGGATTGCTGAGCGCAAAGCGATGATCGACCGTGAGCACGATCTGTCGATCACCAAGCAGGCTGAGGTTCTGCGGATCAGC
>NZ_JBEPQT010000041.1:0-38483 GCF_040547985.1 Bradyrhizobium sp. LB14.3
CGACGGCCTCCGCGCCGATCCCGTACAGAAGCAGGTTCCCGGCGAGAGGAATGACGCAAAAAGGGATTGACTAACCAAGGCCCGTTACAGAAGCCGGATGGAGCGCAGCGCAATTCGGGGGCCGTTCCACCCGGATAGATCGGAGCCGAATTTCGCTGCGCTCCATCCGGACTACGACCGCTTACTTGCAGCTTTGGCAGATCATCAGCTTGCGTTTCAACGCCTCGTCTTCTTGATCGATCAATTGCTCAGCCGCGCCGCCTTTAGGACCCTGATCGGCCCTGGAGCGCTTTGCAGTGTGTGACCTCACAGGCGGGACTACTTGACTCGAGATGTCATTGTCGTCGCCGGCGCCTGCGCTGAAGCCATCGTAGTCGGCGGCCGGGTTCGGCGCCGATGGAAGCCCGCCGATCACCGGCGGCGAAGCCTCTCTGATGGATGCTGCCGGCGGAGGTCTGGAATTTTTGGCGCCCGCATGCGGCGGCGATGCATCGGGCGGAGAAAGCGAAACCGGCGGCGCGGCCGAAGTCTGTCCTCTCGTGCTGTCCTGCGACCAGACGCCGACAAAGATGAGGGTGAAAGCCAAGAGCATCGCGCTTCTCATCCGCATCCTTCAAGCAGCTTTGGTTCGTCGATCGACGGTGCAAGAGTATCAGGACTCACATGGTCGTCAAAGCGCCGCAGCCCGAATTTCGCTGCCGGGAATATGGTTCACAAAGAGTGACCGGCCCGCCCGCACAGGGCCAGGCGTGGTGAGTGTCAAAGAGGAATTTAACGCTTGCGCCTTAACTTGCGCTCGCCATGAGTGACCAGGTCGTCCACAGCGAGGTTCAACCGTTTTCGGCGCGTGCGGCGCTTCCCTGGCTGGTGGGCCTTGGCGTCTATGTCCTGTTGCTGATCCTTGGACCGCGGCTGCTCAGTGATCCCGACAGCTATTCTCACATCGAGGTCGGGCGCTGGATCATCGCGCACGGCTCGCTGCCGGCGAGCGACCCTTACTCCTTTTCGATGCACGGCGCGCCCTGGATCACTTTCGAATGGCTCTCGGAGATCATCTACGCCGGAGCCTACGCGCTTGCCGGCTGGCCAGGCGTCGTCGTCTTGGCCGCCGCGGCGATAGCGCTCGCCTTCGGCCTGTTCACGTTCTTCCTGGTGCGCGAGCTTTCGCCAGTCCAGACGCTGCTCATGGTGATCGCGGCCGTCATCCTGTTGGCGCCGCATATGCTGGCGCGGCCACACGTGTTGGTGCTGCCGGTGATGGTGACCTGGGCGGCTGCCCTGGTGCGCTGCATGGATCGTGAAGGGCCGCCGCCGTACTGGGCCCTGCCGCTGCTGGTCGTGTGGGCCAATCTGCACGGCAGTGTGGTGCTGGCGCTTGGACTGATTGGCCCTGCGGGGCTCGAGGCGCTGCTGCGCGAGAAGCGCAGCGAATGGCCGCGCGTGTTCCTGCGGTGGCTACCATTCACGGCGCTCGCCGTCGCAGCGTCCTGCCTGACGCCGTACGGGCCGGAACCGCTGCTGATGCCGCTGACGACACTCGGCCTCGGCCCCGCGCTCGGCTGGATCTCGGAATGGCGTCCGCAGGATTTCAGCCACATCGGTTTCTTCGAGCTGCTGCTGCTGGCCGGCATCCTTGCGCTCTCGCGCGGCGTGACGCTGCCGGTCGTGCGGGCCTTGGTCGTGATCGGTTTGCTCCATTTCGCGCTGGCGCAGGTCCGCAATGCGGATCTGCTGGCCTTGCTGGCGCCGCTCTATCTGGCGGCTCCGCTGGGGCGAAAATTCGGCGGGTCGACCGGCCAAGATGCGGCCGGCTCGTCGCGCGGCGTGAACCTGGCCGCGCTCGGTGTGTTGATCGTGGCGAGCGCAGCGGCGCTGACGCGTGACATACGGCCGGCTCCGGTCATCACCCCTCAGGCTGCCATCGCCGAAGCCAACCTCGCCAAGACGGCGCATGTGCTCAACGATTATTCCTTCGGTGGCTATTTGATCTTTGCCGGCATTCCCAGCTTTATCGACGGTCGCGGGGAGCTGTACGGGGGAGCGTTCATCAACCGCTACAATCGCGCCCTGGCGCTGGTCGACCTCGGCGATTTTCTCAAATTGCTCGACGAATACAACATCGGCGCGACGCTGCTCGCGCCGGAGACGCCGGCGATAGCGATGCTCGACCGGCTGCCCCAGTGGCAGCGCGTCTACAGCGACGGCGTGGCGGTCGTGCACAAGCGGCGAGATACGACGCAAAGATAGATCAAGCGGTCCCGAAGGCGGCGTATTGGCCGCCGAGCCACACGCCGCTCAGGGCATCTTCGAGACGCCGCGCCGGTTTGGTGTCCCAGGGCAGCAGCAGGAAATGGCGCGCACCGATCTCGCGCAAGCCGCCGGCAGCCATCAACTTCCGGGTTGTGCCGGCACCGAGCAACACGGCGTCCCGGTCGAACTCACAGCGCGCGACGGCAAGGCGTGTCAGTGGGTTGTACGGATTGTGCTCGATGACGCAGACGAGCCCCCCGGGGCGCGTCACACGCCGCATCTCGGCGATGAATTGCGCCCATTCGGACGGCACGACGTGATGCATCACGCAGACGGCCGTGACCAGATCGAAGCTGGCATCGTCGAAAGGAAAGGTGCGGCCGTCAAACTCGCGGTAGTCGACGGCACCGTTGTCGGCGCGGGCCTGTGCCAGGCTGGCCGAAGAAACGTCGATACCGCTCAAGCGGCCGACCATGCTCTGCAGCAGGGGATGAAGGCTGCCCACGCCGCAGCCGACGTCCAGCATTTCGGGCCTGTCCGTGTCGAGCCGCCGCGCGATCAGATTGCCCAGGAGATCGGCCTTGGCGCGCATGAAGAAGTGATGCGGCAAGCCGGAGAAGTCGATCGAGGATTGGACCACGTCCCGGTAGTTGTCGTGATAACCGTCGAAGAGCTCGGTCATGCGCTCGGTCACTCGTTGACGGCGTGGATCGCGGGTGCGGCCGCCGTCTCGTTGCGATCGAAGCCAGCGCGGGTCTGCACCACGTATAGCGGGCGGCGTTTCACCTCCGCATGGATGCGGCCGACATAAAGCCCCACGATGCCCGTCATCAGCATGTTCATTCCGCACAGCAGGGAGACGACGACCATCGTCGAGGACCAGCCGGTGACGAGATGACTGTCCTTGCTGAGCCACAACAGGACCACCCAGCCGCCGTAGAGCAGCGCGAGTCCCGACACCGTCAATCCGCACCAGATTGCCAAGCGCAAGGGCAGATCGGAAAAGCCGAGCGCGGCGTTCATCGCGAGCCGCACCATCTTGAACAGCGGGTACTTGGTCTCGCCAGCTGCACGCTCGAGGCGGTGGAAGGCGACCTCGGTCTGCCGGAAGCCGAGCCAGGCGATCATGCCGCGTACGAAGCGGTCCTGCTCCGGCATCTGCCGAAGTGCGTCGAGCACCTTGCGATCGATCAGGCGGAAGTCGCCGACATCGGCGGGGATGCCGACCGAGGACATCCTGCCGAGAAGCCGGTAGAACAGATGCGCGGTCGCGCGCTTGAATTGGCTTTCGCCCTCGCGCGACAGGCGGCGGGCGTGGACGATGTCGTTGCCTTCCTGCCATTTTGCGATCAATTGCTCGATCACTTCGGGCGGATCCTGCAGATCGGCATCCATGACGATGATCGCTTCACCTTGCGCGGCGTCCATGCCGGCGGTGATGGCGATCTGATGGCCGAAATTTCGCGACAGGCCGATATAGCGATAGCGCGGGTCGCGCGTGGCGAGCGCCCGCAGCACGATCGAGCTGGAATCGCTGCTGCCATCGTCGACGAAGATCGCTTCTGCCGGCCCGTCGAGCCGGGACAAGACCAGGTCGAGCCGGCGCAGCAGGACCGGCAGCACGGCTTCCTCGTTGAACACGGGGATGACGAGGCTGTAGCGGATCGATTGGAAACTGGCCGCCATGCGAGAGGGTCCAACTCGTTGCAGAAGCGGAAGTCTATGTCGGCGGTGGTTAAGGCGGCCTTGCCACAACCGTTAAGGATATAGGGCGCTTGAGCGACTAGACGCCCGATTAACCACGCTGGGCAGAGGCGGCTTCGGCCTAGGACCTGCGGCGGATCTTGTAGAGGACAAATCGCTCAGAGGCGTCCAGCGCTTCCAGCAGGTCTGGCAGCGGGTTTGGAGCCGGCGGTCCAAGGACATAGAGATAGTCGTAATCCTGGTGCCAGGTTCGGACGAACGGAGGGACCTCCGTCGGCGGCTGGCTTGCCGCAATCGCGGTCAGCACGGCTAACGGCACCGGCCCCCCGTAGGGAATGGCAAGACGGCGCACGGCCTCGCGTGGTCGCACGGGTTGCTTGCCCGCTTCCGTGAATAGATTTGGCACGAATGCGTCGGCATAGTGCACGGCCAGCGTCGGCACATAATACATGGGATACGAGGTGAGGTCGGCAAAGGGCGGGTCTCCCTTGTCGACCGTGCTGGCGACGAGGATGCGTGAGCCGCGATCAATCTTGTGGAACGACTCGACGATGGCCGCATAGTCGGTGCGGTAAGGCAACCACACCGCGAAGACCACGGCGAGATTGATCAATGTGATGCCGCTGATCGCGGCGAGCGCAGCCATTCGCCATGTCCGACTGGGCAGCGACAGCGAGCAGAAGGCGGGCAGGATCAGAGCTGCCGCGGGAATCACGCGGAGGTCGACGAACGAGGTCCCGAACAGCTTTGAGGGAATGACGACGTACAGCAGCGCAAAGCCGATCGCGAGCCAGATCCCGGCCGGCTCGAGCTTGAGGACGCCGCGTCTTGCGGCGAACAACAGCGAGATCATCAGCGCCAGCCCGGTCGTCGCCGCGACCGTCAAATTGTAGCCGTTCATGATCCGCAACGGCCAGATCGGCTTGAATTCGAGGAACCAGCTCGTACCTTCGCTTCCGATCGATCCCGCGGTCATGCGCATGATCCCAAATAGAACAAGCGCCGGCAGAGCCAACGCGCCCAGCCGCGCGGCGGCGACCCGGTACGATGTTCGCCGATCGCAAATGCGCGAGAGCTCGTAAAGGCCAAGCGTCGCGCCGTAGATCCCGAGGGAGAAGAAATGCGCCGCAAACAGCGCCGCGACGAAGACCATGTTGACGATGAAACGCAGTGGCCATCGGCGTTCCGCCAGCATCAGATAAACGGCGATGCCCCAGAGAGCGAGGCCCAATCCGAACTCGAAATTGACGAAGCCCCAGCTGAACGGCAGACAGTAAAGGAAGGCGAGCGCCGCAAAGCCGGCGAGATGGACGCGTCCCTTCCGGGCCCATTCGAGCAGAAGCGCGCCCCCGACGATCAATAATTGGCTCAGGAGCAGAAACAGCCGCGTGGCGTTCTCGACGCTGATCAGCCGCGCCATCTGCGGGACCAGCAGATCCATTCCCAGGTTGGGATAGAAGGCCCAGGCCACCTCGTAATGCGGATTGGCGTCGGGGGTGCCGTTCTGGCTCAGAATGTACATGCGGGCGAGGTGATTGGGATAATCGACCATCGCGGGAATAGGGGTCAGCAGCACAGGAAGGAACGAGGCGACCGCCAGCACAGCAAAAACGACCAAAGTCACGGACCGGTCCAGGCCAGGGGGAGCCGGGATTTTCAAGATTGGCCTATCGGAAGATACCATGTCGGGCCGCTGGGGTTTGAGCCTGCGCTCGACGATGGCGCAACTGCACGACACAACGCCATACTGCGAAGCTCGCAAAAATCAACTTAGGGCCACCGCATTAACGGAGGCGCAATTTTGCCCCGCTAGCGTGACAAGAGAGCCGTGACGAACAGGCCGGCGATCGGATGCCCCATGACGGACACGCTGAGCCCGGCTGATATCCACCTCGACCGGGCGAAGCAGGCCGATCGTGTCGTCTGGATCGCGATCGGCGCCACGGCCGGCGCCGTGTTGATCGCGTCGACGCTCGGGCCCTTCCAAATCGAATGGCTTTCATTCCGGAAGGCCACCCTCGTTGCCGGCTTGCTCATCTTGATGAGCTGGTTCTACGCAACCATCAGGAGGGACGCGGCTCTTGCCGGCGCGCTGATCAGCACCGCCCAGATCATTGCGTTTGCGGCGGTGGCAGCGCCTCTGTCGTATGTCGCGGCAGGCGCGGCATTTCCGCTATGGGACGGCGACCTCGCCGCACTGGATCAGCGCCTCGGCTTTGACTGGATGGCATGGCTTGCCGCGATGAACGCTGCACCGCTTCTGCATCGAATACTGGCGACTGCGTATGCGAGCTTTACCGTGCAGACGACGGCCGTCGTCGTCTTACTGGCTGCGACAGGGCACGCCCTGCGATTGCGCATCTTCATGCTGAGCTTCGTGCTGACGACGCTTCTGACGATCGGCGTTTCTAGTCTGATGCCGGCGCAGGGAGTTTGGGGTTACTTGCATCTGTCGATAGTTGATTCTCCCGCCATCGTACCGGTGACGCGAGATCTACCCCTTCCCGTATTCTTTGGATTGCGAGACGGGACTTTCCGCCATCTGGTCGCGGAGGGGGCCGAAGGAATCATCAGCTTTCCGAGCTTGCATGCGGCGCTTGGACTTCTGTTCCTGCTGGCGCTTTGGCCGGTCAGATATTTCGGCTGGATCGCCGCGTTGCTCAATGTTGCGATGATTGCGGCGACCCCGGTGGACGGAAGCCATTACTTTTGCGATGTGGCCGCAGGTCTGGCAATCGCGCTCCTGAGCTGGATCGCGGTTCAGCGTGCTCTCACCGCGGGAGGGCGAATGGAAGCCGGTCGCCAGTTGCATTTGCGCCCGTCTTAGCCCGCACTGCCGGAATTGTGGAGCGCCGGCGACGCCGGCTACTTCACCGCCGCGTCGATCGAGTTGAACTTGCCGCTCAGCAGTGCGCTGCCCGTGTTGTTCACGGCCGTGATGATCGCGAGCGCGATGCCGACGGCGATCAGGCAATACTCGATGGCGGTGGCACCATTTTCATCGGCAAGAAATGACCTGATCACAGTCATCGTCAACTCCTGTTCATCCGTCCAACGTAGGCTGGTGCCGTTATCGGAATGGTAAAGTGATTCACTAATTTTTCGTGGGCGCGTCAAAACGCAGGTCGGATGGTCCTCACCTGCGGTTTGTATGGTGTCATCGATTGACTTAAGGTTCCGTCACCCAATTCAGACGCATTTGCCGAGGTCGTCGTTCCGTCTCAGGACGAGATCGGGCGTTCCGGCGCGGCCTTGCCGGGGCGTTTCAGCACCGCAGCAAGGCGTCCGGCCAGATAGCTCACCACGCGCGGCTGCGCCCGCGCGGAGTTGCCGGCGAGGCTCTCTTCCTCGGCCGTGTCGTTCACGAGGCCGATGTAGTTCTTTCTGGCGTCCTGCTGCTGCACGAGCCTGCAAACCTCGGGTTCAATCGAGGGGCGACCATGCTGCGCTGAGCGGGAACCGGCGGTTAATTTTGTCTTCCGTAGGATTACGTGCCGCCCCCGCGACCGCAGGCAGGCGCTGAAAGCGCTGGCTCGGCTTATCGGATTGTTGAGCCTGTTCTTGAGCGGGCGCCCGGCTCACTCGCGCCGACCGTCCGCATTCAGCGCCCGCAACATTGCGATGCGGGCGAACATCGTCCAGCCGCCGCCGGTCTCGGCCGCGCTGATCAGAGTTTCGATCGCGGTCTGCCAATGGCTCGCGTGCTGCGTATCCTCGGGCAGTCCCATGATGTGATCGGCAGCCTCTTGCAACGTCCGCAGCTTGCGCCCGCCACTTAACGAGATGGGGTCGTCGAACGCTGTCGACCAGGGCATGTCAGGTCGGCCGGTCGGCGAGGGGAAACATCACGGCGAGGTCGAGAGGTGCGATGCTGCTAGCCGGCCTTCTTCGCTCGCGTCGGCGCGCGCACCGGCTTGTCGGCCTTTTTGGGAGCGGCTTTCGCTGCGGCGTCCTTGCCACCCTTGCCGGCGATCGGCAGCAGCATTTCGCGCTGGCCTTCGACGCGCTTCTTCGGCTTCTTGCCCTTGGTGGCGTCCTTGGCCGTCTTCGCCGCGGGGCTTGCCTCCTTCTCGTTCGCGATGCTCTTCTTCAGGGCGTCCATCAAGTTGATGACGTTGCCGCCGGTCTTCGGCGCGGCCTTCGCGGTGATGGGCGCGCCGCTGCGCTTCTTGTTGATGAGATCAATCAGCGCGGTCTCGTAATGGTCCTCGAACAGCTCGGGCTCGAACGCGCCAGACTTCTTCTCGACGATGTGCTTTGCAAGGTCGAGCATGTCCTTGGTCAGCTTCACGTCCTGGATGTCGTCGAAATAGTCCTTCTCGCCGCGGACCTCGTAGGGGTAGCGCAGCAGCGTCCCCATCAGGCCGCTATCGAGCGGCTCCAGCGCGATGATGTGCTCGCGGTTGGTCAGCACCACGCGGCCGATCGCGACCTTGTCCATGCTGCGGATGGTCTCGCGGATCACCGCAAAGGCGTCGTGGCCGACCTTGCCGTCAGGCACGAGATAATAGGGACGGATCAGATAGCGGCTGTCGATGTCGGTCTTCGGCACGAACTCGTCGATGTCGATGGTGTGCGTGGAGTCCAGCGCGATGTCGTCGAGCTCGTCCTTGGTGACCTCGATATAGGTGTCGGTGTCGACCTTGTAGCCCTTGACGATGTCCTCGGAAGTCACCTCGTCACCGGTCTCGGCGTCGACCTTGAGGTACTTGATCCGGTGACCGGTCTTGCGGTTGATCTGGTTGAACGAGACCTTCTCGGTATCCGAAGTGGCCGGATAGAGCGCGACCGGGCAGGTCACGAGCGAGAGGCGCAAAAAACCCTTCCAATTGGCACGGGGGGCCATGGGCTACTCCAAACGCAACGGGGACAGAAGACAAAGATACCATCGGGGAACAACGAATCATAGCAAGGCGGATTGCGGAATCTTGCAACTGCGTTAACCGGCCGCCCGGTCCGCCGTTGCAGGCTGATCCCGCCGTAAAAACCGGAACATCATATCCGATCACGCGTTGCCACGGGACATCACGTTGCGAGGAGGTCGCGGCCATCCGACGCGACAGCCAGAGATTTGAGGTCACCATGGCAACCACGCGAGACCAACGTCAGATCGTCGAAACTGCGACCGAGGCCCGTCAGGGCGAACCCGGGCCGTCAGTGGCCGCGCTGCTTGCCATCTCGACCGGGCTCGCGATCCTGATCCTCGCCGTCATCTGGTTCGTGTTCTTCCGGACCTGACCGGCACATCGACCGGACGGTTCGTACCTTCCGACTCGCCGCGTAACGCGGCACATTGCGCCCGCCATGCCCCGTTCGTCCGGTGGCCCGGCGGGCGCAGTGCGTTGGCCGCGAACAGGTCGTATATGACCAAAAAGTAACGCGGCCGGTTCCCGGCGTTCATATTCAGTTCACGCCGGAATTGCTCATCTCTGCTGGTGTTCATGCGGCCTAATTCTGGAGAGAAGCGTGCGCCTGCTCGTCGTTGAGGACGACCCCGATCTCAATCGCCAGCTCACCAAGGCGCTGACCGACGCCGGCTATGTCGTCGATCGCGCCTTCGACGGAGAGGAGGGGCATTATCTCGGTGACAACGAGCCCTACGACGCCGTGGTGCTTGACATCGGCCTGCCGAAGAAGGACGGCATTTCGGTGCTGGAAGCCTGGCGGCGCAACGGCCGCACCATGCCGGTCCTGATCCTCACCGCACGCGACCGCTGGAGCGACAAGGTCCAGGGCTTCGATGCCGGCGCCGACGACTATGTCGCAAAGCCGTTCCACCTGGAGGAGGTGCTGGCACGCATCCGCGCGCTGCTGCGCCGCTCCACCGGCCATGCCCAGAGCGAGCTGAGCTGTGGCCCCGTCACGCTCGACACCAGGACCGGCCGGGTCAGCGTATCTGGCAATCCCATCAAGATGACCTCGCACGAATATCGGCTTTTGGCCTACCTGATGCACCATTCCGGGCGCGTCGTGTCCCGCACCGAACTGGTCGAGCATCTCTACGACCAGGACTTCGACCGCGACTCCAACACCATCGAGGTCTTCGTCGGCCGCATTCGCAAGAAGCTCGACGTCGACATCATCCAGACCGTCCGTGGCCTCGGCTATCTCCTGACCCCGCCGGCCCCCGGCGCTTGAAGCGTGTTGTCTCGAAGTATCTTGTCTGGAAGTATCTTGGCTTGACGGGCGGCCCGGCGCGGGCCTTGGTCGGGTCATGAGTTCCGATGCCATGCCGCCCCGCGCCTCCGGGATCATTCAGATGCCCGCCAGCTCGCTTGCGAACCGCCTGTTCCTGTCGGCGACCGCGTGGCTCGTGGTGATCCTGGCCATAACCGGCGTGGTGCTGTCGTCGGTCTACAAGAACGCCACCGAGCGCGCCTTCGACCGCCGGCTCAATCTCTATCTGCGCACGCTGATCGCCGAGGTCGCCACCCCTGACGAGCCGCCGGACCGCCAGTTCCAGTCGCTCGGCGAGCCGCTGTTCGACCTGCCGCTGTCCGGCTGGTACTGGCAGATCACGCGGACCGACACCGAAAAGCCGGAGGTGCGCTCCTCCCGCTCGCTCTGGGACAAGAAGCTGCCGAAGCTGGAAGAGCAGGGCACAGAGCTCACCGCCGCCGGCATCCGGATCGCTTATGTCGACGGTCCCGAGGGACAGAACCTGCGCATGGTGGAGCGGCCGGTCGATCTCGGCGCGGACGGCAAATTTCTCGTCAGCGTCGCCGGCGACGACACCGAGATTTTCGACGAGACGCGCAGTTTCGATTACTATCTCGGCGGCACCTTCACCGCGCTTGGCATCGTGCTGCTGCTGACCACTGTGTTCCAGGTCCGCTTCGGCCTCGCGCCGCTCAAGCGCATCTCGGAATCCATTGCCGACATTCGCTCGGGGCGGGCGGAGCGGCTCGAGGGCGAATTCCCGGTCGAGATCGCGCCGCTGGCGCGCGAGACCAACGCGCTGATTGACGCCAATCGCGAAATCGTCGAGCGCGCACGCACCCATGTCGGCAATCTCGCCCACGCCATCAAGACGCCGCTCTCGGTCATCGTCAACGAGGCCGGCGCGCATGCCATCGATCCGTTCGCGACCAAGGTGATGGAGCAGGCGAACGTGATGCGCGACCAGCTCGCCCATCATCTGGAGCGCGCACGCATCGCGGCGCGGGTCTCGGTCGTCGGAACAGTGACCGAGGTTGCCCCCGCCATCGAGGCGCTGCGGCGGACCATGGAGAAGATCCACCGCGACCGTGGCATCGTGGTCGAGGCCGAGGCCGATCCGTCGGCGAAATTTCGTGGCGAGCGGCAGGATCTGGAGGAAATGGTCGGCAATCTCGTCGACAACGCCTGCAAATGGGCGGCCTCGCGGGTCTTCATCGAAGTTCTGGTGGAGACGCTGCACCAAGCGGGCGCCGGTCCGCGGCTGCGTATCATCGTCGACGACGACGGCCGCGGCCTGTCGGAGGCCGAGCGCGCCAAGGTCTCGCGACGCGGCCAGCGGCTTGACGAGTCCAAGCCCGGATCGGGGTTGGGGCTGTCGATCGTGACCGACCTCGCCGCGCTCTACGGCGGCAGCCTCTCGCTCGGCGGGGCGCCGACCGGAGGCTTGCGGGCTGAGCTGGTCTTGCCCGGAATATAATCCTTTGTTCCCATGGGCTTATTCGCCGCAATCGACACCCACCCGAAGGGGACTGCTGGGATTCGGAGCCACTTGCTAAACGGCTTCTTAAGTGGGGACCTCCTAAGATCGCGCCCGGACGCATCCCATGTCCGCCATTTACCGTGCATTACCCGGGCGCATGAGCCAGACATCGATCGAGCGGCTGAGGGAATATCTCGCGCAGCTCCCGCCGCAGGCGCAGGCGCTGCTGATGCGGGAGTTCGAGCGTGCGCTGGAGCGTGGCCAGGACACAGCTGTGGCGACCCTCGTGCTTGATCAGCTGCGCAAGGTCGTCCGCAAGACCGAAGCCGACGAGGCCCCGCCGCCGCGAACGGACGATCTGTCGCGGCTGCTGTTCCAGGTGCTGGAACCATTCCTCGTCGAAGCGGGTGCCCCGATCCGGGTCGGGCAGGTCCGCCGTTCCTCGCTGGCTCCGATCTGGCAATGGCTCAGCCGTGACGGTGCTCCAGACAAGCTGAACGAATTCGAGGCGGCGCTGGCGCGCATGCCGGCCGACAGCGGGCAGGTCGAAGCGCTGGCCTCGAATCTCCAGGCGGTCGCCGCGGAGGCCATCTTCGAGCTGACGGGGCCGGGCGGCGGTGACAAGTCGCGTGCGCTCGCCCGCGTTGGCCCCCCCAACGTGATCGAGGACCTCTATTCGATCGGGGCGGTGCTCGCGGTTCGCGAGGCCGTCGCCACCCTGAACGAAAAGCTGCCGCGCGCCCTGCGCGCCTTCGGCGATGCCCAGATCGTCTCGGTGACTTCAGCGCTCAACATTCCCGTCCTTCAGACGCCGCAGATGCTGCCCTTTGCGCTGTCGATCGTCATGCAGCGGATGACCGCGCCGTGGCAGATCATCCGCCTCGCCATCAAGATTGCCGCGTCCGACGACGAGATCCGCGTCGCGGCAACGCCCTATGGCGTCGCCGTCACGATCGCGCTGCATGATCTGTCCTGTGTCGCCGCGATCCTGCGCATGGACATCAAGCGCAGCCGTTTCGAGAACGTCGCCGGCAATCTCAAGACGCTGCACGACGGCGTACGCGGTCTGCGCACCGAGCTCGACCTCCGCAACGATTCCGCCTGGGGCAAGCAGTTGACCTCGATCCGGGCCAACATTTCCAACGCGCTGCAATCCGAGATCGACAGCGTTCCCGGCCGCGTCCGCCGCATCCTGCGCCAGCGCGCCGAGAAGGACATTCCGCCGGGCGCGCGGATCGACAGCACCGAGGTCGAGGAAACCGTGGCGCTGATCGATTTCGTCGCGACCTGCCGCAATTATGCGAGCGAGCTTGCGATCAACGAGGTGACACTGCGCACCTATTCCGACCTCCAGCAATATGTCGAGCGTTCGACCGAGCAGCTGGTGCAGTCGCTGCGCGGGGCCGATCACAAGGTTCGCACCTATCGGCAGCAGCAGGTGCAGGCTGCGATCCGCTTCTGCCAGGTGCTGTTCGGCGATGATTATGCCTCGCTGATGAGCCGCGCCGCGGAGAACGCGGCCACGGGCGAGCGTAAATCGTCGCGCGCGAGCTGATCCGGGCGTATCTTTCAGTGATCACAATTTGTGGTTGACGATGCCGGTGACGGGCCCTACGGTCCCCGTGCAAGTTTTTGGAATTTCTATCTGTGGGCGCATGAAATCCCTTATCAGCTCTATCGAAATCGAGAATCGCGTCATCGTTGCCAAGTATCAAAGATTGATGGTCGGCGCGAAGGTAGTGCTGGTCGAGAAGGCAAGCGGTCGGCAACTGCCTGAGACCCTCACCAGGGTTGCATCGCCGGTTCCCGTCGGGGCGTTGCGCATCAGATTGCCCGACGCCATCGAGCCGGGAACATACTTCCTGAAGGCCTTCAATGGGCATGGCGAGGACGCCGCTCAAAGCGTGGACTTCGAGATCGGCTAAGCCGTTGGATTCTCACCGTTTCGGGACTGTGCGCGGTCGCGGCAAATTGACAATTGTCAATTGCCGCATCGTCCGGCCGTGGTGTAAAGCCACGGGTGGGCGCGGCTCGCGCGCTGCCGGAAGCTTGCCAGATGACGCTATGGTTCGTGTTCGCGCTGATGACGGTCGCGGCGATTTTCGCCGTGCTTCTGCCGCTCGGCCGTAGCGGACGCGCGCAAAATCAGGGCAGCGAGGTCGTGGTCTACAAGGACCAACTGGCCGAGATCGACCGTGATGTTGCCGCGGGGCTGATCGGAGCGCCCGAGGCCGAAGCCGCGCGCGTCGAGGTTAGCCGCAGGCTGCTCGCCGCGGCCGACAGTGAGCCCGCACTAGCGCCGAAATCCAACCTCAAATGGCGCCGCGCGGCGGCCGTGCTGGCGCTTGCCGGCCTGCCGCTGGTTGCGATCGGCGTCTACATGCCGCTCGGCTCGCCCAGGCTTCAGGATTTTCCGCTGGCACAGCGGGAGCGCGGATCCGGGTCCGGAATGGCGCAGTCGCTTGAGAATCTGGTCGTGCAGGTCGAGCAACATCTGGAAAAGAATCCGACAGACGGGCGTGGCTGGAACGTGATCGCGCCCGTGCTGGAGCGGCTTGGTCGCTTCGACGACGCGGTGCGCGCCTATCGCAACTCGCTCACCTACAATGGCGAGAGCGCGGAGCGCCGGTCCGATCTCGGCGAAGCGATGTCGGCCGCGGCCGGTGGCGTCGTGACCGCCGAAGCCAAGACCGAGTTCGAGCGCGCGCGCGCGCTTAGCGCCGACGATCCCAAGGCGAACTATTTCCTCGGTCTCGCCGCCGAGCAGGACGGCCGCAAGGACGATGCCGCCAATATCTGGCGCGCACTGCTGGCGAAAGCGCCCGCGGATGCGCCGTGGCGCCCACTCGTGCAGACCTCGCTCGCGCGGGTCGGCGGCGGTGGCGCGACGATGCCGGCGCTGTCGGATGAGACCCTTGCAGCCTCCAAGGACATGAAAGAGGGTGATCGCAACGCCATGGTTCGCGGTATGGTCGAACGGCTCGCCACGCGCCTCAGGCAGAACGGCGACGACGTCGAGGGTTGGCTGCGGCTGGTGCGCGCGTATCTCGTGATGGGCGACCGCGACAAGGCGGTGGGCGCATCAACCGATGCCCGCCAGGCGGTTGCCAACGATACAGCGCGGCTGCGCCAGCTCAATGAAGGCCTCAAGACACTCGGGCTCGACGGATGACGACGTCAGGGCGAGACGAGCAGGGAACGGATACGCCATGACGCGCAAGCAGCGACGTATGACCATCATCGGCGGCTCGCTCGCCGTGCTCGCGCTCGCGGCCGCGCTGGTGCTCAACGCATTGCGCGACTCCATCGTGTTCTTCTCGACGCCGACCATGGTCGCCGAAAAGCACGTCGCGCCCGGCAAGCGGTTTCGCCTCGGCGGCCTGGTGCAGCCCGGCTCGCTCCAGCGCGGCGACAATCTCGCCGTGACCTTCGAGGTCGCCGACGGCGGCGCCAAGCTTCCGGTCGCCTTCAAGGGCATTTTGCCCGACCTGTTCCGAGAAGGGCAGGGCGTCGTCGCCGAAGGCGCGCTCAACGCCGATGGCGTGTTCAAGGCCGACACCGTGCTCGCCAAGCACGACGAGACCTACATGCCCAAGGACGTCGCCGATGCCCTGAAGAAGCAGGGGCACTGGAAGGATGATTATGACGCCAAAGCTTCTGATAGCGTAAAGCCTGCGGCTACGACGGCGCAGGGAAACTCGCAGGGAGCTGTGCGGTGATTGCGGAAGCCGGACATTACGCGCTGGTGCTGGCGCTCGGACTGGCACTGATCCAGTCCATCGTGCCCCTGATCGGCGCTCGCCTGCGCGATGATGCGCTGATGAATGTGGCGCGCTCCACCGCGCTGGCGCAGCTTCTGTTCGTCGGTGCGTCATTCATCGCGCTGGTGATGCTGCACGTGGACTCGGACTTCTCCGTCGTCAACGTCTACGAGAATTCCCATTCCATGAAGCCGCTGCTCTACAAGATCACCGGCGTGTGGGGAAACCATGAAGGCTCGATGCTCTTGTGGGTGTCGATCCTCGCGCTGTTCGGCGGATTGGTCGCGGCCTTCGGCAACAATCTGCCGCTGTCGCTGCGCGCGCATGTGCTGGCCGTGCAGGCGTGGATCGCCAGCGCCTTCTATCTCTTCATCCTGGTGACCTCGAACCCGTTTCTGCGCATCGCCAATCCGCCGATCGAGGGACGCGATCTCAATCCGGTGCTTCAGGACATCGGTCTCGCCGTGCATCCGCCGATGCTCTATCTCGGCTATGTCGGCTTCTCGATCTCGTTCTCCTTCGCCATCGCAGCGCTGCTGGAGGGACGGATCGACGCCGCCTGGGCGCGCTGGGTGCGGCCGTGGACGCTGGTCGCCTGGATCTTCCTGACGCTCGGCATCGCCATGGGCTCGTACTGGGCCTATTACGAACTGGGCTGGGGCGGCTGGTGGTTTTGGGACCCGGTCGAGAACGCCTCGCTGATGCCGTGGCTTGCCGGCACCGCGCTGCTGCATTCGGCTCTGGTGATGGAGAAGCGCAATGCGCTGAAGGTCTGGACCATCCTCTTGTCGATCCTGACCTTCTCGCTGTCGCTGCTCGGCACCTTCCTTGTGCGCTCGGGCGTCATCACCTCGGTGCATGCCTTTGCGACCGATCCAACCCGCGGCGTGTTCATTCTGCTGATCCTCTGCCTGTTCATCGGCGGCAGCCTGTCGCTGTTTGCGGGGCGCGCGACTTCGTTGAAGCAGGGCGGCCTGTTTGCGCCGATCTCGCGCGAGGGCGCGCTGGTACTGAACAATCTGCTGCTCACGGTCGCCTGCGCGGTGGTGCTGTTCGGCACGCTCTATCCGCTGGCGATGGAGATGCTCGCCGATTTCAAGATGTCGGTCGGTGCTCCCTTCTACAACCTCACCTTCGCTCCGCTGTTCACGCTGCTGCTGCTCGCCGTGCCGTTCGGGCCGATGCTGGCGTGGAAACGCGGCGATCTGCTCGGCGTGACGCAACGGCTGCTCGCGGCCGGCGTTGCCGGGCTCGTCGCCGTCGCCATGGTCTGGGGCTGGGCGCGCGGCGGCAGCGCGCTGGCGCCATTGGCAATCGGACTTGGCGTCTTCGTCATTGCCGGTGCCGCGACGGATATGGCCGAACGAACCGGCTTGTTTCGCCTGCCGTTCGCGACGACGCTGCATCGTGCCCGGGGTCTGCCGCGCTCGGCCTGGGGCTCGATGTTCGCGCATGCTGGCCTCGGCGTCGCGTTGATCGGAATCGTCTGCGAGACCACCTGGAACAGCGAATATATCGCGACCATGAAGCAGAACGACGTCGCCCATGTCGCCGGCTATGACGTCAAGCTGGACGGCCTGTTTCAGCGTCAAGGGCCGAACTTCCACGAGATGATCGCCGAATTCAACGTCAGCCGTGACGGCGAGAAGCTCAGCGTGATGACGCCGTCCAAGCGCAGCTTCACCACCCGCGGCTCGTCGACCACTGAGGCCGCGCTGCTGACGCGTGGCGCAAGCCAGCTTTACGTCTCTCTCGGAGACGCCAACGCCGAGGGCGCCATCGCCGTGCGCATCTATCACAAGCCGTTGGTGCTATTGATCTGGTGGGGACCGGTGCTGATGGCGTTCGGCGGCATGCTGTCGCTGTCCGACCGGCGCCTGCGGGTCGGCGCGCCAAGCCCGGCGCGGGCCAAGCAGCGCCTGCAGCCGGCGGAGTGATCCGATGCGCCGGATGATGGTTGCGTTCGTCGCCCTGATGCTGCTGGCCTTGCCTGCGGCGCACGCCGTGCAGCCCGACGAGATCATGTCGGATCCTGCGAAGGAGTCGCGCGCGCGCGACTTGTCGCGCGAGCTGCGCTGCATGGTCTGTCAGAACCAGTCGATCGACGATTCCGATGCGCCGCTCGCGCGCGATTTGCGGCTCCTGGTGCGCGAGCGCATCGCCGCCGGTGACAGCAATCCGCAAGTGCTCGATTTTTTGGTCGCGCGCTACGGCGAGTTCGTGCTGCTCAAGCCGCGCTTCGAGCGCAACACCATGCTGTTGTGGCTGCTCGCGCCGCTGCTGCTGATGGGCGGCGGCCTGGCGCTGTGGCTGCAAATCCGCCGGCGCTCGCGAAGCGGTGCAGACGTGCCAGCTCCGCCGCTCACGCCCGATGAGGAAGCGCGGCTGGCCGCATTGATGTCGGACGAAGCCTCATCGCCCTAGTTGCGTCGCTTCGCGCGTCAAGCCGACACTCCGAAGCGGAACCTCGTTAAGTTCCTACGGGATCACAACTTTCGTCCTGCGATGAACTGCCGCATTCGCATTGCCGTTCATTACAAAAGTTTAACCCCGCCGCCAGCGCACGGTAAGGCGGGAGCCCCCATCTTCAGCTCCGTAAGGTGCCGCCATCAGGCACCAAATGGATTTCAAGGCCCTGGAGATCTCTGCATGACCGACCGTCCCGACCTCTCGAACCTTCCGTCCTACCGGCAGCCCCGCCGGTCGGTTTTCTCGGCCCGCAAGATCGCGCTGATGGCCTCGGTCGTCGCCGGGCTCAGTGCCGCCGTCTACGGCTTTGGCCCGTCGACCTCGCCAGCCGACCTGTTCTCGACCCCGGCGCATGCGCAGGTCAACAACGAGGTCCGCAAGGTCGAGCGTCCGATCGGCTTCGCCGACATCGTCGAGCGCGTGAAGCCGTCAGTGATCTCGGTGAAAGTCAACATCAAGGAAAAGACCGCGAGCAATGATGACGGCGATGACGCGCAGTCGCCGTTCCAGCCGGGCTCGCCGATGGAGCGCTTCTTCCGCCGCTTCGGCGGTCCGGACGGTTTCCCGGGTCAGAAGGGGGGCGGCCGTGGCCGCGTCGTGCAGGGCCAGGGTTCCGGCTTCTTCATCTCGGCCGACGGTTTCGCCGTGACCAACAACCACGTGGTGGACGGAGCCGACAAGGTCGAGGTCACGACCGACGAGGGCAAGACCTACACCGCCAAGGTGATCGGCACCGATCAGCGCACCGATCTCGCCTTGATCAAGGTCGAGGGCAGCTCGAACTTCCCGTTCGCCAAGCTTGCCGACGGCAAGCCGCGGATCGGCGACTGGGTGCTCGCGGTCGGCAATCCGTTCGGCCTCGGCGGCACCGTGACCGCGGGCATCGTTTCGGCCAGCGGCCGCGACATCGGCAACGGTCCCTATGACGATTTCATCCAGATCGACGCGCCCGTGAACAAGGGCAATTCCGGCGGTCCGGCTTTCGACACCAACGGTGAGGTGATGGGCGTCAACACCGCGATCTACTCGCCCTCCGGCGGCAGCGTCGGCATCGCGTTCTCGATTCCCGCGAGCACCGTGAAGAGCGTGGTGGCGCAGCTCAAGGACAAGGGCTCGGTCAGCCGCGGCTGGATTGGCGTGCAGATTCAGCCGGTCACCTCCGACATCGCCGACAGCCTCGGCATGAAGAAGGCCGAAGGTGCGCTGGTTGCCGAGCCGCAGGCGAATGGCCCGGCGGCCAAGGCCGGCATCGAGTCCGGTGACGTGATCACGTCGGTCAACGGCGAATCGGTCAAGGACGCCCGCGAGCTCGCCCGCACCATTGGCGGTTTGGCGCCCGGCGCGACCGTGAAGCTCAACGTGCTGCACAAGGGCCAGGACAAGGTCGTGAACCTGACCCTCGGCCAGTTGCCGAACACGGTCGAGGCCAAAGCCGACACCGACAAGGACACCGGTAAGGGCGCGAGCCGCGGCACCGACGTGCCGAAGCTCGGGATGACCGTCGCGCCCGCCGATTCCGTGGCCGGCGCCGGCAAGGAGGGCGTCGTGATCACAGAAGTCGATCCGAAGAGCGCCGCAGCCGAACGCGGCTTCAAGGAAGGCGACGTGATTCTCGAAGTCGGCGGCAAGAGCGTGAGCACTGCCGGCGAAGTCCGCGACGCCATCACCACGGCGCGGACCGACAACAAGAACAGCGTCCTGATGCGGGTCAAGAGCGGCGGCCAGTCGCGCTTCGTCGCCGTGCCCATCGCCAAGGGTTAACCAAGGGCTAACCAAGGGACAGGCCTCAGGAGGCCCACGAGATGAAGGGTGTCGCCGGCATCAGTCGCCCCCGCCGACGGCGTCCTTCGGGGAAGCAGCGCAACGTTTGCTTCCCCTGTCTACCTTCCGGTGGAATTACGCCCCCCTCCGTCGGAAGGCCTAGGGCGGTGAGGTCCCCCCAGCTTCACCGCCCGCCTTTTTCTCGTTGCCAGAGTCTCTCACTCGGCTTGCATGCGATTGCCGCTCGCGCCATGTTTAGAGAAGGTTCCCTCCCTTGACCGTCGCCGAACGCACGATGCGCCTCCTCATCATTGAAGACGACCGCGAATCCGCCGACTATCTCGTGAAGGCGTTTCGCGAGGTCGGGCACATTGCCGACCACGCCGCCGACGGCGAGGAAGGCCTCGCCATGGCCGAGAACGGCGATTACGACGTGCTGGTGGTCGACCGCATGCTGCCCAAGCGCGACGGCCTGTCGCTGATCGGCGCGCTCCGCGACAAGGACGATTCGACGCCGGTGCTGATTCTCTCCGCGCTTGGACAGGTCGACGACCGCATCAAGGGCTTGCGCGCCGGCGGCGACGACTATCTGCCAAAACCCTATTCCTTTGCCGAGCTCCTGGCCCGGGTCGAGGTGCTGTCACGCCGCCGCGGCGGTCCGGCCGAGGACACGCTGTACCGGGTCGGCGATCTCGAGCTCGACCGGCTCTCCCATCGCGTCGCTCGCGGCAAGGATGAGCTAACGCTCCAGCCGCGTGAATTCCGCCTGCTCGAATACCTTATGAAGCATGCGGGCCAGGTGGTGACCCGCACCATGCTCTTGGAGAACGTCTGGGACTATCATTTCGATCCGCAGACCAACGTGATCGACGTGCACATCTCGCGGTTGCGCTCCAAGATCGACAAGGGTTTTGAGCGGCCGCTGCTGCATACCATCCGCGGCGCCGGGTACATGATCCGTGACGGCATTCGGTAAACTCGTCCGCACCACGGCATTCCGGCTGACGCTGGTCTATTTGCTGCTGTTCGCGATGTTCGCGGCCTCGCTGCTTGCCTATTTCGCCTGGAATACACGGCGGCTGATCACCGAGGAGATCACGCAGACGGTCAATGCCGAGACGTCGGAGATCAACGAGATCTACGGCCGCCGCGGCTTGCGCGGTCTCGTCCTTGCCATTGAGTACCGGGCGTTGCGGCCGGGCGCCAACCTCTATCTGGTGACGACGCCGACCGGCCAGTCGATCGCCGGCAATGTCGGCTCGCTCGCGCCCGGCGTGATGGCGACGCGCGGCTGGTCCGAGACCGCCTACCGGCGGATCGAGGACACCGATGATCGCGACCATCTTGCGCTGGTTCGCGTCACCGAACTGGAAAACGGCTTCCGGCTTCTGATCGGACGCGATCTCGCCGAGCGGCGACGGCTGTTCGGCATCGTGGCGAAGGCCGCGCAATGGTCGATCCTGATCGTCGTGGTGCTCGGCCTTGGCGGCGGCATCTTCGTGGCGCGCCGAGTGCTCACGCGCATCGATGCGATGAGCGGCACCGCCCATCGCATCATGACCGGTGATCTCAGCGAACGCCTGCCGGTGGGACGCAGCGGTGACGAACTCGACCGCCTCGCCGAAAACCTCAACGCCATGCTGGAGCGGATCGAGGCGCTGATGGCGGGACTGAAGGAGGTTTCCGACAACATCGCCCACGATCTCAAGACGCCGCTGACGCGCTTGCGCAACCGCGCCGAGGAGGCGCTGGCGAAATCGGGCGGCGAGGCCGATTACCGCGCCGCCCTGGAACGGACCATCGAGGAATCCGACGGCCTGATCCGCACTTTCAACGCGCTGCTGATGATCGCGCGTGCCGAGTCCGGACAGGCGCGCGGCAACATGGATGATTTCGACGCCGCCGACGTCGCGGGCGGCATCCACGAGCTCTACGAGCCGCTGGCCGAAGACGACGGCATGATCTTGAAGGTCAGCTGCGAGCCGACGCCGGTTCACGCCAACCGCGAATTGATCGGCCAGGCGCTCGCCAATCTTGTCGAGAATGCGATCAAATACGGCAAACCGATCGCGCAGTCGGCTGGAACCGTGGTCAGCATGGACAGCCGGCAGATCACGATCGAGTCCAGGCGCGAGGGCGATCAGGTGCTGCTCAGCGTCACCGATCGCGGTCCCGGCATCCCCGAAGCCGACCGCAAGCACGTCGTGGAACGATTTGTGCGGCTGGAAGCGAGCCGTACGCTGCCCGGATCCGGGCTCGGCCTCAGTCTCGCCTCGGCGGTTGCGACATTGCATGGCGGCGAGTTGAGGTTGGGCGACGCCCAGCCCGGGCTTGTCGCCACGCTGGTGCTGCCGGCGCGCGCGGGGGCCGGCGACAGGGTTGCTCCGTCAATGCAGGATGTGCCACAGAAGGTGGCATGAACCATTCCGCGCCGGGAAACGCGGACAAGCATGGTGAGAGCCTGGCCGCACGCTTCGCGGAGGCTCCCCATATTGCCGCTTCCGTCACCGACCAAGGACGTTTTGAAAGCTGGCTGGCCGGGCTCGAGCCCGCGCAATCCGCCCGTCTTGAAGCGCTGCTCGCTCATCCCTTGGCGCGGAACATCCTGTCCGGAATCACGGAATTTTCGCCTTATCTGTTCGAACTGGCGCGTGCCGATACCTTGCGCCTGATCCGGCTGCTGGAATGCGATCCGGATGCGCATCTCGCCACGCTGATCGCGGAGGCGAGCGGTGCGGTGCTTGCGGCATCCGACGAGGCCGAGGTGATGCGGCTGCTTCGCCGCATGAAGGCGGAGGCCGCGCTCCTGACCGCGCTGTGCGACATCGGCGGCGTCTGGCCGGTGATGCGGGTGACCGCAGCTCTCACCGATGTCGCGGTATCCTCGGTGCAGGCGGCGCTTCAGTACCTGCTGCGGCAGGAAGCCGCACGCGGCAAGCTCTTGCCGCCCAATCCCGAGGCGCCCGAGGAAGGCTGCGGGCTGATCGTGCTTGCGATGGGCAAGATGGGCGCGGGCGAGCTGAACTATTCGAGCGACATCGATCTGATCGTGTTCTTCGATCCCGACAATACGACGCTGGCAGCGGATATCGAACCCCAGCCATTCTTCGTGAGGGTGACGCAGGGGATGGCACGCATTCTCCAGCAGCGCACCTATGACGGCTATGTCTTCCGCGTCGATCTGCGCCTGCGTCCCGATCCATCCTCGACGCAGGTGGCGATTTCGCGCGACGCCGCGCTGAACTATTACGAGCGGGAAGGGCGCACCTGGGAGCGCGCCGCGATGATCAAGGCGCGAGCCTGCGCCGGCGATCCCAAAGCGGGCGAGGCGCTGCTCGCGGAGATCGCGCCCTTCGTCTGGCGCAAGCATCTCGATTTCGCCGCGCTTGCCGACGTCCACGACATGAAGCGGCAGATGCAGACCTATCGCGGCCAGAGCGAGGTCGCGGTCGAAGGGCATAACGTGAAGGTCGGGCGCGGTGGCATCCGCGAGATCGAGTTCTTCGCCCAGACCCAGCAATTGATCGCCGGCGGCCGCCATCCCGAGCTGCGCGTGCGGCCGACGCTCGCCGCGCTCAATATTCTCGCTTCCAGCAACTGGATCACGTTCGCAGCGCGCGACGAACTGGCCACGGCGTACGAATTCCTTCGCCGGGTCGAGCATCGGCTCCAGATGATCGCCGACGAGCAGACCCATACGCTGCCCGAGGACAAGGAGGCGGTCGAGCGTTTCGCCTGGTTCTTCGGTTATCCGGATCGCGAGGCCTTTGCCGGCGACCTCTTGCGCCAGCTCGAAATCGTCCAGGGTCACTACGAAAAGCTGTTCGAGGGCGACGATCCGACCGGCACGGCCAGGCTGCCGGCACTCGACTACAGTGTGGGTCCCGACGATCCGCGGCTGCTTCAGCAGCTGGCGGCGCTCGGCTTCAAGAAGCCCGCCGCGGTTGCGCAGACCGTGCGTGACTGGATCACCGGCGACTACCGCGTGTTTCGCAATGAGGCGACGCGAAGCGCCTTCGTCGAATTCGTGCCGGCCCTGATCGACGGTCTCGCTCATGCCGAAGAGCCGGATCGGGCGGTCGTGGCGTTCGATCAATTCCTTGGGGCGCTCCAGCGCGGCGGCCGGCTGATCACGCTGCTCGGCCAGAACCGCGATCTCGTCGCGCTGGTGGCGCTGGTGTTGGGTGCGGCACCGCGGCTCGGCGAGATGTTGGCACGGCAGCCGCAGCTCATGGACGGCCTGATTGATCCGCGCTTCTTCGGCGCCATGCCCGACAGGCAGGAATTGTCCGGGCGGCTCGCGACGACGGTGCAGGATGCCGGCTCATATGAAGAGTTCCTCGACCGCCTGCGCCTGTTCGGGCAGGAGAGCCTGTTCCTGATCGGCACGCGCATCCTGTCCGGCACGGTCTCGGCGCAGCAGGCGAGCACGGCCTTTGCCGACGTCGCCGAGGGCATCGTCCATACCGTGCACGGCCTCGTTGCCGACCGCTTTGCCGCCCAGCACGGCCGGATCAAGCGGCAAGAGACCGCGATGATCGCGATGGGCCGGCTCGGCAGCCGAGAGATGACGGCCTCGTCCGATCTCGACCTGATCCTGCTCTACGATTTCGACAGCGACAACCCGGACTCCGACGGTGCGAAGTCACTGCAAGGTGCACACTACTTCGCCCGCTTCACCCAGCGCCTGATCAGCGCCTTCACGACGCGTACCAATTACGGCGTGCTCTACGAGATCGACATGCGGCTGCGCCCCTCGGGGCGTGCCGGCCCTGTGGCGTCGAGCCTCGTCTCCTTCGCGGACTACCAGAGCAACGAGGCCTGGACCTGGGAGCACATGGCGCTGACGCGCGCGCGCGTCGTGTCGGCTTCGCCCGCATTTCGGGAACGGATCGAGCACGTCATCCGCGATGTCCTGACCCGCCGCCGCGATCCCGGAATCACCGCCAACGACGTCGCCGACATGCGGCGCGCGATCGCGCAGGAGAAGGGCGAGACCGACCATTGGGATCTCAAATACGCCGCCGGCGGCATGGTCGACATCGACTTCATCGCGCAATATCTCCAGCTCGTGCATGCTCACGAGACACCGGAGATTCTCGACGTCGGCACCATGCAGGTGCTGGAAAATGCATGTCGGCTCGGCGTGCTCGCACAATCGGAGACCGAGATACTGCGCGCCGCAGCGCGGCTCTATCACGACCTGACGCAGATCCTGCGGCTCTGCGTCAGCGACCGCTTCAAGCCGGAAACAGCCGGCACCGACCTCCTGCGCGTGATGGCACGCGCCGGCGACGCGCCGGATTTCTCCTCGCTGGAGGCGCGCGTGAAGGAGACGCAGAGCGAGGTGCGCCGTGTCTTCAGGGCGCTGCTGGAAGGGACGTCGCCGGCTTCAGCGAGGTGAGCGCCTCGCGCACGTTCGGCTCCAAGCCAACGCCGCCGGCATCGAGATGGGCGAAGATCGCGCGCTTCATCCGCGGATCCCAGAACTTCTTGATATGATCGGCGATCCCCGGCACGGCCTTGTCGTGGCCCTGGCTCCGGAAGAACGTGCCGATCTGGTTGGCCATGTAGATCAGGCGGTCAGGCGACATCGGCAATCTCCGTGGCATGACGCGCGATAACCCGGCCGCCATGCGAAAACACTTCGAACCCGTCCTGGCGGGCAATGGCAATCAACGTGATGCCGGCGGCCTCCGCGGTGCGCACCGCGAGCGCGGTCGGCGCAGAGACGGCGACCATCACCGGCGCGCCGATGGCGGCGGTCTTCTGCACCATCTCGACCGAGACGCGGCTGGTCAGCAGCACGATGCCGCCGCTTGCGGTCGTGCGGCTGCGCGCCAGTGAACCAGCGAGCTTGTCGAGCGCGTTGTGGCGGCCGACATCCTCTCGCAGCGCGACGATGCCGCCGGCAGGCGACCAGAACGCGGCGGCGTGAACGGCGCGGGTCTGCAAATTGATCGATTGCAGCGGTGCGATGGTCTGCATCGCCGCCATGACCTGTTCGGGCGTAAACCTCTGTCCCTGCGGCACGACCGCCGCAGGCCGCACGGCTTCGGCGATTGAATCGATGCCGCAAATGCCGCAGCCGGTCGGGCCGGCGATGTGGCGGCGCCGCTCGCCGATGCGCGCGGCATCTTCCGAGGCCAGCCACATGCGCAACTCGATGCCGTCGTCGAGGCGGACCATTTCGAGCGACTTGATGTCGTCGACCGATTTGATGATGCCTTCATCCAGGCTGAAGCCGACCGCAAAATCTTCCAGGTTCTGCGGCGTCCCCATCATGACGGCATAGGTGCCGCCATTGTAGGTCAGCGCCAGCGGCGCCTCCTCCGGAATCAGCCGTGTCCCCTCGGACGCGATACCGTCGCGCCAGATCTCGCGGTCGATGGCCTGGACCGGCACGTGCATGCCGCTACTCCGCCGCCTCGGCCGGCGCGATACGGCGGGAGTGCCGTGCCTGCGCGTCGTAGGCCTTCTGCCAGTCGGACGGGCCGTTCGACGGCGAGATCTGCACCGCCGTGACCTTGTATTCGGGGCAGTTGGTCGCCCAGTCCGAATAGTCGGTCGTGATGACGTTGGCCTGCGTGTCCGGATGGTGGAACGTGGTGTAGACGACGCCCGGCGCGACGCGATCGGTGATCTCCGCACGCAGCGTGGTCTCGCCGGCACGGCTCTTCAGCCGCACCCAGTCGCCGTCGCGCACGCCGCGCTGCTCGGCATCGTGCGGATGGATCTCCAGCCGGTCCTCGGCATGCCAGACCACGTTCTCGGTGCGCCGGGTCTGCGCGCCGACATTGTACTGGCTGAGGATGCGGCCCGTGGTGAGCAGCAGCGGATAGCGCGGGCCGGTGCGCTCGTCGGTCGCGATATACTCGGTGACGACGAACTTGCCCTTGCCGCGGACGAAGCCGTCGATATGCATCACCGGCGTGCCCTCGGGCGCCTCCTCGTTGCAGGGCCACTGCACCGAGCCGAGCTCGTCGAGCTTGGCGTAGGAGACGCCGGCGAAGGTCGGGGTCAGCGCGGCGATCTCGTCCATGATCTCGGATGGGTGGCTGTAGTTCATCTCGAAGCCCATGGCCTTGGCAAGGCCGATGGTGACCTCCCAGTCGGCGAAGCCGTTCTTCGGCGTCATCACCTTGCGAACGCGCTGGATGCGGCGCTCGGCGTTGGTGAAGGTGCCGTCCTTTTCGAGGAAGCTCGAGCCGGGCAGGAACACATGGGCGTAGTTCGCGGTCTCGTTCAGGAAGAGGTCGTGGACGATGACGCATTCCATCGCCGACAGTGCGGCCACCACGTGCTTGGTGTTGGGATCGGATTGCAGGATGTCTTCGCCCTGCACGTAGATGCCCATGAACGTGCCTTCGACCGCGGCGTCGAACATGTTGGGGATGCGCAGGCCGGGCTCGGGATTGAGCTTGACGTTCCACAGCGCCTCGAACTGCTCGCGCACGGCATCGCCCGCGATGTGACGATAGCCCGGCAGCTCGTGCGGGAACGAGCCCATGTCGCAGGAGCCCTGCACGTTGTTCTGGCCGCGCAGCGGGTTCACGCCGACGCCGGAGCGGCCGATATTGCCCGTGACCATCGCGAGGTTGGCGATCGCGATCACAGTCGTGGAGCCCTGGCTGTGCTCGGTGACGCCGAGACCGTAATAGATCGCGCCGTTGCCGCTGGTGGCGTAGATGCGGGCCGCTTCGCGCAGTTCCTTGGGATTGACGCCGGTGAGGATGGCGGTGGCCTCCGGACTGTTGTTAGTCTGGGAGACGAAAGCCGCCCACTCCTCGAACTCGCTCCAGTCGCAACGCTCGCGCACGAAGGCTTCGTTGGCGAGGCCTTCGGTCACGATCACATGCGCCAGCGCCGTCATCACGGCAACGTTGGTGCCGGGCATCAGTGGCAGGTGCAGCGCCTTCACATGCGGCGATTCCACCATCTCGGTGCGGCGCGGATCGATCACGATCAGCTTGGCGCCCTGGCGCAGCCGTTTCTTCAGGCGGGAGGCGAAGACGGGGTGGGCCGAAGCGGGGTTGGCACCGATGATGACGACGACGTCGGTGTCCTCGACCGAGTCGAAATCCTGTGTGCCGGCGGACGTACCGAACGTGGTCGACAGGCCATAGCCGGTCGGGGAGTGGCAGACGCGGGCACAGGTGTCGACATTGTTGTTGCCGAAGCCGGCGCGGATCAGCTTCTGCACCAGATAGGTTTCTTCGTTGGTGCAGCGGGACGAGGTGATGCCGCCGATGGCATCGCGGCCGTATTTCTTCTGGATGCCGCGCATCCGGTCGGCGGCAAACGAGAATGCCTCGTCCCACGACACTTCGCGCCAGGGATCCTCGATCCGCTCGCGGATCATCGGGTTGAGAATGCGCTCCTTGTGGTTGGTGTAACCCCAGGCGAAGCGGCCCTTGACGCAGGAATGGCCGCGATTGGCCTTGCAGTCCTTGTACGGCACCATGCGGACGACTTCCTCGCCGCGCATTTCGGCCTTGAAGGTACAACCGACGCCGCAATAGGCGCAGGTGGTGACGACGGAGTGTTCGGGCTGGCCGATCTCGATCACGGATTTCTCGGTCAGCGTCGCGGTCGGGCAGGCCTGCACGCAGGCGCCGCAGGAGACGCATTCGGAGCCGAGGAAGCTCTCGCTCATGCCGGGCGAGACGCGGCTGTCGAAGCCGCGGCCGGAGATCGTCAGAGCGAAGGTGCCCTGCACCTCCTCGCAGGCGCGGACGCAGCGCGAGCAGACGATGCACTTGGAGGGATCATAGGTGAAGTACGGATTCGACTCGTCCTTCGGCATCCAGGCGGCGTTGATCTCGCCATTGGATTTGGCAAAGACGTGGTTCTCGCCCTCATAGCCGTAGCGCACGTCGCGCAGGCCGACGGCACCGGCCATATCCTGCAACTCGCAGTCGCCGTTGGCGCCGCAGGTGAGGCAGTCGAGCGGATGGTCGGAGATGTAGAGCTCCATCACGCCCTTGCGCAGCTTCCTCAGCCGTTCGCTCTGGGTGTGCACGACGAGGCCGGGCATGACGGGCGTGGTGCAGGAGGCCGGCGTGCCGGCGCGGCCCTCGATCTCGACGACGCAGAGACGGCAGGAGCCGAACGCATCGACCATGTCGGTCGCGCAGAGTTTTGGGATCTGGTGGCCCGCATCCATCGCGGCCCGCATGATCGAGGTGCCCTCGGGCACCGTGACCTGGTTGCCGTCGATGGTCAGCGTCACCATCGTTTCCGATTTCGAGCGCGGCGTGCCGAAGTCGATTTCTTCGATCAGAGACATTGTCGCTCTCCTATTCCGCGGCCTGAAGCGTGGTCGGGGCCGGGATAAAATCTTCCCGGAAGTGCTTCAATGCGCTGAGCACAGGGTAGGGTGTGAAGCCGCCGAGTGCGCAGAGCGAGCCGAATTTCATGGTGTTGCAGAGGTCTTCGACGAGCGCCAGATTCTCGCTCACGCGCTCGCCGCGCATGATCTTCTCGATAGTCTCGACGCCGCGGGTCGAACCGATCCGGCACGGTGTGCACTTGCCGCAGGATTCGACGGCGCAGAATTCCATCGCGAAGCGTGCCTGCTTGCGCATGTCGACGCTGTCGTCGAACACGACGATACCGCCATGGCCGATCAGGCCATCGCGCGCGGCAAAGGCCTCGTAGTCGAACGGGGTGTCGAACAGCGCGCGCGGGAAGTAGGCGCCGAGCGGGCCGCCGACCTGAACCGCGCGAACGGGACGGCCCGTGAACGTGCCGCCGCCGATGTCGTCGACGAGCTCTCCGAGCGTGACGCCGAATGCGGTCTCGAACAGCCCGCCCTTGCGGATGTTGCCGGCGAGCTGGATCGGCATCGTGCCGCGCGAGCGACCCATGCCGAAATCGGCATAAGCCTTGGCGCCTTCGGCCAGGATGAAGGGGATGGCGGCGAACGACAGCACGTTATTGATGACGGTCGGTCTGCCGAACAGGCCGTGATGCGCGGGCAGCGGCGGCTTTGCACGCACGAGGCCGCGGCGGCCTTCGAGGCTTTCCAGCAGCGAGGTCTCTTCGCCGCAAACGTAAGCGCCAGCGCCGACGCGTATTTCGAGATCGAAGCTGTATGTGGAGCCGTCGATCTTGTCGCCGAGATAGCCGCGGCGTCTAGCCGCTGTGATGGCCGCATTCATCGCTTCGACGGCATGCGGATATTCGCTGCGGATGTAGATGTAGCCCTTGGTCGCGCCGACAGTGACGCCGGCGGTCGTCATGCCCTCGATCACGACGAAGGGGTCGCCTTCCATGATCATGCGGTCGGCGAAGGTGCCACTGTCGCCTTCGTCGGCGTTGCAGACAATGAATTTACGATCCGCTTTCGCCTGCGCGACCGTCTTCCACTTGATGCCGGTCGGGAAGCCTGCGCCGCCGCGGCCGCGCAGGCCGGATGCGGTGACTTCGTTCAGGATCGCATCCGAGCCGAGCGAGAGCGAACGCTCAAGGCCCTTGTAGCCGCCATGGGCGCGGTAGTCGTCGAGCGAGCGCGGGTCGATCACGCCGCAGCGCGCGAAGGTGAGGCGGGTCTGGCGCTTCAGCCAGGGGATTTCATCCGCGGCGCCGAGCCGCAGGGGATGAGAACCATTGCTCGCCATCGAATCGAGCACGGAGGCAACATCCTCCGGGCCGACGGGGCCGTAGGCGATGCGGCCTCCGGGGGTCGCCACCTCGATCATCGGCTCCAGCCAGCAGAGCCCGCGCGAGCCGGTCCTGACGATCTCAATCGGCAGGTCGCGCTGTGCCGCGACCCGTTCGAGCGCCCTGACCACGTCATCGGCGCCGACGGCGACTGCAGCCGCATCGCGGGGGACGAATATCCGCATCTTCATCGCTGCGCCTCCGCAACAAGCGCATCGATACGCTTTTCATCGAGCCGGCCAATGAGCCGGCCGTCGAGCATCGCGGACGGCGCGGTCGCGCACAGGCCGAGGCAGTAGATCGGCTCCAGCGTGACCCGGTCGTCGGCCGTCGTGTTGCCGAGCGAGACGCCAAGCTTCGCCTCGGCACGCGCAGCCAGCGCATCGCCGCCCGCCGCCTGACAGGCCTCCGCGCGGCAGAGTTTCAGCACATGGCGGCCGGCCGGCTTGTGGCGGAAATCATGATAGAACGTGAACACGCCATGCACTTCGGCGCGCGACAGATTGAGCGCTTGCGCCACCATCGGAATGGCTGCTTCCGGCACGTAGCCGAACGCCGCCTGGAGCGCGTGCAGGATCACCAGCGTCGCGCCTTCCTGCTTGCCGTGTTGGGCGATGATATCGGCGCCGCGCATTTCGTCCCAAGGCTCAAAAACCGCTGTCATTCTTCGTTCTCAACCAGAGCGTCTGCTCATCGCAAACTATTTGGAATCATTCGAAGATCAATAAAGCTGTCTCATGCTGCGATCGCGAATTCCGATCGATTTGCGTTGGCAATCAGTTGATTTGAAATTGCAATCGGAGCTATCCGCTGGGCGGTTTTTACGTGTTGGGCGGGGCAGGGCATGCTAGCTTGTGTGCCACCACACAATCCGAGGGGATGACGGTTGCTCGACAAGCTTGAATTGCTGCTGGCGCTGGCGAAAGAGCGGCATTTCGGCCGGGCCGCAGAGGTGTGCGGCGTGACGCAACCGACGATGTCGACCGGGCTCAAGCAGCTCGAGGAGATTCTCGGCGTGATGCTGGTCCAGCGCGGCTCCCGCTTCCAGGGTTTTACGCCGGAAGGCGAGCGGACGCTGGATTGGGCCCGTCGGATCGTGGGCGATGCACGCGCGATGCGTGACGAGATCAATGGGCTGAAGCATCAGCTCTCCGGCGAGATACGTATTGCCGCGATCCCGACCGTGCTCGGCATGGTCGCCGCGCTGACGACGCCGTTCCGCGCAAGGCATCCCGAGGTGCGCTTCAGCATCCGGTCCACCACCTCGTCCGAGGTGCTGGGGCTGCTCGAAAATCTCGAGGTGGACGCGGGGCTGACCTATATCGAGAATGAGCCGATCGGCAAGGTGCGCACCATTCCGCTCTACAACGAGAGCTATCGCCTGCTCACCGCGCCGGATGGAATGTTTGGCGATCGCGAGACGGTAACGTGGACGGAGGTCGGGCAGGTGCCGCTGTGCCTGCTGACGCCCGACATGCAGAACCGCCGCATCATCGACCGCGCGCTGCGTTCGGTCGGCGCGGAGGCGACGCCGACCTTGACGTCGAACTCGCTGCTGGTGCTGTTCACGCATGTGAAGACGGGGCGCTGGGCCAGCGTGATGCCGGCCAAGCTCGCCGAGACGCTCGGCCTGTCCGATACGGTGCGCTCGATCCCGATCACCGATCCCGATGTCAATTACAGCATCGGCATGGTGATCCCGCAGCGCGATCCGATGACGCCGTTGATTGCGGCGCTGGTCAATGTCGCGCGCGAAGTCGCGCCGTCGCTGCAATCTTAGGGTTCAGGCCGCGGCCGATATTCCGGACGCCGCCTTGATCGCGTCGCGCGGCAGGGTCACGCGCACGACGGTGCCGACTTCGAGCTTGGAGCGCAGCCGCATCGAGCCGCCATGGAGCTGTGCCAGCGAGCGGGCGATCGCAAGCCCCAGTCCCGAGCCGTGATAGGTCTTGGTGAGCTGGCTCTCGACCTGCTCGAAGGGGCGGCCGAGCCGCGCCAGTGAATGCGGGGCGATGCCGATGCCGGTGTCGGCGATCATCAGCACGATCCTGTCGTCGAACTGCCGGCTGCGCACCACGATGCGTCCGCCGTCGGGCGTGAACTTCACGGCGTTGGAGAGCAAATTGACGATGATCTGCTTGGTGGCGCGGCGGTCGGCGACGACGGAGAGGGATTTTTCGATGTCGGCGTCGAGCGTCAGGTGCTTGTCCTGCGCCCGGCCGGTGACGACCCGCAAGGATTCCGCCAGCGTCTGCGCCAGGTCGAGCTCTTCCATGTCGAGCTTCATGCGACCGGCCTCGATCTTGGACATGTCGAGGATGTCGTTGATGACTTCGAGCAGATAATGCCCGCTGGTGAGGATGTCGTGGCAGTATTCCTGGTACTTTTCCGAACCGAGTTCGCCGAACATGCCCGAGCCCATGATCTCGGAGAAGCCGATGATCGCGTTCAGCGGCGTGCGCAGCTCGTGGCTCATATTGGCGAGGAATTTCGACTTGGTCTGGTTGGCTTCCTCGGCGCGGGTCTTCTCGCGCTGGTATTTTTCGGCGAGATCGGCGAGCTCGCCTGCCTGGCGCTCCAGAGCTGCCTGCGAGCGCTTCAGGTCGATGACGGTGGCGCGCAGGCGCAGATCGTTGTCGACTAGCTTCTGCTCGTGCTCCTTGATGCGGGTGATGTCGGTGCCGACCGAGACGTAGCCGCCGTCCTTGGTGCGGCGCTCGCTGATGTGCAGCCAGCTGCCGTCGTCGAGCTGCGCCTCGAAGGTGCGCGCGCCGGGGCCCTGGCTGGCGGTCTCGTTATGGCGGGTTCGCACCTCCGGCATGCGGCCGACCTCGAGCACGGTCTCGTAAGAGGTACCGGAGATGACGGCACTGTCGGGCAGCTTGTGCAGGCGCTGGAAGTGCGAGTTGCAGAGCACCAGGCGGTCGCTGGCGTCCCACAGCACGAAGGCTTCGGGAATGGTCTCGATCGCGTCGCGCAGGCGCAGATCGGCTTCCACGGTCCGCTCGGCGAGGCTCTTCTGCTCGGTGATGTCGACGGCGATCCCGATCAGGTGCACGCTGGAATCGGTCGCACCGTGGGTCTTTTCGCAGCGGACACGGAGCCAGATCCAATGGCCGTCGACATGCTGCATGCGAAAGGTCTGGTCGATGTGGTCGATCTTCTCGGAGATGAGCTGGTCGGCGATCTCGAACAGGTCGATGTCGTCGGACTTCACCAGCGCGTTGACCTCGCCGAAGGTGAGGAGCTCGTTGCGGCCGTCGAGGCCGAGCATCGAAAACATCGATTGCGACCAGAAGATGCGGCCGCGCGACAGGTCCCAGTCCCAGAGCCCGCAGCGGCCGCGGTTGAGCGCGGTGTCGATACGGCCGCGCACGGCGTCGTTGATCAAGTCGCCCTCGCGGGCACGGGTGGACTGCCAGTGGAAGGCGAAGCCGAGGATCAGGACGACGAAGCCGGTGGTGGCCGACAGCGTCACCGAGAGCGCGGCGTCCGAGCCCCAGATCGGCTCGTTGCGCTCCTGGATCACGGTGACGAAGCCGGGCAGCGACTTGATCTGCCGCGAGGTCGCCATCGCGGCGTTGCCGTTCGGCAGCGTCATGTCGGAGATGTTGCCGTCGCGCGGCGGCGCCGCCAGCAGTTGCGCCGTCGTGATTGCGTCGAGCAGACGATCGTTGCCCGAGGGATCGCTGTCGACCGGGATGCGGGCGAGGATGCGGCGATCGAGGCCGGCCGAGGTGACGATGACGTGGCGGCCCGGGGCGGTGCCCCAGGACGGAATGAGATCGGACAGCAGCGTCGGCAGGTTCTCGATGTTCTTCAGCCGCTCCTGTCGCGCCGAGGTGAGGCGGTCGATGCGCTCGGCGAGCAGGTCAGCGAGCGCCGACATGTCGTGGCGGATCACCAGCCGCTTCTGGCGCGTCTGATCGACGACCTGCACGAACGCGCCGAGGCAGATCGTGATCAGGAACGCGATGATGAGCGTCGGCACCGCGCGGCGCAGCGCCGGCTCGGCGATCAGCAGCCGATGGTAGGCAGGTTTCGCGATCGATTGCGCCAATCCTTTGATCGAATCGGATTGCACGCACGCGTTCGCGGCGTCTGCACGCGCCATGCCCTAGGCCCCCTGGAAACTCTGCTGCGACTGATTTCGAAAGCAGCCCCACATCGCTTTCGAATCACAGCGATTTGAATCCAGTTTTCGCGGCCTGTCGAGAGTCAATGAATCGTTAATGCCGAATAATTCTTATCCAATGGAGAGTTCGCGCCTCTCGCGTCCGTAAATTGACGTGCGTTACGAGTCCGAAACGAGAACGTGTGGCTACTCGCACATTCTGCATCATGCGCGCGGCGGTTCGGCGTGACTGATCACGCGCTTCACGCTCGGGAACGCGCGCCGCAGCGCACGCTCGATCGCGTCGACGTGCTCGTGCACTTTGATCACGCTCATCGACGGCTCGGCGCGGCAGTGGAAGTTGACGATCTCGCCGGCGTCGGTGTTGCGGACGCGGACATTGTGGATGTCGTGGATCTCGCCACCGGCGGCATATTCCGTCAGAGCGGCGGCGATGGCCTGCACCCGTTCCGGCGCGGCATCGACCCCGAACGGCAGTTCAGGTTCCAGCGGCTCGATGTGGACGTCGACCTCGACGTCCGCGCCGAACTCCTCCTGGATGTTGCGCTCCAGCGTGTTGGCGACGTCATGGGCGGCGTCGAGCTGCATTCCGGCGTCGACCTCGAGGTCGATGCTGACGATCAGCTTGCCGCCGAGGTCGTGCACCGTGACGTGGTGGACGGCGAGTCCCGAATTATGCGCGATCACCATGATGCGGTCGCGGACGGTCTCGTTGTCGCGGGCGACGGGGACCGCGGTGAAGGTGAGGTCGGTATCGCCGAATGCTTTGTCGACGGCCGCTTGCGCCTTGCGCTTGATCTCCTCGACGCGGTCGATCGGATAGGTCCGCGGCACCTTTGCGATGGTGTCGATGAAGGTGGTCGCCCCAACCATGCGCACGCGCAGCCGTTCGACGTCGATCACGCCGGACACGCCCCGGATCGCGGCCGTGGCCTTCTCCTGCGCGCCCTCCGGGGCGCGGTCGAGCAGCGTCTGCACGGTCGAGCCGGCCATGCGCAAGCCGAGCAGGGCGATCATCACAGCGACCGCGGCGGCCGCGGCGGCATCGCCCCACCAGAAGCCGAGGGCGGCGAGGATCAGGCCCACGATCACGGCGAACGAGCCCATCACGTCGGAGGCGAAATGCAGCGCGTCGGCGGCGAGCGCCTGGCTCCGCGTCTCCCGCGCGGCGCGGTGCAGGGCGCGGGCGCGCCAGAGATTGACGACGATGTCGATCACCAGCACTACGAACGGCACGGCCGAAATGGTCGGTGGCGGGGTTCCCTCGCGCAGCCGGCTGTAGGATTCGACCAGGATGCCGCCGGCGAGCACGTAGAGCAGGGCCGTGACGCCCAGCGCCGAGATGCTTTCGAGCTTGCCGTGGCCGTAATGATGCTCCTCGTCCGCCGGTTTGTCGGACACCCGTACCACCGCCCAGGTGATGATGGTGGCGACCAGGTCGACCGAGGAGTGCAGGGCCTCGGAGATCAGCGCCAGCGAGCCGATCGCGATCCCGACTGCGAACTTGGCCGCCGCCATGCCGCCGCTGGCGAAGATCGAGATCGCCGCGACCGAGGTCTTGTTGTGTTGGGAGCTCATGGCGTGGGATTTAGCAGGCCACGGGTGAACATCAAGCTGCAGTCCACAGAAGTAGTCGCAAGTGAGTTGCAGGAGCACCTTTTCGTAGGGTGGACAGAGGCGCCATGGCGCCGTGCCTACCAACAGGCATCTCCTGATCAACCACTTGTGGTGGGCACGCTTCGCTTTGCCCACCCTGCAAGACTGGGACCGCTACGGCACCGTCACCACGATCTTGCCGAGGTGCTTGTTCGCCTCCATGTGCTCGAATGCCTTGTCGATGTCGTCGAAGGCAAACACCCTGTCGATCGGCAGCTGCAGTTTTCGCGACTCGACCGCGCCCCAGATGTCCTTGCGGACCTCCTCAAAAATCTCGCGGACCTCCTCGATGGTGCGGGTGCGGAAGGTGACGCCGACGTAGTCGATGCGGCGCGCCGCGTGCAGGTCGAAGTTGAAATCGGCATGGGTGCCGCCGAGCCGGCCGACATTGACGATGCGGCCTTTTACCTTTGTCGCGGCGAGGTTCTGGTTGGCGACTTGGCCTGAGACCTGGTCGACGATGAGGTCGACGCCTTCGCCGTTCGTCGCCTTCAGCACCTCGTCGACCCATGTGGGATCGGAGGAATCGACGGCGAGGTCGGCGCCATATTCCTTCAGCCGGCCGCGGCGAGTGGCATCGGTCGACGAGCCGATCACGAGCCTGGCGCCCTTGAGCTTCGCAATCTGCATCGCCATCAGGCCGACGCCGGAGCTTGCGCCCTGGATCAGCACGGCTTGCCCGGGCTGCACGCCGCCGACGGTGACGACGGCGTTGTGCATGGTCGCGAGCGCGACGGGGAGGGTGGCGGCTTCCTCGAAATTCATGTTCGAGGGCGCGCGGAACAGCCGGCCGTGATCGGCCAGCGTGTATTCGGCGAACGCCGCGCCGCCCGAGCCCATAATGCGGTCGCCGACCTTCACGCCCTTGGCATCCGGTCCGAGCTCGGCGACTTCGCCGGCCCATTCCATACCGAGCACGGTGCCGGCGCCGCCGGCCGCGCCATGGACGTGGCCCTTGCGCATGCCGGTGTCGGCGCGATTCAGTCCGCAGGCGCGGACGCGAACCAGCACTTGCATGCCTTTAGGTTTTGGTTGAGCGACGTCGGAAATCGTAGCGCCACCAGGGCCGTAGACATAAGCCTTCATAAATTGCTCTCGCTTCTTACAGTGACTATTCAGCAGCTTGCGCTGTCGGATGAACGATCATGCCTTCGAGCCGGCTGCGGATGATGGCCTCGGCTTCGCGCACGATCCGGGAGACGAGTTCGGCGCAGCTCGGGATATCATGGATCAGGCCCTGCACCTGGCCCGCCGACCAGATGCCTTCGTCCGAGTTGCCGGTCGCATAGACCATCTTGCCACGGGCGCCGGCGACGAGCTCGCGGATGTCCTCGAACTTGGCGCCTTCCTTCTCCATCGCGACGACCTTGGTCGAGATCTCGTTCCTGGCGACGCGGGAGGTGTTGCGCATGGTGCGGAAGATCAGCTCGGTCTCGCGCTCGTCATTGGCGACGATCTTCTCCTTGATGAGCTGGTGGATCGGGCTTTCCCTGGTGGCCATGAAGCGCGTGCCCATGTTGATGCCTTCGGCGCCCAGCGCCAGCGCGGCGACAAGGCCGCGGGCGTCGGCAAAGCCGCCGGAAGCGATCATCGGGATCTTGATCTTGTTGGCGGCCGCCGGGATCAGGATCAGGCCGGGGGTATCGTCCTCGCCGGGGTGGCCGGCGCATTCGAACCCGTCGATCGAGATGGCGTCCACGCCCATGCGCTCAGCCGAGAGCCCGTGACGGACGCTGGTGCATTTGTGCACGACCTTGACGCCGTGCTTCTTGAACTCGTCGACATGCTCCTGCGGCTTGTTGCCGGCGGTTTCGACCACCGTGATGCCGCTCTCGATGATGGCGGCGCGGTATTCGGCATAAGGCGGCGGCTTGATCGCGGGCAGGATGGTGAGGTTGACGCCAAACGGCTTGTCGGTGAGGTCGCGGCAGCGCGCGATCTCCTTCCTGAGGTCCTCCGGCGTCGGCTGGGTCAGCGCCGTGATGAAGCCGAGCGCGCCGGCATTGGCGACGGCGGCGACCAGCTCGGCACGGCCGACCCATTGCATGCCGCCCTGGACGATCGGGTGCTCGACGCCGACGAGCTTCGTGAACCGCGTCTGCAACATGATCTGTTTCCCCCGCCTGTGTGGCGCTCTGTTATCGGTTGATGGCGGCAGGATGCCGCCGGGGTCGGGAAAAGTCTATTGCGAGGTCGGACAGGGCGATCATGCGGGGGAGTGGGGGATTCCGTGGGGCGGATAATTGGGTGGCCTTCGCCAGGACGACGCCGAGGGCCTTGATGCATCGTTGCCTCAACATCGTCATTGCGAGCGCAGCGAAGCAATCCAGAATCTCTCCGCGAACGGATTCTGGATTGCTCACATGGGGATTTGGTGTGTCAAGGCGGATGTTCCGCTTTTTGTTTGATTGCTGCCAGCTTTTCGTCCCGACCGCTGGGTCTT